>CBHRRQ010000043.1:0-20405 GCA_966081555.1 uncultured Terrabacter sp.
CCCCAGCGCGGTGACGGCCCGGCGCTGATCCGCGTCCTTTGCCCGACCCGTCGCCCGGTCTTTGCCTAGGGTGCAGGGATGGACCTCTTCCTCGTCGGCGGCGGCTGGGACGACGAGCGCGCCCGTGACGTCTACGGCGGCTTCGTCGACGCGGCCGCCCGCCGAGCCGGCCGGCCGCCGCGCATCCTCCTCGTCGTCATGGGCACCGACCCCGAGTCGCTCGAGTACCACGAGCGCTACCGGCGCGCGCTCGGGCTCGTCGGCGGCCACGAGCTGGAGATCGCGCGGGTCGAGGAAGGGTCGCCGTTCGACGCGTCGGCCCTCGAGGGCGTCGACGGCCTCTTCGTCGGCGGCGGACCGACACCCGAGTACCACGCGTCCCTCTCGCCCACGTACGCCGAGATCAGCACGCGCGTCCACGCGGGCCTGCCGTATGCCGGCTTCTCCGCAGGTGCCGCCGTCGCCGGCACGCACGCCGTCATCGGCGGGTGGCGGGTGGACGGGCGACCGGTCTGCCCCGAGGACAGCAACGAGGAGCTCGACCCGCTGACCGTGGTCGAGGGCATCGGCCTCGTCGAGGGGGCGGTCGACGTGCACGCGGCGCAGTGGGGCAACCTGTCGCGGCTCGTCGCCGTGGTGCAGGAGGGCCTCGCACCGCGGGGTGTCGCCATCGACGAGGACACGGTGCTCGGGCCCGGTGGGGTCGTGCGAGGTGCCGGGCACGTGTGGGACGTCGAGCGGGCCGCCGACGGGGCGGTCGCGGTGCGGCGCCGGTCGGCCGGTCAATAGGCTCGGGGCATGCGCGCGATCACGATCCCTGAGCCCGGAGACGCCGACAGCCTCGTCCTCGACGAGGTGCCCGACCCCGAGGCAGCGGCCGGTCAGGTGCTCATCGACGTCGTGGCGGCGGGCGTCAACCGCGCCGACGTCATGCAGCGCCTCGGGCACTACCCGCCGCCGCCCGGCACGTCGGAGTACCCGGGCCTCGAGGTGAGCGGCCGCATCGCCGCCGTCGGCGAGGGCGTCGAGCAGTGGCACGTCGGCGACGAGGTGTGCGCGCTCCTCGAGGGTGGCGGCTACGCCGAGAAGGTCGCCGTGCCCGCCGAGCAGGTGCTCCCGGTGCCCCGCGGCGTCGACCTCGTCGACGCGGCGGGCCTGCCCGAAGTGGCCGCCACGGTGTGGTCCAACGTCTTCCTCGTCGCGAACATCCAGCCCGGCCAGGTGCTGCTCGTCCACGGTGGCAGCTCGGGCATCGGCACCATGGCGATCCAGCTGGCCAAGGCCGTCGGCGCCCACGTCGCCGTGACGGCCGGCAGCCAGGAGAAGCTCGACGCGTGCCGCGACCTCGGCGCGGAGTTCCTCGTCAACTACAAGGAGGAGGACTTCGTCGAGCGCCTGCGCGAGCTGACCAAGGGCCACGGCGCCGACGTGATCCTCGACAACATGGGCGCGAAGTACCTCGGCCGCAACGTCGAGGCGCTCGCCACGAACGGCCGGCTCGTCACCATCGGCCTCATGGGCGGCAGACGGGGCGAGCTCGACATGGGGATGCTCCTCGCCAAGCGCGGCGCCGTCATCGCGACGTCGCTACGTGCCCGCCCGGCCACCGAGAAGGCCGCCATCGTGGCCGCCGTGCGCGAGCACGTGTGGCCGCTCGTCGAGTCGGGCGACGTGCGCCCGATCATCCACTCGCGCCACCCGCTCGAGCACGCCGCCGAGGCGCACCGCGAGATGGAGGCCTCGGGCCACATCGGCAAGATCCTCCTGACCACCTGAGCACCCCTGCGCCGCGGGACGATCCGGCCGTGTCCGACTCGTCCCGTGTCGCCCGCGGCACCACCGGCGTACCGTCGACAGGTGGACCACTTCGCCACGAAGCGGCCCTCCCACCACACGAGTTCCGGGAGGCACCTGCAGTGTTCATCCAAGTGATTCAGGGCAAGACCCACGACGCGGACCGGCTCCACGCCCGCATGGACGCCTGGCGCGACGAGCTCGAGCCGGGCGCCGAGGGCTGGCTCGGCGGCACCTACGGCATCGACGACGACAACGAGTTCATCGGCGTGGTGCGCTTCGACTCGCGCGAGTCGGCGATGCGCAACAGCGAGCGCCCGGAGCAGGGCGCCTGGTGGGCCGAGACGGAGCAGTGCTTCGACGGCGGCGTCACCTTCCACGACTGCGACGACGTGACGATGATGCTCGACGGCGGCTCCGACGACGCGCAGTTCGTCCAGGTCATCCAGGGCCGCATCAGCGACCAGGAGAAGTTCCGCATGATGCGCGACATGCCGATGGACACGCTCCACACCGAGCGGCCCGACATCCTCGGCGGCACGATCGCGGTCGACAAGGACGGCTGGTTCACCCAGACGATGGCGTTCCGCACCGAGGCCGAGGCCCGTGAGGGCGAGAAGAAGGCCATGCCGCCCGAGATGATGGAGCAGATGGCCGACATGGACAAGGCCATGAGCGACGTGCGGTACCACGACCTGCACCACCCGTGGTTCGCGACGGCGGGTAGCCGCTGACGGCCGCGTGCAGGGCCCGTGCGACCTGACGGGGGACGCACGGGCCCCGACCCCTTGCCCGGCCACGTGAGGCAGGATGGGGCGCATGAGTGACGACGCGAGCCGGCAGGGCAACGAAGACCAGGCGAGCAGCTCGGGCAGCGACCCGCGCATCGTCGTCGTGACGCCTGACGGCATGGGCGTCGCGTCGCCGCTGACCGACGGCACGGGCGCCGACGAGCGCGACCCCGACGGCCGTTCCCGCGACCGCGGCGAGCACCGCGACCCCGACGAGCCGCGCGAGCGCACCAACCCGGCCGACCTCGTCGAGGAGCCCGCGAAGGTCATGCGTATCGGGTCGATGATCAAGCAGCTGCTCGAGGAGGTGCGCAACGCGCCGCTCGACGAGGCCGGGCGTCGTCGTCTCGCCGACATCCACCACCGCTCGCTCGAGGAGCTCAAGGACGGTCTGGCCCCCGAGCTCGTCGAGGAGCTCGATCGCATCGCCCTGCCCTTCCGCAGCGAGGAGCCGAGTGACGCCGAGCTGCGCATCGCCCAGGCCCAGCTCGTCGGCTGGCTCGAGGGCCTCTTCCACGGCATCCAGACGGCGCTCGTCGCGCAGCAGATGGCCGCCCAGCAGCAGCTGCAGCAGATGCGGGCCCTCCCTCCCGGCCCCGGTGCCTCCTACGGCACGCCGCCCGGCGCCCACCCCGAGCAGCACCAGGGCGAGGTCGGCCCGACGGGCCAGTACCTCTAGGGCGTATGCCGTCCGGCGGGTTGCGTCAGAGCCAGCTGGAGCGCTCGCGCTCGGTGGGCACCACCGCCGTGTTCCACTGCGTGAAGGGCCGCTCGAGCTTGTAGCGGCAGTCCGGCTGCCGCAGCAGCACGACCGGCTCGGCGTTCGCGGGGTTGTCGAGCGACTCGAAGTACTCGACGCTCCAGTGGAACCAGCGCATGCAGAAGAGCCGCATCGTGAGGCCGTGCGTCACGATGACCACGTTGCGGGGTGCCGCAGGCGTCTCGAAGTTGCGGTGCATGGACTCGAGGAACGACGAGACGCGGTCGTAGACGTCGGAGCCCGACTCGCCGTGCGTGAAGCGGTAGTAGAAGTGGCCGTAGCGGTCGCGCAGCTCCTTCTGCTCCGCGATGTCGGCAGGGTCCTGGAAGTTGGCCCAGTCCTGCTCGCGCAGGCGCGGCTCGACCCGCACGTCGCGCTCGGCGACCGGCAGCGCGAGCGCCTCCAGGGTCTGGCGGGTGCGCACGTAGGGCGAGACGTAGACCTCGACGGACTCGCCGTCGAGCACGGCGCGCAGGGTCTCACCGGTCGCGCGGGCCTGCTCGAAACCCTTGTCCGTCAGGCTGATCCGGTGATCCGGCACCCGCTCGTAGATCGTGTCGTCGAGGTTCCCCTGCGACTCCCCGTGCCGCACGAGGATGATCCGGTTCGGCCGGTGCTCGAGGCTCACCGGTTCAGACTACGGTCGCGCCGACCCCTCGCTGCCCAGGGCGCCACGAGCAGCAGCAGCCAGGCGAAGCCGACCACGAAGCTCGCCACGAGGATGACGACCCCGGCCGACCCGCCGAGGAGTCGCTGCCCGAAGGCGAGCAGGACGGCATACGCCATGAGGAGCGCGCCGACGACGGCCTTGCGGCGAACGGGTCCCACGTCTCCTCCTTGCATCGTCGCCGGGATGGCCCCATGGCAGCAGGCCGACGTGAACGGCGGGTGCTCTCGAGGTGACGGGTCGCGGTCCGGTTAGGGTGAAGCGGTGCGACAGGTGAGGAACCTGCTGTCCGGCGACAGCCCCTGGCTGCGCCGCGGCTCGCACGTGCTCAAGTGGCTCGCCGTGCTCGCAGCCTGCTACCTCGGCGGGGTCGCCGCCACGAACCTCGCGCCCACCGTGGCCGAGACGTCGCAGTACCGCGCCGTGCTGCGGCTCGACCCCGTGCCGCGGCACTCGCCGGTGCTCCACGCGCCCACCATCGTCGGCGACGTCGACGTGCAGTTCGCCTCTCCCGTCGTCGCGCCCGGACTCGACGTGCAGGTGGCCGTGCGCGAGGAGATCACCAACCTCTTCACCCGCCCGAACGTCGACATCAAGGCGCTGCAGCCGTCGAACGACGAGATCTCGGCGGCGATCGGGCAGGCCGCGACCGGCGTCGGCATCCGCTTCGTGCTCGGGGCCGGGGCGATCGCGGTGCTCCTCGCGCTCGCCTCGCACTACATCCGGCAGCGCAACACCCGACGCCACCACGTCGCGTTCGTCGCCTCGGCGATGGTCGTGGCCACGGTCGGCACGTTCGCCGGCATCGCCACGACGTACCAGCCGGCCCGCTTCGCCGAGTACCGCACGAGCGGCGTGCTCGGCGTCGTGCAGCGCAACGCCGGGCTGCTCGCCGACGTCGAGGCCCGCGCCACCCAGGTGACGCCGTACTTCCGCAACCTGCTCGCCGTCACGCAGGCCCTGCAGCAGAAGTACGTCGCCGGCACCGTCGAGGGGCCACCGTCGGCGCGTTTCCTGCTCGTCTCCGACATCCACGGCGCCAACCAGTACGCCCTGATGCGCACGATCATCGAGCAGGAGGACATCGACGCCGTCATCGACAGCGGCGACCTCGTCAACTTCGGGCGCGTGCAGGAGGGTGACGCTGCAGGCATCTACCGGTCCATCCAGTCCCTCGGTGTGCCGTACATCTTCACGAGCGGGAACCACGACCAGTCCTCTGCGACCGACCGGGCCGTCCTGGCGCGAATGGCGCGCATCCCCAACGTCGTCCTGCTCCAGGACGCCGCGGGCGGTCTGCGCGAGCTGTCGTTCCACGGCCTGCGCATCACCGGCTTCAACGACCCGCGCTACTTCGGCGACGACAACGCCGACCCCACGGGCAAGGCGAAGCCGGCGGCGGAGCGCTACAACGCGGCCGTGGCCGACGAGCCCGAGCCCGACCTCGTCGTCACGCACGAGCCGTATGCCGCCGAGCAGGTCGATCGCGGCCGCATCCTCGTCAACGGGCACATCCACACCCCCGCCCTGGAGGGCAACCGCATCCAGGTCGGCACCTTCACCGGCGGTGGGGTCGTCTCGCACTACTCCGAGGGCGCGGGGCAGGAGCTCAACGGCCAGCCGTACTCCTTCGACATCGCGCAGTTCGGCACGGCCTGCGAGCTGACCTCGCTGACCCGCTACTCGTTCCGCAACCTGCTCGAGGGCCGGCCGGCGTACGACAGCGTGCAGGTCGTCAGCGGTGCGCGCATCGACCCCTACCGGCCGCCGACGACGACGCAGCAGCCGGGCCAGCCGCAGCCCGAACCCGGCAAGCGCATCTGCAGCCGCCTCGAGGAGACCACGCTGCGGCCGATCCCGGTGGAGCCGTCGGCCCCGTCGACCTCGACCATCACGCCGTGACGACCACGTGACGCTCAGCCCTTGAGGTCGGGGAACTGGTCGTCGCGCCACTCGAGGTCGGGCTGGCTGCCGCCGAGCGCCTCGAGGTCGCGTTCGCGACCGCGCAGCTCGACGCGCCGGATCTTGCCCGAGATCGTCTTGGGCAGCTCGAAGAACTCGATGCGCCGCACCCGCTGCCACGGCGCGAGCTTCTCGCGGGCATGAGCGAGGATCGAGCGCGCCACGTCCTCACCGGGCTCGTGACCGGGCGCCAGGGCGATGTACGCCTTGGGCACCGCGAGGCGCACCGGGTCGGGTGAGGGCACGACCGCGGCCTCGGCGACCGCCGGGTGCTCGATGAGCACCGACTCGACCTCGAACGGGCTGATCTTGTAGTCGCTCGCCTTGAAGACGTCGTCGGTGCGCCCGACGAAGGAGATGTAGCCCTCGGCGTCGACCGAGGCGACGTCGCCCGTGTGGTAGAAACCGCCGGCCATCGCGTCGGCGTTGCGCTGCTCGTCGCCCTGGTAGCCGGTCATGAGCGGGACGGGCCGGTGCGAGAGGTCGAGGCAGATCTCACCCTCGCGGTTGCCCTGCGAATCGGCCTCCGTGACAGGCTCGTTCGTCACCGGGTCGACGACGACGACCGGGTAGCCTGGGAGCGGCCGGCCCATCGATCCGGGCTTGACCACCGAGCCCGGCGTGTTGCCCACCGACAGTGTCATCTCGGTCTGGCCGTAGCCGTCGCGGATCGTCAGGCCCCACGCCTTCTCGACCTGCGCGATGACCTCCGGGTTGAGCGGCTCGCCCGCGCCGGCGACCTCGCGCAGGGCTCCGGGGCCGCCCGTGAGGTCGCTCTTGATGAGCATCCGCCACACGGTCGGGGGCGCACACATCGACGTCACCTGGTGCTCGCGCAGGACGCGGAGCAGAGCGGCCGCGTCGAAGCGGGCGTAATTGTACACGAAGATCGTCGCCTCGCCGATCCACGGCGCGAAGAACGAGGACCAGGCGTGCTTGGCCCAGCCGGGGCTGCTGATGTTGAGGTGCACGTCGCCGGGCTGCAGGCCGATCCAGTACGTCGTCGTGAGGTGGCCGACGGGGTAGGAGCGCTGCGTGTGCTCGACGAGCTTGGGCCGGCTCGTCGTGCCCGAGGTGAAGTAGAGCAGCAGCCGGTCGTCGGGCCCGGTGCCCGGGTGCGGCGTCGGCTCGGCGTCGGCCGCGTGCGCGTCGGCGTACGCGTGCCAGCCCTCGAGCTCGCCGCCGGTCTCGTCGCTGCCGACGGCCACCCGCACGAAGTCGCCGGGCAGGTCGTCGAGCTTGTGCACTTCGGACGCGTTCGTCACGACGGCGCGCGCGGCGACGCGCTCGATGCGGTCGGAGAGGTCGCCGGGGCCGACGGCAGTGGTCGTCGGCACGATGACGGCGCCGAGCTTCATGACGGCGAGCATCGTCTCCCACAGCTCGACCTGGTTGCCGAGCATGAGCACGACGGAGTCGCCCCGGCCGATGCCGAGCGACGCGAGCCACGCCGCCACGCGGTCGGAGCGGCGGGCCATCTCGTCGAAGCTCACCGTCGCCGACGACTCGTCCTCCTGGACGATCGTCAGCGCCGGCCTGTCGTTGCCGCGCGCGATGGCGTCGAACCAGTCGACGGCCCAGTTCCACCGGTCGCCGACGTCGGGGAAGGTGAACTCGCGCACGGCTCTCGCGTGGTCGCCCCGCAGCTCGAGCAGCTGGTCGCGGGCTGCCCGGTAGGCGGCCGTCGGGTTCAGGGTTCCGGTCGTGGCGTCGTCGCTCTCGAGGCTCATGGCTCCGACCTTGCCACGCCGGGGCGCGTGCCAGAAGAAGCGGCTCCGACCGATCCGCGGTCAGGCGCGCCGGACCGCCACGTCCACCGCGCAGCGCGCCCTCCCGGTGACGACCATGGCGACGACGCCCAGCCCCACGGCGAGGGCGCTGATGACGCCGAACGCCTCGCGCGACGGTGCTCCGAACCAGGCGATGACGCCGCCGGCGACAGCGAGGAAGACCGCGCTGGCCATCGACGCGGCCATCTGTCCTCCGGCGTTGTGGTGGCCCTGCTCGGTGTCGTCGGACGCCCCCATGGTCAGCACCGACAGGGTGCTCGACGTCAGCCCGATGCCCAGGCCGGCCACGGCCCAGCCCGTGAGGCCGACGGCGGTGGGGGCGTCGGCCCAGACGATGAGGCTCGTCGCCGCCAGACCGGCGGTGAGCAGGCCGAACCCGACCCGCAGCAGGAGCATGGGCCGCCCGTCGAGCCGGCTCTGCACGGCCGAGCCCGCCGACCACGTGACGCCCGTGATGCTGAGGCTGATCCCTGCCGTGAGGGGCCCGTGGTGCCGCAGCACCGTGAGCACGAGCGGCAGGAACGCACCGACCCCCATGAAGGCGGCGCTGAGCAGTCCGCGCAGGGCAACGACCCCACCGATGCCGCAGGCGGCACGCAGCGACCCCTCGGGCAGCAGCCGCCTCGCCGCCAGCGCGAGCGCGAGGAGCGAGGCGGCGAGGACGACGAGGTGGGCACCCGAGCCGAGCGTGGCCGTGGCGCCTTGGTCGCCGGCGCCGGAGGTGGGGCGGTCGGCCACGACGCTGAGGGTGACGAGGGCAGCAGCGGCCACGAGCGCCCAGGGCAGCACGCTGAGCAGCGGTCGCCGTCCGGCCGAGGCCGCCTCGGGCGCCGTCTCGGGGGCCGTCTCGGGGGCCGTCTCGGGGGCCGTCTCGGAGGCCGGCTCGGAGGCCGGCTCGGAGGCCGGCTCGGAGGCGGCGATCGCCGGCCGCAGGGCGACCCAGACCGGGGCGAGCACGACGGGGCCGGCGGCGAAGACCCAACGCCAACCGACGGCCTCGGTGACCGCCCCGGTGACGGCAGGACCGAGCACCGAGGGCAGCACCCACGCGGCGGCGAAGAGCGCCATGACCCGCGGGCGCAGGCGCGGGTCCAGGGCCCGGGCGACGAGCACCATGACCCCGACGTCGAGCAGCCCCTCGGCCAGCCCGCCGAGCAGCCGCCCGGCCACGAGCAGGGGCAGGGTCGCGGCGGTCGCCGTCGCGAGCATCCCGACGAGGAAGGCGAGCATCCCGGCGCGCAGCACCGGTGCGGGACCACGGCGGTCGGCCCACCACCCGGCGGCGGCGAGCGACACGAGGTAGGACGCCAGCGGAGCCGCCGTGACGACGCCGTAGCCGGTGAGGGAGTCGAGCTCACCGAGGATGCTGGGCAGCGCCGTCGAGACGGCCCGGTTCTCGAAGGCGCCGAGCGTCACGAGCGCGACGACGCCGAGGGCGAGCGGCGCGTGGGCGCGCGACAGGAGCTGAGGAGGGGCTTCGGTGGCGGTCGCGTCTCGGGTCACACCCGAGAGCGTGCAACCTCAAGCCAGGTTGAGGTCAACACCCGTCGCGTATGCCGTCAGGCCGGGTCGTCGCCGCCCGCACCGTCACGCGGTCGGCGCGGGCGCTCCTCGGCCAGGCGGGGCCGGTCGCGAGGATCGCGGCGCCCCTGGCGGATGACGGTCGTGTCGTCGGGGCCGGCGCCCGGCCCGGAGTCCTCGCCGTAGCCGGAGTCCTCGCCGTAGCCGGAGTCGTCGCCGTAGCCCTCGTCGTAGCCCGTCTCGTCGTAACCGATCCCGCTGCCGTGCCGGCGGCGGCGCAGGTCGTCCTCGTCGATCAGACGGTTGATGAGCTGCTGGACCTCGTTGCTGCGCGGGATGTTCGCGAGGTTCTCGTCCGGGCTGTCGCCCGCCGACTCGATGTGCAGCGACCCCGAGCGGATGAGCCGGTCGAGCACGGTCTGCTGGAAGCTCACGTCGGTGATCTTCGACAGCGTGATGTCCTTGCCGTTCTTGGTGAGGATGCCGCGGCGCACCATGACGCGGTGCGAGGTGATGACGTAGTGCGTCGTGCGCCAGCGCAGGTAGGGCACGACGACGGCCGGGACCGCGACGAGCACCAGCACGATGATCGCGCCCCACTGGATGCGGTTGCCGGTGCTGTCGTCGGGGGTGACGACGGCGATGGCGATGCAGGCGGCGGCGAGCAGGAGGCCGAAGATCGTCGGCACCACCACCGTGAGCCAGTGCGGGTGCAGGTCGCGCTCGACCTTCTCACCCTTCGCCAGCACGTTCTCGGGGAAGCCCATCGTCGATCCTCCTGTCGCTGAGGCCCCCTCGGACCTCGAACCACGGTGCACCGCCAGCCTAGGCGGTCGGCCCGGTCGAGGCGGGCCTCGACGGCGGCGCGTCCACTTCGGCTCGCGGGCTCGCCCGTCGCGCCCTACTGTCCGGTAAGGGACGTGTGACCTGCGGCACACCAGCCAGGGTCGGCGCCCCTTCGCATGGCTCTGCAGTGCTCGGCGTCATCAGCCTTCCACCCACAAAGGAGTGTGTCGTGAAGAGCAAGTCCGTCAGGTCCTCCAGCTCCACCTCCCCCACCAGCCGCGGGCGTGCCCTCGGGGCCGGCCTCACCACCCTCGCCGGACTCGGTGCCGCGTTGGCGCTCGGCTCGCCGGCCGTCGCCGCCGGTGCGTCCTACGTCGCCCTCGGCGACTCGTACTCGTCCGGCACCGGCACCCGCACGTACATCAGCGACGGCACGTCGTGCCAGCGCTCCGTGTACGCCTACCCCTCGCTCGACGCGGCCTCGCTCGGCCTCGCCCTGACCTTCCGCGCCTGCTCCGGCGCGACCGTCGCCGACGTGACGAACACCCAGCTGTCGGCGCTCACGACCTCGACGGCATACGTGACGATCTCGGTCGGCGGCAACGACGCCGGCTTCGCCGACGTGCTCACCGAGTGCGCGCAGCCCGCCTGGATGAGCAACTGCAACGGGGCCATCGACGGTGCGCAGAGCATCATCAACAACACGCTCCCGGGGCGCCTGTCCACGCTCTACTCCTCGATCCGGTCGAAGGCGCCGAACGCGAAGGTCATCGTCGTCGGCTACCCCCGCATCTTCAACGGCGAGGACTGCAACGCCTTCACGTGGTTCTCACCCACCGAGGAGTCGCGGCTCAACGCGACCGCAGACCTGCTCAACTCGCGCACGTCGACCGCTGCGGCCGCCCGCGGCTTCACCTTCGTCAACCCGACGTCGACGTTCATCGGGCACGCCGTGTGCGACAGCCCGGAGTGGCTCAACGGCCTGTCCAGCCCGATCAGCGAGAGCTACCACCCCAACGTCGCGGGGCACCGGGACGGCTACGCCGTCGTCACGAAGCCGGCGTTCGGCGTCACCCTCGCAGCGAAGGCCGGATCGGCCACCTACTCGGCCGACGCCATCGCCGCGGGCAACCGCAGGTATGCCGCCGCCGACCGCACGATCACGCCGGAGCGGTTCGTCGCGCCCGACCTCACGACCGCCGAGGCGAGGGCCGCGGCCCAGCGCGCCGGCGTCGACCTGCGCAGCCGGGCGAGCATCGACGCCGCCGACCGCACGTGGTCGCAGCGGCAGGCCGCGGGGGTGCGGTGACGTCGGGATGACGTCACGTTGAAGACCTGATGGGGTCGTCGGGCGCCCCCGCACCGAGCCGCCTACTCTGACCGGGTGCGCTACGACGACATCATCATCGGGGCCGGACACAACGGCCTCACGGCCGCCGCCTACCTGGCCCGCGCGGGAAGGACCGTCCTCCTCCTCGAGCGTTCGGGCCGGGTGGGCGGCGCAGCCGTGTCGGCGCAGGCGTTCGCCGGCGTCGACGCCCGGCTGTCGCGCTACTCCTACCTCGTCTCGTTGCTGCCGCGTCAGGTGCTCACCGATCTCGACCTCGACCTGCGGCTCATCCGGCGCCGCTACTCCTCCTACACGCCGGTGCCGAGCGACCCCGACCGCGGGCTGCTCGTCGACAACGCCGACGCGGCGGCGACCCGGGCTGCGTTCCGCGCCCTCACGGGCGACGACGACGCGTATGCCGGGTGGACCGACTTCTACGGGCGGATGGGCCGGCTGGCCGAGCGGATCTTCCCGACCGTGCTCGGGCCGTTGCGCTCGCGGGATCAGGTGCGCGCGCTCGCCGGTGACGACGCCCAGTTCGACGCCCTGACGACGCGGCCGATCGGCGAGCTCATCGAGTCGGTGACCTCCGACGACACGCTGCGCGGCATCATCGCCACCGACGCGCTCATCGGCACCTTCGCCTCGCTCGGCGAGAGCGACCTGCGCCAGAACATCTGCTTCCTCTACCACCTCATCGGTGGCGGCACCGGCGACTGGGACGTGCCGGTCGGCGGCATGGGCGCCCTCACCGAATCCCTTGCAGCAGCGGCGGTCTCGGCCGGCGTCACCATCGTGACAGGCGCTGAGGTGACGTCGGTCGACCCGTCCACCGGTGAGGTGGCGTGGGCGGGAGGCTCGGCCGGCAGCGGCAGCGCGACCGGCCGGTCGATCGTCGCCGGGTGTGCACCCACGGTGCTCAACCGGCTGCTCGCCGCCTCGGGTGCCGGGCCGGTCGACACCGAGGCCGACGTCGAGGGCGCCCAGCTCAAGGTCAACATGCTGCTGACCCGGCTCCCCCGGCTGCGCGACGCCTCGGTCGACCCCGCCGCCGCGTTCGCCGGCACCTTCCACATCAACGAGGGCTACGGCCAGCTCGAGCAGACGTATGCCGCCGCACGCGACGGGCGCATCCCCGACCTGCCGCCGTGCGAGATCTACTGCCACACGCTGTCGGACCGCTCGATCCTCGGCCCGGACCTCGCCTCGACCGAGGCGCAGACGCTGACGCTGTTCGGGCTGCACCTGCCGGCGCGGCTCTTCCGGGACGACAACGAGACGGCGACCAAGGCGGCGCTGCTCGCGACGATCCGGTCGCTCGACTCGGTGCTCGGCGAGCCGATCGAGTCAGTGCTCGCGCGCGACGTCGACGGCAACCCGTGCATCGAGGTGAAGTCGCCCGTCGACCTCGAGCAGTCGGTGGGGCTCCCGGGCGGCAACATCTTCCACCGCTCGCTGCAGTGGCCCTGGGCCGAGCGCGACTCCGACGTGGGCACGTGGGGCGTCGAGACGGCATACGCGAACGTGCTGCTCGGCGGTGCCGGCGCTCGGCGCGGAGGCGGCGTCAGCTCGATCCCCGGCCACAACGCGGCCCGGGCGATCCTCGGCTGAGCGCCCGGGTCAGGCCGGCCAGACGCCGGAGCTGCCGCGGCGGTGGCTGGTGAGCAGGTGCGTGTCGATGATGCCGACGGCCTCCATCAGCGCGTACATGGTGGTCGGGCCGACGAAGGCGAAACCCTTCTTGCGCAAGGCTTTTGACAACGCCTTGCTCTCGTCGGAGACGGTGGGCACCTCGGAGTGGTTGTTGGGGCGTGGCGTGTCGGCGGGCTGGAACGCCCAGACGAAGTCGACGAGCCCGCCCTCGTCGCGCAGCGCGATCGTGGCGCGGGCGTTGGTGATGGTCGCCCGGATCTTGCCCCGGTGGCGGATGATGCCGGCGTCGGAGAGCAGCCGCTCGACGTCGTCGTCGGTGTAGGTCGCGACGACGTCGGGGTCGAAGTCGGCGAAGGCGGCGCGGAAGTTCGGCCGCTTGCGCAGGATCGTGGCCCACGACAGACCCGCCTGGAAACCTTCGAGGCAGATGCGCTCGTAGAGGCCGCGCTCGTCGCGGATCGGCATGCCCCACTCGGTGTCGTAGTACTCCATGAGCAACGGGTCGACCGAGGCCCACGTGGGGCGGGCGAGCACGTCTGCACCAACGACCGTCATGGCGCCGACCCTAGGACAGCGCCAGGCGCATGACGACGCGGGGGAAGCCGCCCGAGATGGAGTCGGTGTCGGCCGCCTTCGTGAAGCCGGCGCGCTCGAAGAGGCCGCGGGTGCCGACGTACGCCATCGTGAGGTCGACCTTCTCCCCGCGGTTGTCGACGGGGTAGCCCTCGACGGCTGGCGCGCCGTGCTGCCGGGCGTAGTCGACGGCTCCCTCGAGGAGGGCGTGCGAGATGCCCTGGCGCCGGTGGCCGGGGCGCACCCGGATGCACCAGACCGACCACACCGGGAGGTCGTCGACGTGCGGGATCTTCGTCGAGCGCGCGAACGGCAGCTCGGCCCGTGGCGCGACCGCAGCCCACCCGACGACCTCGTCGCCGTCGTAGGCCAGGACGCCGGGCGCGACCTCGCGGCGGCAGAGGTCCCTGACGTAGTCGCCCCGCGCCGCCCCGACGAGCTGCCTGCTCGTCCTCGAGTCGAGGCGGTGGCTCAGGCACCAGCAGACGGTGCTGGCGGGGTTCTTCGGGCCGAGCATCGTGGCGACGTCGTCGAAGCGCTCCAGCGTGGCAGGCCGCACGTCGATGGTCATGGAGGGCACGTTAGCCAGCGGCACCGACAGTGACGAGCCCCCCGACAGCACCGAGCGACAGGGACGGAGGCGGAACGGGAATGGTGCTGGGGTGACGCCGCCCGCAGACCCGTACGAGGGAGTGGATCTCTCGACCCTCGACCTGCGGGCGCACCCGGAGCTCTACCGCGTCGGTCGCGGCGAGCAAGGGGTGCTGCGGGTGCAGCCGTTCAAGGACGAGCTGCTCCCGCGGTGGCGCTTCCGCACGCCCGAGGTCGCTCGCGAGAGCGCAGCGGCGATCCGGTCCCGGTTCGACGCATATCTGGCGGCCGGTGACCTCGTGGGCGCGGACGTCGCGCGCAAGTTCCTGCAGATGGGGTTCACGCGCGCTCGTCGCTACGCGAACCACGCGGGAGGGAAGAAGTACGACGGGCCGGTTCCGCAGGAGCGACGCGGACGGAGCGGCGCCCACGGACGGCGCGAGCTGCCCCGAGGCCCTGAAGACCCGGAGAAGGCGGAGTCGGCGCGGACCTTCAAGGCGGCCTGGGATGCGGTGGAGCAGGTCGACGCCTACACGTCCTGGCGCGCCGAGCACCGGGACCGCTACGGCTGAGGCCGCGAGAAGGACAGTGCCCTTTTTGCCGGTTTCGTGGGTGTACGAGTGCTTACGCGCCTACCGTGGCGTGACGGCACACGGCCGAGTCACGCCGCACCGGAGGCACCATGAAGACCACCCCCGCTCAGCCTGCTCCGACCACCCGCGGCCGCCGCACGCGCCCCGCCGTGCTGGCCGGCCTGACCGTGATGCTCGCTGCGGCGCCGCTCGCGACGGCCGCGGCACCCGCGAGCGCAGCCCTGACCTACCAGCAACAGGTCGTCCAGCTCGTCAACGCGCAGCGCGCCAAGGTCGGCTGCCGCGCGCTCGTCACCGACGCACGCCTGGCCCGGGCCGCGCAGGCACACTCGGCCGACATGGCGAAGCGCCGCTACTTCTCGCACACGACCCCCGACGGCCGCACCTTCGTGCAGCGCATCAGGGCGCAGGGCTACACGGGCACGCGGCTCGGCGAGAACATCGCAGCCGGCTACCGCACCCCGTCGACCGTGATGGCGGCCTGGATGAAGAGCTCGGGCCACCGCGCCAACATCCTCAACTGCCGCTACACGGCCATCGGTGTCGGCTACGCGACCGGCGGCCCCTACGGCACCTACTGGACCCAGGACTTCGGCGGCTGACCCTGACACCGCAGCGTCAGAAGGGCGGCGGGTCGCCGATCTCGTGCGAGTCGTCACGCGAACGGTCGTCCGATCGGCGCCGTGGCGGTGCGTCCCTGAGGGCCTCCAGCCAGTCGTGAGGCCGGCTGGCGTAGCGACGCCCCGCCGCGGTGCGCCAGTGGACGGTCTGGTCGTCAGGGTCGCGGTCGGCCTGCCAGTGCCCGTGGGTGCGGACGTTGTGGTGCAACCGGTGCTTTGCGGTGAGGTTGATGGCCGCCGTCGGCCCGTGGGGCCACGGGACGTCGTGGTCGAGATCGCAGTGGGCGGCCGGGACGGTGCAGCCTGGGCCGCGGCAGGTGCCGTCGACCGCCTCGACATGCGCTCGCATCTCGGCCGTCGCGCGGTAGGCCCGTGTCTCGAGCCGGAGCGCCGCGCCCGTCTCGGACTCGACGAGCAGCCGACGCCAGGTCGAATCGGGGCCGATCATCATCTGCCTCGCATGCTCGGCCGTGACCCACCCGTATCCCGGGATCTCGCACGGCGCGTCAGTCAGACCGAGGGCCGTGCTGAGAGGAACGACGAGGGTGACCTGCGTCGCCGGCCGACGTCCCACCCCCGTGCGCCCGAGAAGGTCAGCCCGCGCGACGTCCACGCCGCAGTCACTGTCGCCGGCGCCGGCCTGGCCGATGGTGCCCGTGGTTCCGACCGTGTCGCGCGGGTCTGCGACGTCGGATGATCCAGGGGCTCGTGGTGACAGGTCGATCTGACCGAAGGCCACCGCGTCGGTGATGACATCGGCCCGCAGCTGGTCGAGCGAGCGCGGGTCGCCGGCCTGTCGCGCGGCACGCGCGAGCGCATCGGCGCGCTCCATCGCGGCAATGACCTTCTCGGCGTCGTTGGTGACGGTGAGCACCCCGAGGCCGTCGCCGTCGATGCGGGCGTGCGCACCACGCCGCCTGGTGGCACCTCGCCGACGGGCCGCAGCCTCACGGTCGGCGGCCAGACAGGTGCGAGTCAGCCGCTGCCGGAACAGCGTCGGCGATGGCGGCGCGTCGTCCTTGAGCCGCAGCGTCGCCTCGACGATGCCGGGCCCCGCCTCGGGTGGCAGCCGGCGGATCTCGCGCTCGATGGTGCAAGCGCGATACAGGCTCACCTCGCCGCGGAACAGGCGCGACCGGAGCTCGACGGCGCCAGGACTTCGCACCGTCGCCAGGTCGAGGCGGGCGCCCACCTCCTGCTGCCCCAGACCCGTCGCCGTTGAGACCTCGAGCACGGTGAGGTCGGCGACGTCGACCCAGCCGGCCGGTCGCGGCTGTGCGAGGTCGGCGGCCCGCGCCTGCTCCCTCGCATCGATCGTCGCCTCCAACCGAGCCATCGCTTCGAGGGCGACACCGTCGAGCACCGACTTGCAGCGCTCGGCCGCCTCGACGACCCGCAGCTCGCCACCGGCGATCGCCTCGATGCCTGCGGGCGGCTCGGACGCCAGGTCGTCGGTCGCCGCGGCGAGGAGCTCTGCCACGAGGACCGGCAGCTGTCGCTCCAGCACGACGCGCGCCACCTCACGCCTGACGGCGCGTTGGGCCATCGACCTGTCGTGGAGCGGCACGGCCTGACGGTTCGCTGCTCGCACGCGGTAGAGCTCCGCGAGATCGTTCAGGTCGACGAGGACGTCGGACTGGTGGCCGGACGGCGAGACCGCGACGGTGCACGCAACGCGCTCGGTGCTCGCCATGTCCCCTCCCCGCCCCCGTCTCGTCATCCGATCTCTTGATATCAATCCGAACACATGTTCGAATGGATGTCAAGAGATCGGATGATTAAAACCGTTGGCACGCAAGGAGATTCATCGCACTGAGGACCCAAGGGATGGTCGGAGCCCATCTCCTCACATCAGGACGAGCCCCGCCTCCGCGACCCGCCTCCGCGACCGCATGACGCGACCTCTTCACGCGACGAGACGACGACGCGACCTGGCGTTCCGGCACCTCCCTCCCGCGACACCTCGGACCGGTGGGTGAGGATGGATCCATGCGCCCAGCCGACCGGCCGTCCACGCCCGACGACACGATCGGAGCCCGCGACCTCACGTCGTGGCACACCCGGTTCGGCCGCTGGCTCGTGGCCGTCACGACGCGCACGGTGCAGTGGTCGTCGGCACACCTGGCCTTCGTCCTCTTCGCCGCGGTCGCCATCGTGGTCATGGTCGGACTCGTCGAGGGCATCGAGACCGTCTACGAGAGCGTCGTGCAGAACAACTCGCTCTCCGCGGTCGACCAGCCGGTGCTCGATGCAGCGGTGGGCCTGCGCTCCCCCGGTCTCGACACGGCCGTCACCACGTTCACCGACATCGGCGGGCCCGTCGGCATGCCGATCCTCGCCACACTCGCCGTCGCCGTCATCACCTGGCGACGGCGCCGCTGGACGCCCATCGTGCTCGCCGTCGTCGCGGCAGCCGGGTCGCTCGCGATGACGATCGTCGGCAAGGACTTCGTCGACCGGGCGCGCCCGCCGGCCGCGCTGGCCGTCCCCCCGCTCGAGGTCTCGCCCAGCTTTCCCAGCGGTCACACCCTCAACGCGACCGTGCTGACGGCCGTCGTCGCGTACCTCGTCCTCATCGAGACGACCGCCACGTGGCAGCGCGTCGTCACCGTCACCGTGGCCACGGTCTTCGTGCTCGCCATGGGCCTCTCGCGCGTCTTCCTCGGCCACCACTGGCTCACCGACGTCGTCGCCGGGTGGCTCATCGGCCTCGCCTGGGCCCTCGTCGTCATCACCGCGCACCGCCTCTGGCTCACGCTCCGCCAGCACCGTGAGACAGGGGTTCAGCGGGTCACCCCTTGACGCCTCCCTCGTTCGCGCCCCGCACGAAGTAGCGCTGGAGTGCGAAGAAGATCAGCGCGACCGGGATCGTCGTCAACAGAGCCGTGCCGAGCTTGAGCGGATACTGCGTGCCCGAGCCCAGCTGCCCGCTCGTCATGCTCGCCAGGCCGGTCACGAGGGTCTGGTGCTCGGGCGTGCCCTTGGTCACCACGAGGAAGTGCGAGAACTCGTTCCACGAACCCTGGAAGGACAGGATCGTCAGCGTGATGAGCGCCGGCTTGGCCATCGGCAGCACCACCGACCAGAAGGTGCGGAAGATGCTCGCCCCGTCCATCCGGGCCGCCTCCTCGATCGAGATCGGCACCGAGTCGAAGAACTGCTTCATGATGAACACGCCTGCGGCGTCGACGATGAGGGGCAGGATCATCGCCGTGTAGGTGTCGTAGATCCCGAGGTAGTTGACCATGAGGAACTTCGGGATGAGCAGGGCCACCCCGGGCACCGCCATCACGGCGAGCAGGGCGGCGAAGACCGCGTTGCGCCCGCGGAACCGCAGGCGCGACAAGGCGTAGCCGGCCAGCGAGTCGAGGAAGACGCGTCCAGCCGTGACGACGAGCGTCACGAGGACGGAGTTCTTGACCCACGTGGTCACCGGCACCGAGGAGTCGCCGGTCTGACCGAGGATCCGCTGCCAGACCTGCGTCGTGAAGGGGTCCGGCACGAGGGACAAGGGGTTGTTCGCCGCGTCGGGGTCGGTTTTGAACGACGTCGAGATCTGGATGAGGAAGGGGTAGATGAAGAGCACTGCGAAGGCGAGCAGCGCGGCATACAGCAGGATCGTCTTGACGGGGTTGGACCGGCGTTGGCTCACTTGCGGCCTCCGAGTCGGAAGAGGGGCTTGCGGTCGTCCTTGTCGGTCAGCACGTAGCGCTGCAGCCGGGTCAGGACGACGATGATGAGGAAGACGACGAAGGCCATGGCTGCACCCGAGCCGTAGCGGAAGTTGCCGAAGCTCTGCTGGTAGGAGAGGAACGCCGGGCTCAGCGTCGTGCCTGCGGGGGCCCCCTTGCCCATGACGTAGATCTGGTCGAAGACCTGCCACGTGCCGATGATCCCTAGCGTGATGACGAGGAAGAGCGCCGGCTTGATCATCGGCAGGGTCACGTGCCTCAGCTTCTGCCAGGCCGACGTGCCGTCGAGGGCCGCCGCCTCGTCGATCTCGACGGGCAGGTCCTGCAAGGCGGCGATGAACATCAGCATGAAGGTCCCGGACGTCGTCCAGATGACGAGGAAGATGATGACGAACATCGCGACGGACGGTCCGGAGAGCCACTCCCAGAGGGTGCGGCCGAAGATCTCGCCCTGCGCCCAGGCGGGGTTGTCGATCCCGATGGCGTTGAAGCCGAGGTGCAGCAGGCCGCGGCTGTCGCTGAACCACTGCGGCCCGTCGATGCCGAAGAAGGCGAGGAAGGCGTTGACGGCACCGGTGTTGGAGAAGAGGAACAGGAAGACCGTCGCGATGGCGATCGAGCTCGTCACCGACGGGAAGTAGAAGGCCGTGCGGAAGAAGCTGCGTCCCTTGAGCATCGTGTTGTTGACGAGCAGGGCGAGCCCGAGCGCGAGGATGGTCTGCAGCGGCACGACGAGCAGCACGTAGTAGAAGGTGTTGCCGAGCGACTGCATGAAGTTGTCGCGGGTGAGGCCGTCGCGCGCAAAGAGGTCGGTGTAGTTCTTCAGCCCGACGACGTCGGTGCCCTGTCCGACCACGAAGGGACTGGTGTTGCCCTGCCAGTTGGTGAAGCTCACCCACAGGGCCATCCCGATCGGGATGACGAGGAAGAGCCCGAGGATGATGATCATCGGGGCGACGAAGGTCCAGCCCGCGAGGCTCTCGCGGCCGCGTAGGCCGCCGCCACCACGACGCGGAGCGGGTTGGGCTCCCGGCGCCCCGGCCTGGCCGGTCGGAGTGCCGCTGGAGACCGAGGCGACCTGGCCGGCTCGCGCGCCGGAGGCGGTGACGTCGTCCTGTGGACGTCCGTCGATGGATGCCATGGAGAGCTCCTGGGGATCGGTGACCGAAACGGGATGGTGGGCGTGCCCCCCCCCCCGGCGGGGGGGGGGGGGCGCCCGGGCCGGGGGGGCGGCCGCGGGGGCGGGGGGGGCGGTGATGTTGAGCGGAGCGGGCCCCGCCGG
>CBHRRQ010000044.1:0-20251 GCA_966081555.1 uncultured Terrabacter sp.
GCCGGCTACGCCCGCTCACCTCGGCCGGGGGGGCGGCGGCGCCGCCTGGGGCCCAGCCCCCCGACGCCGGGTGTCCCCGGGGGGGGGGGTGACACGCGGCTCCTGGGAGGTGCCGGCTCAGGTGGGGTTGCCGGCGGGGGAGTATCCGTCGTCGGGGTCGTCGAAGGCACTGTGCTTGTCGTCGGGCACGGATGCGGCCGGTGTGGGAGAGGTGGCCGCCGTCGTGTGGTGCTGCTCGACGAGCTTGTCGATGCCCTTGTCGACCGAGGCTCGGACCTTGGTCACGGTGTCGGCGTGCTTGCCGCCGGTCTTCTCGTCGATCTTCATGGAGGCCTTGTCGAGCGCTCCGTCGACCTTGTCGCGGTTCTCCTGGGCGTAGCCGGCCGCAGCCGCGACTGCGGCCTTGGCCACCTGGACCACGGCGTCGCCGAAGTCCTTCGCCTTCTCCTGCAGGTGGACCTCGTCCGCCTTGTGCTTCAGCTGCTCACCGAACGACATCGGTGTCTCCTCGTCTCGCACTGGCCCGGCGGTGCGCCGGGCTCACTGCTTCCACAGTCATACCCCGGGGGCTCCCGTCGCAACCGGGGTCGACCCCGATTCCGACCCTTAGTGCACCCTGAGCCCGAACGGCGTGGCTGTCTGGTACGTCACGACGGGCCCCCGGTCCGGTGGAACGGCAGTGCGTCGGCGCGCATCGGCGGAGACTGGGAGCGCAGGCAGTCTGCCTGCCCCACAACTGAACTGGAGTGATCATGATGAACCGGCTCGACGGACGGGTGGCGCTCGTGACCGGCGCCGCGAGCGGCATCGGCAAGGCGACGGCGCAGCGACTGGCCGAGGAGGGCGCCGCGGTGCTGCTGCCCGACGTCAACGAGGCCCTCGGCGCGGCGACGGTCGAGGAACTGCGGGCCACCGGCGCCAGGGTCGACTTCCTTCGGCACGACGTGACGAGCGAGGAGGACTGGGCGGCTGCCGTCGCCAAGGCCGTGGAGGAGTTCGGCTCGCTCGACATCCTCGTCAACAACGCCGGGATGGGGGACCTTGCGACGATCGAGGAGACGAGCCTCGCCGACTGGGAGCGCACCGTCGCCATCGACCAGACCGGCGTCTTCCTCGGCATGAAGACCGCAGCCCCACACCTCAAGGCCTCGGGGCACGGCGCCGTCGTCAACATCAGCTCGATCTTCGGCACGAGCGGCGGGTTCGGCACCTCGCCGGCCTACCACGCCGCCAAGGGCGCGGTCCGGACGCTGACGAAGAACGTGGCGCTGCACTGGGCCGCCGAAGCGGTGCGCGTCAACTCGATCCACCCCGGCTTCATCGACACCCCGATCCTCGACACGGCGCGCGGCACGCCGTTCGAGCAGGTCATGATCGACCTCACGCCGATGGGGCGTCTCGGCCGGCCGTCGGAGATCGCGGCCGGCGTGGCGTACCTCGTGAGCGACGACGCAGCCTTCGTCACGGGTCTCGAGCTCTACATCGACGGCGGCTACATCGCCCGCTGACGCCTCAGCGGCCGCGGGCGGCGGACCACACCCAGTCGAGCACCGACCGGTGCCGCGACCATGCTGGGTCGCCGACCGACGGCGCCTGCGGGTCGCCGTGCGGCGCGGCGCCGTCGGGGGCGCCCTCGCCTGCCCGCTCGGTCGCGAGCGACCGGCGGATCGCCTCGGCCACCCCGAGCCGTCCGCCGTCGGGTTCGCCGAGCACGTCGGCCGCGTCGCGCTCGCCCACCATGTCGTGGCCGAGGCTGGGGATGAGCGACTGCACGGTCCCGCTCGGCACGTCGACGAGCGAGCCGGCCACGCGCGCGACCGTCTCGACCGGCGCCAGCCACACGGGCAGCTGCACGCGCAGCAGGCGCGCCTCGGCGGCATACGCGCGCAGGAGGGAGACGTAGCTGAGCCGGTCGGGCCCGACGACGTCGAGGTGCCCGGTGACGTCGGGTCGCTCGAGCGCCTCGGCGAGGAACCACACCGCGTCCGCGACCGCCACGGGCTGGATCACCGAGCCGGCCATCCACGCAGGCACCGTCTGCACGACGCCGAGGCGGTGCGACATCTGACGCATCACCTCGAAGCTCGTCGACCCGGCCCCGACGACCATCGACGCGCGCAGCGTCAGCACCGGGCAGTCGGCGGTCGCGAGCACCTCCTCGACCTCGAGCCGTGAGAGCAGGTGGTCCGACAGCTCGTCGTCGGGCAGGTCGGGGACGATCCCCGAGAAGTAGACGAGACGCGTGGCGCCGACGACGCCCACGGCATACGCGACGTTGTCGGCGGCCTTGCGGTCACGCTCCATGAAGTCCTCGCCGTCGAGCCCGTGCACGAGGTAGCAGACGGCGTCGACGCCCTCGAGGGCGTCGATGACGGCGTCCTCGTCCTGCACGTCGACGCGCCGCCACTGCACGTCGCCGGCCCACGGGTATGCCGTCGCGGGCGACCGGTGGTGCGTCGCCACGACGTCGTGGCCGCGCCGGAGCAGCTCGGGCACGAGCCGGGAGCCGACGTAGCCGCTCGCGCCGACGACGGCGACCCTCATGACCTCTTGCGACCCCGCCGGAACGAGCCGAGCAGGTCGCCGGCCGAGCGGACGAGGTCGAGGGCCCCGACGTCGTCCTCGGACTCGTCGGCGGGCAGCCGGTCGGTGACCGCCATGCAGGTGAGGAACCGCTCGATGAGCGGGTCGGAGGCGCGCTGCACGAGACCGGTGCCGAAGTCCATCGGGAAGCCGAGGAAGACGAGGTCGGTGGCGAGGCGCGCGTGGGTGCGGTCGTCGCCGAGCGGCTCGAGGGCGAGGGTGATGTCGATGCGTGCCTTGCCCAGGCCGTGGCGCTCCTGCCCCGTTGCCGCGAGGCGCGCGTGCCCCGCCTGCTCGTCGCGCTCGGTCATCGCCCCCGTCCCGTCGAAGTACATCGACAGCGGGCCGAGCTTGGCCCGGATCTCGCCCACGAAGTCGTCGCCGTCGACCTTCGTGACCGCGGCCCCGGGGAAGCAGCGGCCGATGCGCTTGAGGTCCATGAAGTGCGTCCAGACGGCGTCGACCGGGGCGTCGAGCTCCTGCTCGTGGGCCAGCCTCACGGGACCAGCTCCCAGTGCAGGGCGTCGCTCCAGCTGCCGTCGGCGAGCCGGTCGACGGCGTGCTCCCGTCCGAACTGGGTGAAGCCCACCGACCGGAGGACGGCGTTGCTCGCCTCGTTGTCGGCTGCGGTCTCGGCGACGAGACGCCGCACCCCGAGGCCCCCCTCGGCGGTCGGGGTGAGCGCGTGGTGGACGGCAAGGCGCGCCGCCTCCTTGGCCGCACCGCGGCCTCGGGCGCTCGGGAAGAACTGGTAGCCGAGCTCGGCGGTCTCGCCGATCGGCCCGCCGCGGCTGAAGACGAGGACGCTGCCCAGGGCCCGGTCGGTCTCGAGGTCGGCGACGCACCAGTCGATCCCGATGCCGTCGGCCATGCGCTCCTGCCGCACGTGCACCCACGTGGGGAAGGTCTCGCGCCGCAGGATGGACCCGGCCGGCATCCAGTGCTCGGGGTCGTCGCGCGGCTCGATCGCGTCGGCGTCGTCGAGGCGCCACGGCCGCAGGCGTACGCGTTCGCCCTCGATCTGGGTCGCCGCGAGCCACGGTCTGCGCGGGGCCCGTGAGTCGCCGGGCGTGATGCTCGCGGTCCACGTGTCGAGTACCGTCGGCCCACCCATCGGGTCGGGGTGGCTCTCGGGGATGGTGCCGTGGAAGGTGAAGCCCACGGCCCACGCGACCCGGCGCGAGCCCCAGTTGCCGACGACCGCGCGCCAGTGCAACCGGCTCACCGGCGCGCCCCAGACCGGCGTCGAGAAGGCGTGCTCGACGACGAGGCGCACCGCGCGCGACATGATGCCGTGGCCGCGCGCGGCCGGGTGCAGGCCGAAGCCCAGCTCGCCCACCGACGGGGCCGCGCCCGGTCGCAGGTCGATGCTGCCGCCGAACCGGGGCCGGCCGAGGTCGTCGGTCCACTCGATCGCCCAGGACCGGGTCCCGTCCGCCGTACCCCAGGCCCGGAGGTTGCCCTCGATGAACGAGACGGCGTGCTCGCGCGAGTAGGGCCTCGGGACGGTGGTCCAGCGCAGGCTCTCGGGGTCGGTGCTCTGTTCGACCACGGCGTCGGCGTCGTCGAGGGAGTGGGCGCGCAGCGTCACCACCCCGTCGGTGAGGACGGGCGCCGGGGTCGGCTGGTCGTCGGCAGGGGAGGAGGGCTGGGGCTCGGCAGTCACGGCGTCAGCCTGCCAGCCGGCACACGCAGTCGTCATCGGCATTGACATCGTCCTGCCCCTCGTCGGGCTCATCGGGCTCGGCGGGCTCTTCGGGCACGGCGGCCCGATCGGGTACGTGAAAGGCCGGGAGCCAGCGTGCTGGCTCCCGGCCCAAAAGGCGCGCTTCCCCTCCACAGGCTGCGTACCGAGGCTTACCGTACCCAATGGAACGAGATATCCCTCACCCGTTGCGGGACGTCCGGGCCAGCGCAACGTCGCGGGGGTCGGTTGCAGGTTTCACGGGGGCGGAGCGGGGGCTCCGGGAGCGCACTGGGGACGTACGAGGGGGTTGCCATGGAGCGGCGCGCAGGGGCGGCAGGGACGACAGCACGGGTGCACGGGGCGGCCACCCGGGGCGATGGACGACGCCCGGGGCCACGGCTCGACAGGGCTTCCGGTGGGACGGGAGTCCCCCCCAGATCGCGACTCCCGTCCCGGAGCATCCGGCTCGATCGTCACCCTACGAAGGGCTCGGGCCCGGTGTGGGCGTCGTTGCGGGGAAACCTGCCCGACGCAACCGGGGCGGCTGCCGGGAGGCGCTCGTGCTGAGCGACGAGATCCGGTGGGTGCTGCGCAACGCCCGCCTGCACGCGGCGGACCCCGCCCTGCGCAGCGCGGCCGGCTTCGCGCAGGGAGCGGGTCGCGCCGCCCCGGTGCACCGCGCCCAGGTCGGTCGCTGGGAGGGCGGTGGCGTCGACCTGACGCGCGCCCTCGTGCGGCGCTACGAGTCGGTGCTCGAGCTGCCCGAGGGGCAGCTGCTCTCGGCCATCGACCTCTTCGCCCGGTCGCACGAGCCGATCCGGTCGGCCGCAGCCCTGCCACCGCGCGGTGAGCCCGACGTCGGCGAGACGCTCGAGCTGCTGGAGCGCGCCCTCGGCGACGACCGGATGACCGGCCTCGACTGGGACCGGCTCTCCGACCACCTCGGCCGTATGCCGCACGCCATGATCCGCTCGTCCGACTGGGAGGCCCTCTTCCGCCGTCTCCTGCAGGAGGTGGGGCTCTGCCTCCACCTCGAGTACGCGCAGCGCACCGAGGCGCTGGCCCGCCTCGCCGGGCATCCCCGCAGCGGCGGCGTCGTGGCGCGCCTCGCTGCCGAGGCCGTCGCGCGGCCCGACGCGCAGTTCTACAACGACACCCTCAGCCTGCTGCAGTACACCCGCGACCCGCAGGCGCTGTCCGTGATGCTCGACCAGCTGCGCGACCCGACGAGCTCGAGCGCCCTGCGGGGCTGCCTCATCGTGCTGACGACGTTCGTGCGCGGCACGCGCCTCGACGTCGACGTCCGTCGCGAGGCCGTGCGCCTCGCCGTCCAGCACCTGCGCGACCCGGACCACTCGTACCTCGTGCACCGCGGGGCCGCCAACCTCGTGCGCGCCCTCGGACCGGCGAGCCAGCGCCTCGCCAACGTGCTGACCGCCGAGGACCGGCGCGCCGCCGCGTCGATCATCCGTGACGGGCGCGCCGTGTCGGCGCAGGCGGTGCGCGAGGCACAGAGGCGGATCAAGGCCGTGCTCGAGGCGGGCGAGGGACGCGCTGCTGCGGGCGAGCCGGTGCTCGCGACCCTGCTCCAGACCGCGCTCGGCCAGACGAACGAGGAGGACCGCGACAACGCCCTCGGCATCCTCATGCTCTCGCCGCAGAGCCGCATCATCGGGCGGGTGCACGCGGCCGCGTTCAGCGCCGCCGTCGACCGCGGCGACCTCGTCGTCGCGCACGAGGCGGTGAGCGTGCTGCTGTGGGTCGGCCAGCCCGAGGAACTCGACATGTTCGAACGCGTGGCCCTCTCGCCGACGACGCCCTGCTCGGTCGCGATGCAGGCGGCATACGTCGTCGGCAACACCGTCGAACCGGCCACCCGGCGGCGCGACGAGCGCGAGACGTCGTTCGCCCGCCGGGCCGCCGAGGTGGTCGCGACCGGCAGCACGGCGGTCGGCAACGAGGACACCGAGCTGCTGCGCGGCCTCGTCTACGTGCTCGGCATGCGCGGCCGGCACGACCTGCTCACCGCCCTGCAGGCCGCCCTGCCGGTGCCGGGCGACGACCCCCTCGCGATGCCGGAGATCGCCCGTGGCATCCTCGGCTGGTGGCTCGCCGTGCCGGACCACCTGCGACCGCTCGCCGCCGACGGGACGCTCGTCGGCGACCCGGCCACGGGTCGCTAGGTTGGGGGAGTGCAGACGGACGAGGTGCTGGACCTCCTGAAGGACGTGGCCGAGCAGGTCATCAACCCGCGGTTCCGGGCGCTCGCCGCCGGCGAGGTCCACGAGAAGAACCCCGGAGACCTCGTCACCGACGCCGACCGCGAGGCCGAGGTGCTCATCAACGCGGCGCTGCGGGCGGCCTACCCGGACGCGACGATCCTCGGCGAGGAGACCTACGCCGGCGACCCGGACCTGCTCCACCGGTATGCCGCCGCCGACCACGCGTTCACCGTCGACCCCGTCGACGGCACGAAGAACTTCGTCCACGGGTCCAAGGACCACGCGGTCATGGTGAGCGAGACGGTGAACGGTGAGGCCGTGCGGGCCTGGATCTGGCAGCCGCAGCACGAGCTCGGCTTCGTCGCCGAGCGCGGCGGCGGCACCTGGCGCCACGACCCCGAGGGGGCCCGACGCCTCACGGTGCCGTCGCGTCCCGATGGCGCGCTGCGCGGTCGCACCTCGCGTCGCAAGTGGATCGGAAAGGCGCCGGAAGGCCTGGAGCCGATGACGCTGACGTGGGTGTCGTGCGGCATCGACTACCCCAAGCTCGTCGAGGGCGAGGCCGACTACATCGTCTACGCGAAGGCCTCGCCGTGGGACCACGTGCCCGGTTCGCTGCTGCTCTCCGAGGCGGGCGGCATGCTGGGAACCACCGCAGGACAGGCGTACTCGCCCCGCGACCTCACACCCCCCGGGCTCGTCGCGGCCGGCAGCCCGGCCGCCTTCGACGAGGTGTGGCGTGCGCTGGCGTCGAGCGATCACCTCCACTGAGGCGGTCGTGACGACACACCCCGAGGGGGTCGGGGCCGCGAGCCCAGGACCGGGCACGAGCGCGGCTGCGGGCACTGGCACCAACTCGGGCACCCTCGCGGGTGCGTCGGGGCGCGGCGGTTCGACGGCGCACGCCGTCCTGGCCGGCGTCGTCTGCGGTCTCGTGGGCTTCACGAGCTCCTTCGCGGTCGTGCTGACGGGCCTGCGGGCGGTGGGCGCCAACCCCGAGCAGGCGGCCTCGGGGCTGCTCGTCCTCTGCGTCACGATGGGCCTCGGGTGCGTGCTCTTCTCGTGGCGGCTGCGGATGCCCATCACGATGGCCTGGTCGACACCCGGTGCGGCGCTGCTCGCGACGGCGACGGTCCCGGCCGGTGGGTTCGCCACTGCAGTGGGCGCCTTCGTCGTCTGCGGCCTCCTCATCGCCCTGTGCGGTCTCGTGCGGCCGCTGGAGCGGCTCGTCGAGGCGATCCCGACCGGGCTGGCGAGCGCCATGCTGGCCGGCGTGCTGCTGACCCTGTGCGTCGCGCCGTTCCGGGCGGTGCTCGCCTCACCCGCGGCCATCGCGCCGGTCATCGTCACCTGGCTGGTGCTCGTGGCCGTTGCCCGACGGTGGGCGGTCATCGGGGCCCTCGTCGCGGCGGTGGTCGTCATGGCGGTCCAAGGGGTGTTCGTGCGCCTCGACCTCTCCACGGCGGTGCCGACGGTCGTGCCCGTCGTGCCCTCGTTCGACGCGACGGCGCTCGTCGCCATCGCCCTGCCGCTCTTCGTCGTGACGATGACGAGCCAGAACATCCCGGGCATGGCGGTGCTCGCGTCGTTCGGCTACCGCCCCGGCATGCGCGCACCGCTGCTCTACACCGGCGGAGCCACGGCACTCGGCGCCGTCGGTGGCGCGCACGCGATCAACCTCGCCGCGATCTCGGCGGCGCTCGCGGCCGGCCCCGAGGCACACCCGGACAAGAGCCGACGTTGGGTCGCGGGCGTCGCGTGCGGGGTCACCTACATCGCCTTCGGGCCGCTGGCCGGACTCGTCACCGCCGCGGCGCGATCGGCGCCCGACGGTCTCATCGAGACAATCGCCGGCCTGGCGCTCCTCGGGACCTTCGCCGCCTCGGCAGCCGCGGCGCTCACCGACGCGAGCTCACGCGAGGCCGGCGCGGTGACGCTCGTCGTCGCGGCGTCCGGGATCAGCCTGGCTGGGGTCGGCGCCGCGTTCTGGGGCCTGGTGGCAGGCCTCGTCGTCCTCGCCGCCCTACGCCTCGAGCGCCGGCGCCTGAGGGCCCCGTAGGCGCCCTCATCCAGTCGAGTGCTCTCAGTGTTGGCCTCGGAAGGTGAGCACTCGACGTGTCCTGAGCTCCGCACCCAACGCTCACGACCCCCTGGGAGCCGGCGCGCCGGCATACGCCCTCGGGTCACTCCTCCGCGGCGTCGGGTGATGACTTCTTGGAGCGCGACGAACGGGCGCGACCGGTCGTCGTCGCCTTCTTCGCGTCGCGCGCGGCCTTCTTGGCCGTCGCCGACGCCTTCGACGTCTTGCGGCCCTTGACGTAGCCCTGGGGGTCCTTGTCCTCCGGCGTGATCCCGTCGGCCCAGCGCAGCGCCTCGTACCGCAGGAACTGCACCGCGATCTCGTGCCGCAGCTCGAGCGTCGCCTGCTGCCGGAAGTCGGCGAGGTCCTGACGCTCCTCCTCGCCCATGTGGTCGCTGTTGTGCACGTTGGCGTCGACGACGGCCCTCCACCAGGCCTCGGAGCCGGTGCGGCAGCGGCCGACCTTGCGCACCGCCTGGCGGATCTCGTTGTGGTCCTTGACGGCGTCCTCGACCTCCTCGTCGACGGACTCGGCGTCGGCGCCGCCCGTGCCGAGCCGGAGCAGCTCGGGGTAGAAGTACTTCTCCTCCGCCTCGGCGTGCACCTCGAGCAGGATCTCGAGACGCTTCCACACCGCGGCGAGACCCTCGTGGTCGTCGCGCGGCCACTCCTCCAGCATCGAGAACATGCGGCGCTGCTCGTCGTGCTGGCGAAGGATGACGTCGGTGATGTCCACGGTTGGCCTCTCTCTCGTCCGGGGCGCGCCGGATCCGCTGTGCTGCAGGTGCCCCCGGTCCATACCCGATGGCTGCGCCCGACCTGCCCGTTTCGTGTATCACTGGAGTGCGTCGGTGCCACCGTTGGTCTGAGTAGTCAGGGACCGGGACGAAGGGACGGTGGGCGCATGACGAGCAACGACCTGGTGGTCGTGCTGCCGGGCATCACGGGCAGCACCTTGGGCGTGAAGGGCGACGACGGGTCGCCCGCGAGCGCCAACCTCATCTGGGCGCCGAGTGCGGGCGCAGTCTGGAAGCTGCTCACGGGTGGGCAGTCCATCCTCGGGAAGGTGCTGCCCGAGGGGATCGGCGACGAGCACCCGGGCGACGGCGTCGAGCCGGTCGCTCTCATGCCCGACGTGCACGTGCTGCCCGGCATCTGGACCCCGATCCGAGGCTACGACGTGCTCGTCAAGTCCCTTGAGGCGCAGGGCTACTCGCGCGACGGAGCCGGCAGGGCGCCGTCGCTCATCACGTATGCGTACGACTGGCGCCTGTCCAACCGCTACAACGGCCAGCGGCTGAAGTCGGTCGTCGAGCCCGCCCTCGAGCGGCTCCGTGCGCAGGGTGGGGCATACGCCGACGCGAAGGTCGTCTTCGTCTGCCACTCCATGGGTGGCCTCGTCGCCCGCTGGTACATCGAGAGGTGCGGTGGGGCCGAGGTGACGCGTAAGCTCATCACCCTCGGCACGCCATGGCGCGGTGCCACCGACGCGCTCGAGCAGCTCGTCAACGGCGTGAAGAAGGGCATCGGCCCGCTCTCCGTCGACCTCACGGCCTTCTCACGGAGCATGCCGTCGCTGTTCCAGCTGCTGCCGGAGTACGCGTGCATCACCGCCGGGGACGGGTGGTCGAAGACGACCGAGGTGTCGGTGCCCAACGTCAGCACGGCGATGGTTGCCGACGCGATGGCCTTCCACACCGACCTCCAGGCGGCCGAGACGGCCCGGTCCGAGAGCCGCACGACGACGCACATGGTCGTGGGGGTGCGGCAGCCCAGCCAGACGACCGTGACGCTGCGCGACGGCAGGGCGTACGCGTCGCAGACCTTCGGCGGTGACAACGACTACGGCGACGGCACCGTCTCGCTCACGGGGGCGGTCGGGCTGGGGGAGGCGCTCGACACCAACCTCGCGGTGCGGGTGCCTGAGCAGCACACCAACCTCCAGTGCAACCAGTTCGTCCTCGACCAGATCCAGGAGATCCTCACGGCGAAGCCCGTGCGGCGGCGCGACGAGCTCAGGGACACCCGCGTGCGGGCCACGGTGCCCGACCTCGTCACGGGTGGTCAGGTGCTGAAGGTGGGATTCGACCTCGAGTCGGAGCTCGGCGGGGACGAGCCGCCACGCAAGGCGATGGCTGTGACGGTCCGCAGCTCCCGCGGCAAGGTGCTGGCGCGGGTCGAGCCGACGGTGCGCAAGGGGCACGGGGTCGCGTCCTTCGCCGACCTGCCCCCCGGCACGCACACCGTCGTCGTCGAGGGCGCCGAGAAGGGCTCGACCGTGCGGCCGGTCACCTCCACGACAGTCCTCTGGCCTGCCCCGTCGCGGTGACTCGGAGGGAGCCTCCGGGATGACTCGAGCCCCTGTGGATAACCCGAGCAGGCCTGTCGGCTGTCGAACATATGATCGAACCCATGACGACCAGCGCGCTCAGGAGGCGCCCGAAGGGGCACGCTGAGTGCAGCGGCGCGCTCGAGGCCGCAGGGGTGGTTGGCGGTGCACGTGACGACATCTCCGGCCCGGTGCCGCCTGCGATGGTCGACCTCCAGGAGCTGACGAGCCTTCGCAGCCTGCCGGGTCTCGCGGCCCGCCTGGCGTCGATGGCGGCCGAGCTGCGGCTCATCGCCCGCAACACGCCGGTCTGGACGATGCCAGAGGTGGGGCTCGGCGACGCGATCGAGCAGGCACAGGCGGTCCGCGAGATGGCGCACAGCCTGTCGGCGGTGCTCGCGGCGGAGGTCAGCTCGCGCGGGCTGCCGGAGGCCTCGGGGCTCTCCCGCAACGACTGGGTGGCCGGGCACGCGCCAGGCCACGCCGCCGGAGCATCTGCCGCCCTGACCGCCGTCGGTGCGGCGATGAACGACCCGCGGTGGGCGACCCTGTCCGGCAGCGTGCGCGACGGTGCGGTGTCCGTCGACCAGGCGGCGGTCATCGTGCGCTTCCGTGAGGACGTCGTGACGTTCGCCGACCCCGCCCAGGTCGAGCAGGTCGTCGACGCCATGGTCGAGGCGGCTCCCCAGCTCGGCGTCCGCGAGCTGCGGCGACTGGCGTCTCACGGACGAGCGAGCCTGCGGCCACCGCAGCAGGTCGAGGACGAGGCGCAGCGGCTGCGCGCGGCGCGTTCCCTGACCAAGATCGGCCGCTGCGCCGGCATGACCGAGTACCTCTGGCGCCTCGACCCCGAGGGATCGGCCGTGCTCGACGCCGCCGTGGATGCCCTCGCGCGACCACGCCCCGACCTCGACTGGAGTCGCTGGCCGTCGCACGGCTCCGGAGCAGGAGACGACGAAGGCGGGGCTGGTGTCGACGCCGTCCGAGGCGGGCGCCCAGGGGATCGGTCACGGTCGGTCGACCCACGGTCACCGGCGACGCGTCGGGCCGACGCTGCTCTCGAGCTGATCCAGAGAGCGGTGGCCGCGCCGCAGGGCGTGACGCGCACGCCGCGCACCAAGCTCGTCGTGACGATGTCCCTGGAGGCCCTGCTCGACCGGCTGCGGGGCGCCGGTGTCACCGGCAACGACGAGGTGCTGTCCGCCTCGACGGTGCGCCGTGTCGCGTGCGAGGCCGAGATCTTGCCGACCGTCCTCGGTGGCCCGTCTCAGGTGCTCGACATCGGGCGCACCGACCGTTACTTCACGCCCGCCCAGCGCCTTGCCATGGCGCTGCGCGACCACGGGTGCAGCTATCCGGGGTGCACGGTGCCTCCTCAGTGGTGCGACGCGCACCACGTCGTGCACTGGCTCCACGGCGGCGCCACCGACCTCTGCAACGGGGCGCTGCTGTGCGGTCGCCACCACACGATCGTCCACCAGCTCGGTCTGGCGGCGACGGTGTTGCCTGACGAGGTCATCTGGCACGTGCCGCGGGAGCACCGACGAGAGTGAGCCGGCATCGGACGGGTGCGGAACGAGCATGGCGGCGAGACGCGGAGCGATGTCGTCCCGTGGTGGTTCAGTGGGTGCATGACCACCACTGACAGCACCGCTTCGAAGATCGGCTGGGACTGTGTCGCGCTCGACTGCGCCGACGCCGCCGGTGTCGCGCAGTTCTACGCCGACCTGCTCGGCGGCCGCGTCGAGGGCGACCTGGACGGCGACTGGTTCAACGTCATCTGGGACGGTCCGCGCATCGCCACCCAGCTCGCCCCGAACCACGAGTCACCAAACTGGCCGCGCGGCCACCAGCAGGTGCATCTCGACTTCGTCGTGGTCGACATCGCGGCTGCCCACGAGCGGGTGCTTTCGCTGGGAGGCGTGGCCCTCGACCCGGTGGAGGCCCCACAACCGAAGCCGGAGCGCGGCTTCCGCGTCTACGCCGACCCCGCAGGCCACCCGTTCTGCCTCTGCCGGCCCACCCAGAACGCCTGGGACTGACCGCCCAGACCGGGGTCGGTCACCGACGCGAGGTCAGACGGCGGCGACCACGATGAGGTCAGACGGCGGCGACCACGATGAGGTCAGACGGCGGCGACCACGATGCCGAAGTGGTCGGCCAGGGCGCTGCGCACGGCGTCGTCGTCCGGGAGCTCGACCTCGTCGCGGCGCCCCTGCGTCGTGGTGATGAGCCGGTTGCCGCTGAGGGTGACCCGGCCCGTGGGCGTGAGCAGCGACGCCAGCCGCGACCGGGTGAAGTGGCTGTCGGGGGAGGTCTGCTGCCACACGTTCCGGTCGGCGAAGTCGTCGAGCGCGTGCGGAGTCGTGGAGAACACGAACCGGTCGCGCCAGTCCTCACCGTCCCGACGTTCGCGCGAGACCCAGAGCTCGCCGCGACGCGCCACCCCGACCGTCAGGCCGCGTTCGCGCCGCGCGAAGCCGTCGACGAGCGGCAGGGGCTCGACGAACCCCTCGCCGAACCCGACGTCCAGCAGCACCGGCCCGGTGAGATCGGGCGACGTCACGACGAGAGCGAGGTGGTCGTACTCCTCCGTGAGACCGCCGTCCCCCGTGGCCACTCGCGCGGACACGAGGTCGACGGCGTACCCGAGCCTCCGCAGCAGGAGCGCGAAGAGCCCGTTCAGCTCGTAGCAGTAGCCGCCCCGGCGCCCGTCGACGATCTTGCCCAGGAGTGATGCCCGGTCGAGGCGGATCGGTCGCCCGAGACCGATGTCGAGGTTCTCGAACGGCACCGTGAGCAGGTGGGCCCGGTGCAGCGAGGCGAGAGCGGCCGGAGTCGGCGCCTCGAGACGGGCCACACCGAGGCGGCGCAGGTAGGCCGCTGCCTCGCTCGCGGTGAGGTCATCGGTCATGGTCGGAGTCGTCACCTGCTCATGCTGCGACCTCGAGCCCGCTCGAGGTCAAGGGTCGTCAGGTCGATGGGCGACGTCGCGTCCGGCATGGGCAGCGGGAGCGTCAGCCCGACCATCGTCACCCCACGCCCGTCCCACTCGTAGCCGGTGCGGTCGAGCAGGTCGGCGGCGGCGACACGAAGCACCTCGGCATCGAGCGTCGGCCCCTCCAGCGGCCCGCGCTCGAGCACCTGTGTGCCGTCGTCGTAGCGGACGAACACCTCGAGCCGGCTGGGCAGGCGGGGTGGGACGTCGAGACCCGTGACCCGCGTGACCGCGCGACCCACGCACTCCTCGAGCACGGCGACGACCTTCGATCTGGTCCGGGTCGATGGAAGCGACCGGCTCGCGCTCACCGAGCGCCGCGGCCCGGGCAGGCGGATCGTCGCGTCGTCGGTGCCGTGCGCGATGGACAGGAGCCGTCGCGCCATCGCCGTGGTGACGATCCGCTTGAGGTCGTCCTCCGTGAGGCCGCGCAGGTCGGCGACGACGAAGAGGCCTGCGGCGTGGAGCTTCTCGTAGGTCCTCGGCCCCACACCCCAGAGCTCGTCGAGCCGGAGTCGGGGCCGCAGCCGGGCCTCGAGCTCGGCGTCCACGACGACGACGCCGTCGGGCTTCGCGCGCCGGCTCGCGAGCTTGGCGATGAGCTTCGTGCTGCCGGCGCCGACCGACACCGGGAGCCCCACCTCGGCCCGTGCGGCGGCCCGGAGGGCGTACGCCATGCCGGTCACGTCGCCACGGTCGCGGCCGGTGACGTCGAGGAAGGCCTCCTCCATCGAGCCCGGCTCGACGAGCGGCGTGAACCGCCGGAAGAGGTCGAAGAGCAGCGTCGAGGCCTCCTCGTACGCCTCGGAGCGGTAGCCCGTGACGAGCACGTCGGGCCAGCGCCGCTGGACCTGGCGCAACGGCATACCGGCGTGGATGCCGAGGGCCCTCGCCTCGTAGGAGGGGCAGGCGACGACCTCGTGCGCGACGACCATGGGCCGACCGCGCAGGCGCGGGTCGTCGCGCTGCTCGACCGACGCGAAGAAGGCGTCGGCGTCGGCGTGCAGGATCACCCCTCCACTCTCCCGGCCACCGCCGACAGCGTCGAGCGCGGCTCAGTACCCCGCGTGGTCGAGCGCCTCGGTCGTCAGCTGCCGCCCGAGCTCGATCATCTCGGCGGCGCGGTGGAAGTCGAGGGTGCGCACGGCGTTGGACGGCACGGTGACGAGCACGTCTGGCGGGTTGCTCGCCATGCGGTAGCGCGAGATGAGGGCGCTCATCGTGTCGAACGACATGTTGAGCAGGTCGACGAGTCCGACGTCGGCCTGGCCGAGCACGAACGCCTCGGTGGGTGTCTGTGGCACCGTGACGCCGCCCTCCATGGCGGTGCCGACCACTGCGACGTCGCCCGTGTCGGCCTCCCGGGGATGGCCGCCGAGCCGGCTCGTGATCGCCCGGAAGCGCTCCGACTCGAGCACCTCGGCCGCGCTGCGTCGCAGCCGGCTCGTCCACTCCTCGCGGGGCACCGGCGCCGACGACTCCTTCACGGGGGCGGCCCCGGACACCGACCGCATGCCCGACAGCGACACCGCGATCGTCACGTCCACCGACGCCGCGGCCGTCGGTTCGATCGGGATTGGGTTGATGAGGCCGCCGTCGACGAGCACCCGGCCGTTGATGACCGCCGGGGTGATGACGCCGGGGATGGCGATCGACGCCCGGATCGCGTGCTCGACCGGCCCGCGCTGGAACCACACCTCGCGTCGCGCGTTGATGTCGGTCGCGACGGCCGTGTACGGGGTCGCCAGCTTCTCGATCGTCGCTCCGTCGAGGATCTCGCCCACCTTGGCGATGATCCGCTCGGCCCGGATCGCGCCACCGGCGCCGCTCAGGGTCAGGTCGAGCAGCCGCCACACCTCGCGCTGGGTGAGGCTGCGCGCCCACTCGGTGTACGCGTCGAGCTTGCCGGCTGCGGCGACCCCGCCGACGAGCGCGCCCATCGACGTGCCGGCGATCGACACGACGTCGAAGCCGCGCTCGTCGAGCACCTCGAGCGCGCCGATGTGGGCGTATCCGCGGGCTCCGCCCGAGCCGAGGACGACTGCTGCACGCAAACGGTCTGCCACGACCCCGACCCTACGACCGGCCCGACCTCAGTCGCGCAGGTAGTAGATCTCCAGCGACTCGAGCCAGGCCTCGTCGCCGAGCATGTCGATGGCGGTGACGCGGTCGCCCGTGACGGTGAACCGGAAGGCGACCTTCGGCTTGCCGCGCATCGCCCACACGAGGCCGATGCTGCCGTCGAAGGCCGCGAGGCGCGCGGAGTGGGCGCCGCCGTTGAAGCGGCCGGCCACGGCCTCGGGCCCGACGAGCTGCGCGGGTGAGCCGAGCGCGGCGGCTGCCGCGTCGGAGGTGAGCACGACGTCGGGATCGAGCAGTCCGAGCAGGGTCGAGAGGTCTCCGCCGCGGGCGGCATGGAGGAAGGCGGTCACGACCGCGCGCTGTCGCCGCCCCTCGGGTCCGTCCCCGGCGCCGGCGCTCTCCGCCTCGGCCTCGGAGTCGGCCGCACGCACCCGGCGGCGGGCGCGGCTCGCGAGCTGTCGGGTGGCGGCGGGGGAGCGGTCGATGATGTCGGCGATCTGCTCGAACGGCATACCGAAGAGGTCGTGGAGCACGAACGCGAGGCGCTCGGCGGGCCCGAGCGTGTCGAGGACGACGAGCAGCGCCACGCCGACGCTGTCGGCGAGCTCCGCCGCGTAGGCCGGGTCGGGCGTGCGTGCCGTCGGGTGCCCGGCTCGCTCGGTCTCGGTGAGCTCGGCCAGCCCGGCGTCCCAGCTGTCCTCGCGGCGCGAGGCGCGCGAACGCAGCATGTCGAGGCTGATCCGGCCGACGACCGTCGTGAGCCAGCCGCCGAGGTTCGCGACGTCGGTGGTGTCGCTGCGGCGCAGGCGCAGCCACGCCTCCTGCACCGCGTCGTCGGCGTCGGCCGACGAGCCCAGCACCCGGTGGGCGACGGCACGCAGCCGCGGCCGGTGCGCCTCGAAGTCGCGCGCCAGCCACTGCTCGCGCGTCAGGTTCTCGTCGGTCGGCTCGCGGCCGGTCTTCTCGCTGCCGGTCTTCTCGCTGTCCATCGCTGTCACATCCTCGCCTCGGGGTCCGTCATAGCACTGACGAGCCGGAGCCACCCGATGTGACACCGGGAACCGCACACCGAACCGAGGAGAGACCGATGTCTGCCGTGAACACCCTGATCTACCCCGTCGCCGACCTCGACGCCGCCAAGCGCGTCTTCACCGCCCTGCTCGGCGTGCAGCCGCACACCGACGAGTCCTACTACGTCGGCTACAACGTCGACGGCCAGGAGCTCGCCCTCGACCCCAACGGGCACCGGAAGGGGATCACGGGCGCCACGCCCTTCTGGTCGGTCGACGACCTCGAGGCGACGATCGCCTCCCTCGTGGAGGCGGGGGCGACCGTGACGCAGCAGCCGACCGACGTCGGCGGGGGCCGCCGCACCGCTTCGCTGGCCGACGCCGACGGCAACATGATCGGCCTGATGCAGGACTGATTCGTCCACTTTCCGGGCGCCCCGTCCGCCGCGCGTGTCGCGGTGGGCGGGGCGCCTTTCGATGTGCGAATCCGACTGTGGGGCAGTCGCATTCGGGTCCATGGCGTATGCCGTCGCGTGGCGTCCCTGGAGGCCACCAGGTCGCGTCGTGGCGGGGTGGGTCTTGCGTCCGCGCAGGGACCTGTGCAGTATGGAAAGGCAGATGTAAGCGCTTACAAGGCGCGAACGGCTCAACGACGAGATGCGAGAGGTGGGACCAGTGGCGACAGCACGCAAGCCCGGCGCAGCCGACTCCGTGAACGCGTCGCACGTCGGCGCCACCATCTACTCGGTCGCCGAGCGCGCCGGCGTCTCCATCGCCACCGTCTCGCGGGTGCTCCAGGGCGCCGGCACGGTCTCGGCGAAGACGACGCAGAAGGTGCTCGACGCCGTCGACGAGCTGGACTACGTGCCGCTCGGCGCCGCCCGCAGCCTCGCCGTGCGCCACCACGAGGCCCACGGCCTCGTGCTGCCCGAGCTCACCGGTCCCTACTACTCCGAGCTGCTCATGGGTTTCGAGTCCCGTGCCGCAGAGCTCGGACAGAGCGTCACGCTGATGCTCACGGAGGGCAAGGCCGACATCGCCCGTGCGGTGCGCCAGCTGGCCACCCACGTCGACGCCATCGCCGTGCTCGGCTCGGCCGCCATGCCCCCGGCCGTCGCAAAGGCCCTGCACGGCAAGAAGCCCGTCATCATCATCGCCGGCTCGCCGCAGGAGGGCATCGAGAGCGTGGGGGCCGAGAACGCCCACAGCGCCCAGAAGCTCACCGAGCACGTGCTCGGCCACGGCCGCCGCCGGCTCCTCTTCGTCGGTGACCCCGACGGCGCCCCCGACATCAGCGAGCGCCACGCCGGCTTCGTGGCCGCCCACCGCGCCGCGGACCTCGAGCCCGCCGAACCGGTGCGCGTCCCCTTCCGCGAGGGCGAGGGCGAGGCCGTCGCCGAGCGCATCCTCGCGGGCGAGATCACCGCCGATGCGCTCGTCTGCGCCAACGACGAGCTCGCCCTGTCGATCATGAGCCACCTCCAGGACGCCGGCCGCGACGTGCCCGGCGACATCGCGGTGGTCGGCTGGGACGACGTCATGACCTCCCGATACGTGCGCCCGGGTATGACCACCGTGCGCCAACCCGTCCGTGAGCTCGGGGCGCTCGCGGCCGACCGTCTTCACCAAAGGGTCCACGGTGCCGAGCTGCTCGCTGCTCCGCGCATCCTGCCGACCCAGGTGATCATCCGAGGCTCGTGCGGCTGTGCGGCACGGCCCCGCGCCACCCCACCCGCCTCCTCCACCCGGCCCACACCGGCGACCTGACGGCATACGCCACCGCCCGACCCACCGGGCACCCAGCCACCCCGACCCTCCCCACCCCCCGAAAACCCCGCTCGTCTCGAAGAGCACCACAAGGAAGTGAGACACCGATGAGACGCACCACAGCCATCACGGTCGCATGCATGACGGCGACCGCCCTCACCGTGACCGCCTGCGGTCGTGACGGCGAGAACGGCGGCTCCGGCGCGGCACAGACCGGCGCCGCCGTCAGCTCCGGCAAGGCCACCGGCGAGATCACCGTCTGGGCCATGGGCGCCGAGGGTGACAACCTCCCCAAGCTCACCAAGGACTTCGAGACCGCCAACCCCGGCGTCAAGGTCAAGGTCACGGCGATCCCGTGGGACGCCGCGCACGACAAGTTCACCGCTGCCATCGCCGCCGGCAAGACGCCCGACGTCGCCATGGTCGGCACGACGTGGATGGGCGAGTTCGCCGCGAGCGACGCCCTCGACCCGACCCCCGCGCAGGTCGACAAGTCCGCCTTCTTCGAGGGCGCGCAGAAGACGACCGAGGTGAACGGCACCTCGTACGGCATCCCGTGGTACGTCGAGACGCGCGTGCTCTTCTACCGCACCGACCTCGCGAAGAAGGCCGGCTTCGACGCCGCTCCGACCGACTGGCAGGGCCTCAAGGACATGGCCAAGGCCATGCAGACCAAGGCCGGCGCCAAGTGGGGCATCGGCCTGCAGGCCGGCGGCGAGGGCTCCTGGCAGACCCTCATGCCGTTCGCGTGGTCCGACGGCGCCGACCTCACCAAGGACGGCGGCAAGGCGTACAACTTCGACAGCCCGCAGATCCTCAAGGCGGCGCAGTACTACCAGTCGTTCTTCACCGACGGCATCTCCAACAAGGCCGCCCCGGCGACGCCGACGACCGAGCCGGACTTCGCCAAGGGCACGGTCCCGATGTTCATCTCCGGTCCGTGGATGATGTCGGCCGTCGAGAAGGTCGGCGGCCCCGGCTTCAAGGACAAGTACAACGTCGCCCCCATCCCGGCGGGCTCGGCGGGCTCCTCGTCGTTCGTCGGCGGCTCGAACTTCGTCGTCTTCAAGAACACGAAGAACCGCGACACCTCGTGGAAGTTCGTCAACTGGCTCGCCGACCCGAAGGTCCAGGCCAAGTGGTACACGCTCTCGACCGACCTGCCGTCGGTGAAGAGCGCGTGGCAGGACCCGACCCTCGCGGCCGACAAGAAGCTCGCCGTCTTCGGCAAGCAGCTCGAGACCGCCAAGGCCCCTCCGTCGTTCCCGACGTGGGAGCAGGCCGTCAAGGCCCTCGACACCGAGCTCGAGAAGATCACCAAGAGCGGCGAGGACCCGGCGACCGGCCTCAAGAACGCCCAGCAGCAGGCCGACTCCATCGGCACGGGCATGTGATCGCATGACCGCCCAGACCGGCACGACCGGGTCCCCCACCGGGCCCGTGACGCCAGCCCCGGCAGCCACCCCGGGGCGACCTGACGACAGGTCGCCCCG
>CBHRRQ010000045.1:0-19919 GCA_966081555.1 uncultured Terrabacter sp.
AGAACTACGTCAACGCCTTCTGGGACGGCACGCAGATGACGTACGGCGACGGCGCGAACAACGCGGCCCCGCTCGTCGAGCTCGACGTCGCCGGTCACGAGATGAGCCACGGCGTCACGGAGAACACCGCCGGCCTCAACTACTCGGGTGACGCGGGCGGCCTCAACGAGGCGACCTCCGACATCTTCGGCACGGCCGTCGAGTGGTACGCCAACAACCCCTCCGACACGCCGGACTACCTCATCGGCGAGGAGATCAACCTCAACGGCAACGGCACGCCGCTGCGCTACATGGACAAGCCGTCCAAGGACGGGGCGTCGAAGGACTGCTGGAGCAGCTCGCTCGGGGGCCTCGACCCGCACTACTCCTCGGGCCCGCTCAACCACTGGTACTACCTCGCTTCCGAGGGCTCGGGCGCCAAGACGATCAACGGCGTCAGCTACAACAGCCCGACGTGTGACGCGTCGACCGTGACCGGCATCGGCCACACCAAGGTCGAGAAGATCTGGTACCGCACGCTGTCCACGTACCTCACCTCGAGCAGCAACTACGCGGCAGCCCGCACCGGCGTCATCAAGGCGGCCAAGGACCTCTACGGCGCCGGCTCGGCCGAGTGCACCGCGGTCGACAAGGCCATGGGTGCCATCGCGGCCCCGGCCAGCACCGAGACGTGCGGCGGCACCACGCCCCCGCCCACCGGCGGCTCGCTGACCAACGGCGGCTTCGAGTCCGGCCAGACCGGCTGGACCGGCACCTCGGGCCCGATCACGAACAACACGGGTCGCCCGGCCCGCACCGGTTCGTGGAAGCTCTGGCTCGGCGGCAACGGCTCCACGGCCTCCGAGAACGAGTCGCAGACCTTCGCGGTCCCGTCGACGGCCACCTCGCCGACGCTGACGTACTACATCCGCATCGACACGGCCGAGACCACGACCACGACGGCGTACGACACCGCCACGGTGCAGATCAACGGCGTCACGAAGGCCAGCTTCTCCAACCTGACGACCCCGAAGGCGTCCTACATCACCAAGACGATCGACCTGACGTCCTACAAGGGCACCAACGTCACGCTGAAGTTCGCCGCGAACGAGGACTCCTCGCTCCAGACGAGCTTCGTCATCGACGACGTGTCGACGAACTTCTGACCGAAGGTCGCCTGACACACCTCTGAGGTCGGTGTGCTGCCGGGTCCGCCCGGTGGCACACCGACCTCTTGCGTATGCCGTGCGGTCGGGGATGCGGCGGGGCCGCGCGCCCCGCGCTCAGGGAGCGGGCGCGACGACGGGCGGCGTGGGGGTCGTGCAGTGCGTCGTGGCAGGCGCCGAGAGCGTGACGTCGGAGACCAGGCTGCCGACGAGGCTCGCGATCTCGCCGAGCGACGGGTCGCTGAGGTCGATGGCGCGCGCGTGGTCGTCGGTGACCGAGATCGAGATGGGGTCGCTCTCGGGTGCGGCGTCGGGGTCGAGCGGGGTGAACTGGTCGCTCGGCACCGCGGGCAGCGGCACGCCGAGGCGCAGCGTCGCCAGCAGGGTGACGAGCTGGCGCTGCACCGGCCCGGCGAGCGTGCAGACGCGCCCGTGCACCGAGCGGGTCTCGACGCGCAGCCGGCCGCTGGCGTCGAGCACGATGCGGTCGTCGAAGCCGGCGATGCCGCCGGTGCGGCGCAGCACCAGGGGGAAGACTGGACTGTCGGACGTCGTGAGCGAGCCGCCGCCGCCCGGGCCGAAGCGCTGCTTGGGCGGGGCCGTCGACTTCGCCGTGGACGGGTGCTCGGCGCCCGTCGGGGGGGTGTCCCGGTCGGACACGACGGCACCGCACCCCCCTGTCAGGAGTGCGGCAATGGTCATCCCCACGTACAGACCCGTACGCCCCATGGGCACCATGGTGCGCCGTTTGGCGCGTTCGCGCACCGTGGACACGGCCGATTTCTGGCAACGCTTGGATGAATGTTTCAAGTGGCGGGCCTCGCGAACCACGGGAATGCTCGGCGTCAGAGGTGTCGTCGGGCTCGGGGCCGTCGGCGCCTCACCCGCAGTGTGACGGCCCGTCGACGGACCCGTGTCGACGTGTCGAGCGCCCTGCGGTCACCAGGCATACGAAAGGGACCAACGAGTGATACCCAACTCCGCTCCACACCGATCAGCGACACCTCGCCGTGTCCGCCGCTCGATCGCCTCGCTCGGCGCGGTCGCCGCCGTGGCGGCCGGCATGGCGATGGCGAGCCCGACCGCACAGGCCGCCGACCCGTCCGTGACCGTCGGCGACGACGCCGGCAGCCGCGAGCGCGCCTTCGAGGCGGCGGCCTCCGAGTTCGGCGTGCCGCGCACCGTGCTCGAGGCCGTGTCGTACGCGCAGACGCGCTGGGACTTCAACCCCGGGCACAGCTCGTCCGGCGGCTACGGCCCGATGCACCTCGTCGACGCCGACCTCGGCTCGTCCGCCGAGGGCAAGGGACTGGGCGACGCCCCGGCCGCCGACGCGCAGGCGCCGGTCGCCGACACGCTCGGGCGCGCGGCAGGCCTCACCGGGCTCGACGAGAACGCCCTGCGCACCGACGAGCTCGCCAACATCCGTGGTGGCGCCGCCCTGCTCGCGGCCACCCAGCAGCGGCTCGGCCTGCCCACCGGCACCGACACCAGGGCCGGCGACTGGTACGCCGCCGTGGCCGACGCCTCCGGCTCGGCGCAGGAGGACGTCGCCGCAGCGTTCGCCGACGACACCTACTCGGTCATCGCCTCCGGTGCCTCGCGCCGCACGGTCGACGGCAAGGACGTGTCGCTGCTCCCGTCGGCCGCCACGCCCCAGAAGGGCCAGATCGACCGGCTCGGCCTGACGAAGAAGGCGAACAGCGCGCAGACCGACTGCCCGCCCGGGCTCGAGTGCGACTGGGTGCCGGCGCCCTACCAGGACCTCGGCGGCGGCGACTACGGCAACCACGACCTCGCGTCGCGCCCGGTCTCGCCGAAGATCACCAACATCGTCATCCACAACACCGAGGCGTCCTGGAACACGACGCTCAAGCTCGTCACGGACCCGACGTACCTCGCGTGGAACTACTCGCTGCGCTCGAGCGACGGGCGCATCGCCCAGCACCTTGAGCCGAAGGACGTCGGCTGGCACGCCGGCAACTGGTACGTCAACAGCCACTCCATCGGCCTCGAGCACGAGGGCTTCGCGGCCACCGGCGCCCAGTGGTTCAGTGAGCCGATGTACCGCTCGTCGGCGCGGCTCGTGCGCTACCTCGCGGCGAAGTACGACATCCCGCTCGACATGCAGCACATCTTCGGCCACGACCAGATCCCCGGCGTGACGCCCAACAACGTGGCGGGCATGCACTGGGACCCGGGCCCCTACTGGAACTGGGAGCACTACTTCCAGCTGCTCGGCGCGCCGCTGCAGAGCCACGGCGTCGACGGTGCCCAGGACCTCGTGCGCATCCTGCCCGGCTTCGACGACAACGTGCAGGCCGTGACCTCGTGCACGACGGCGGGCCAGCCGTGCGCGCCGCAGGGCACGAACTTCGTCTACGTGCGCACGGCCCCGTCCGAGACCGCGCCGCTCGTCAACGACATCGGTCGCAAGCCCAACGGTGCACCGTCGACCACGTCGGTCTCCGACATCGGCGCGCGTGCGCAGGCCGGCCTGACCTTCGCCGTCGCCGACCGCCAGGGCGACTGGACCGCGATCTGGTTCAACGGCGTCAAGGGTTGGTTCCACAACCCGGCGAGCGACCCGACGGCCATCGCGGTCGGCGGCCAGTACGTCGTGCCCAGGGCCGGCCTCGCCAGAGTCCCGGTCTACGGCCGCGCCTACCCCGAGGCGTCGGCCTACCCGGCCGGCATCCCGGTGCAGGCGCTCGCGCCGCTGCAGTACCAGTTCACGGCCGGGCAGCGGTACGCCGTCGGTGACCTCACCGTGCCGACGAACTACTACCGGGCGACGACGTACTCGGCGACGACGCCGAACGACCACGTCGACGTCGTGGGCCAGGACCGCTACTACCAGGTCTCGCTCGGCCACAGGTTCGCGTTCGTACGCGCTGCCGACGTCGACGTCGTCACCGTCAGGTAGCCCTCGCGTCAATCGAAAGAACACTTCGTCCCTGTCTGTGTGGGTGCGCGCGACAGCGCTCCTGGGAACGAAGTGTTCTTTCGATTGTGAGGGCACTCGACTTTCAGCGGAGGTCGTAGGCCTTGAGGAAGCTGATGATGAAGGGGGCCGAGCCGGTCACGCCGTTGTCACCGACCTCGTTGTAGGCGGCGATCGCGATGTCGCCGCGCCCCGCGACCATCCACGTGTGCGTGTCGGGCGGGTTCTTGGTGCCGAACTCGGCCGTGCCGGTCTTGGCGTACTCGATGCCGAGCGGCCTCAGCACCTTGCCCGAGCCCTCGCTGACGACGGCCCGCATCTCCTGGCGCAGCACGCCCGCCTCGGTCGGGTTGAGCGGCGTGGCGGGGGCGGGCAGCGCGGGAGCGCCGGCGACGAGCTGCGGGCGCACCGTCTGGCCCTTCATGACGGAGGCGACGACGACCGCCATCGTGAGCGGAGAGGCCTCGACGCGGCCCTGTCCGATGAACGACGCGGCGTGCTCGACGACGTCGTCGGTGGGCGGCACCGAGCCGAGGAAGCCGGTGAACGGCAGGTCGAGCTTGTCGCCCATGCCCAGGGACTGCGCGGCCTTGATCAGGTCGTCCTGGCTGACCTTCTCGTACTGGCTGATGAAGGCCGTGTTGCACGAGAACGCGAGCGCGGTCTGCATGGTGATGTCGCCGAGCTTGTCCTTGGGGTAGGTCGTGTAGTTGCTGAAGCGTCGCCCGTTGACCGTGAGGGAGTCGGTGCAGGGCAGCTTGGTGTCGGCCGTCGCGCCCTTGCGCACGTTGGCGAGGGAGCTGGCGATCTTGAAGGTCGAGCCCGGGGCCACCTTGCCGGCGAGCGCGAGCGTCGAGCCGTTGGCCGCCGGACCGATGGCCGCGGCCAGGATCTCGCCCGTGGAGACCCGCACCGCGACGAGCGCCGTGGGGTGGGCGGTCTGCTTCGCCAGGGCCGCCTCGGCCGCGGACTGCGCCTTGGGGTCGAGGGTGATCGTGAGCGGCTGGCCCTCGGTGGACTGCTCGGCGAACAGCTCGCGCTTGTCGAGGACGCTGCCGTCGGCGCCGCGCTTGACGGCCTGCACCGCGAGCCCGGGAGTGCCTCGCAGCTGCGCGTCGTAGCGGAACTGGAGGCCGTTGGTGCCCACGCTGTCGCCGGGCTCGAGCGTGCCCTTGGAGTCCTTGACCTGCTCGGCCGTGGCCTCGCCGACCGAGCCGAGGATGGGGGCGGCGAAGGTGCGGCTCGGCCCGAGCACCTTCATGGCCGGCACCGTGATGGCGCCCTTGACCTTGGCGATCGCGGCACCGTTCTTCTCGATGACGGGGTCGGTCTCGCGCAGCGTCAGCCCCTCGACGAACGCCTTGGCCCCAGCGGCGGACACCTTCGCGGCATACCTCGTCGGGTCGATGCCGAGCAGCGCGGCGAGCCGGCGCGCCGACGCGGCGGCCTCGGCGCCGGCCACCTTCGTCTTGTCGATGCCGACGACCGCGACCTCGCGCTCGGTCATGATCTTGCCGCCGGTGGTGTCGACGATGTCGGCCCGTCGCGGCCACTTGCGGGCGATGGTGAGGGTCTCGTCGGCGGCCAGCTGCGGGGCGACGAGGGCGGGGTTCCACGCCACCTGCCAGGCGCCGTCGACGAGACTCATCGCGGCCTTCGACTGGTAGGTCCAGTCGGTGCCGGTCTTCGAGACGTCCCACGTCGTGGAGAGCGTGGCGGTCGCCTTCTCGGACCCCTCGGCGTGGCTCAGGTCGGTGACCGTCACCGTCGGTCGCAGCGAGTCGAGGTCCTTGTAGGCGGCCTTGACGAACGCGCCGGCCTTGGCGGCGGTCGTGCCCTTGAGGGGGACCTTCGTGAAGTCGCCGTTGCCGAGGGCGGCGGCGAGGGCCCGCGCGGCGTCGTCGGGCTCAGGGGGCGAGTCGAACATCGAGCAGCCGGCGCCGAGCGTCGCGACGAGCGCGCCGGACAGGGCGGTCGCGATGAGCGAGCGACGGCGCGAACCGGTCGCGGTGCCGGTGCATGAGCTGGTGCGGGGTCCCCAGAGCATGCGTCGAGGGTACGGGGCGCCACCCCCAGCGCCCGTCATCGACGGTTCGCGTCGACCTGCTCGGCGTCTGCGGCCGGCGTGGCGTCTGCGGCCGGCGTGGCGTCTGCGGCCGGCGTGGCGTCTGCGGCCGGCGTGGCGGCGCTCGCCACCGCAGGCCGTCGCGGGCCGCCTCCTGCCGGTCCCTTCCGGCCGGTGCGGAGCCGGAGCACGCCGGTGCCGACGAGCCCGACGGCCACGGCGACGGCATACGCCCCCCAGGGCTGGAACTCCGGCTGGAGCGCTCGCAGGAAGACGTCACGGCTGGCCTCGACGTGGTCGCGCAGGCCGTCGGGCAGGCCGGACCGCGGGCGCAGGTAGGCCGTGAGGTAGCCGAAGGCCGTCTGGGCGGCGGAGCAGACGGCGACGAGCACGAGCACGGCGGGCCACACGAGCACGCGCCCGAGGGAGCGCACGCCGACCGGGGCGAGCGCGAGGCCGGCGGCAACCGCGGTGATGGTCGTCGTCCACGCGAGCAGGGGCAGGGCGCGCTGGGTGTCGAGGAGGACGACCGCGAGCGCGCTCACCCACGAGCCGAGAGCGACGGCGAGGGGCGCCGCCGCGAGCGCTCGCACGACCGGCCCGCCGAGAACGACGACGAGCCCGAGCAGCAGCCCGACGACCGTGCCGACCACCGCGACCGCGAGCACGCCCACGAGCACGCGGTCGTCGCGGTCGAAGTCGTTGCCGAGCTGGCGCGTGGCGCCGGCCGACTGCGCGACCGTGTAGGCCGCCGCCACGAGCGTGCCCAGGGCAGCGACGCCGGCGCGGGCGAGGGCGCGTCCCTCGCGCGGCCGCACCCACAGGGTCGCGACCGCAGCGGCGAGGCCACCCACGAGGGTCACGACGAGCAGGCGACCCATCCGGCTCGCGGTGAAGGGCAGCAGGCTGAGGGAGCCGCTGGCCACCGACCCGGTCTCGATGTCGGAGGTCCAGTCGCGCGGCGAACGCGCCCCCAACCCGTCGACGATCCACGGCAGCGCCCCGACGACCCACCAGCCGGCCGCTGCGAGGAGCAGCACGGGCCAGAGCAGGGTGCGGGCGTGCCGTCGGTGTGCCTCACTGCCGAAGCTGACGACCTTGTCCACGCGCAGATCCCAGCACGTCCGCCCGATCTGCGCCAATCGCCCCTATCGCTCGGGCCTCCACAGCTGCACCGAGGCGACGGGCTCGAACCCGGCTCCGAGGAAGGCGCGCAGCGCTCGGGCGTTGCCGGGAGCGCAGGCCGCGACGACGACCTCGCCCTCGTCGACGAGGGTCAGCGCGTCGCGCACGACGTCGGTGCCCACGTGGTCCTTCGCCGGGTCGGTCTCGACACCCACCTCGGGCAGACCGCCCAGCCCCGTCGAGAGCGTCACGAGCGTGCGGTCGTCGGGGGCGGCGTACCCGAAGGTCGTCACCTCGCTGCGCACCGACGTCGCGTGCTCGGCGCGGGGATGGTTGCGCAGGTCGCTGCGCGGCACGAGGGCCGGCTCGCCGCCGACGCCGCGCGCGACGAGGACGATGTCGAGCGCGTCGATCCAGCCGCCGCCGGCCAGGCGCGACACGAGCCGCGGGTTGCTGGCGCCGCCGAAGCCGTCGGGGCCGAGCGAGCCGAGCGTCCCCTCGGACACGTCGTCGTCAACCGCGAGGTAGGCGTGCCCGGTGAAGGCGACGACGCCCTCGACGCCGTCGCGCCACGGGGCGACCCGCTGCCACCCGCCGTCGACGGCGGGGAAGTCGCCTCCGGACGCCTTGCTGAGGACTTCCGCGATGAGGTGCACGCCGTCCATCAAACCCGTGACCTCCGGCCCGCGCTCGCCGGGGTCCACCTGTTGGCACGGCGCCGTATGCCGTCGCGCCGCTCTCGCGCTGCCGCTGCGCCACGTGCGGCGGGTAGGTTGTGGCCATGTCACGACCGCACGCGGCCGCCATCATCGAGGACACCGTCCACGAGCAGGTCGAGCGCGTGCTGCGCAGCCGCGGCTGGGGCAACCGCGTCATCACCCACGTGGGCTACGGCTCGTCGTCCTTCGTCCGCGTCTTCGCGCGGATCCTGCTGGGGCGCAAGGGTCGTGAGGGCACAGAGGGTCCGGAGAGCCGTCAGGACGCCACCGGCGCGATCAGCCCGGCGCACTACGACCGCGGCTGGCGGGCGTTCATCACCTCTCCCGCGACCGGCGTGCCGGTCAAGGTCACGGTCGGCGACCGCGAGGTGTTCGGCCGGTCCGACCGCGGCGGCCACGTCGACGTCGTGGCGCGCGACCACGGTCTGCCGCCCGGCTGGCAGCAGGCCGTCGTCGAGGTGCAGGGCGCCGAGCCGGTCGCGGCCGACGTCTTCATCGTGGCCGACGACGTGCGCTTCGGCCTCGTGAGCGACATCGACGACACGGTCATCACGACGATGCTGCCGCGACCGATGATCGCCGCGTTCAACACGTTCGTGCGGCGCGGCAAGGCGAGGCACGCCGTGTCGGGCATGGCGCCGATGTACCGCCGCATCCTCTCGGCCCACCCCGGCGCCCCGATCGTCTACGTCTCGACCGGCGCCTGGAACACGGCGGCGACGCTCAACCGCTTCCTCGTCGAGAACGGCTTCCCGCTCGGTCCGCTGCTGCTCACCGACTGGGGTCCGACCAACACCGGCTGGTTCCGCAGCGGCCAGGACCACAAGCGCACCTGCCTGCACCGGCTCGCCCGCGACTTCCCCGACATCCAGTGGCTGCTCGTCGGCGACGACGGCCAGCACGACCCGCAGCTCTACGCCGAGTTCGCCGAGGCGCGGCCCGACCGGGTCGACGCCATCTGCATCCGGCACCTGTCGCCGGCCGAGCAGGTGCTGAGCAAGCCGATGAAGATCGACGCGCCGGTGCGCACCATGGGTCCGGTCAGCGTGTCGACGTTCTCGGCGCCCGACGGGCACCAGCTGCTGCGGGTCCTCGAGGAGCACGGACGCGTCGGGCCGCCGGTCGCCGCCGACGAGCAGCCGTCACGCCCCCTGCGACAGCCCACCCGCTGACACCGCCGGATGGCAGACTGACGGCATGCCTGAGCTGCCCGAGGTGCAGGCGCTCGTCGACTTCCTCGCCGAGCGCACGGCCGGGCTCGCCATCACCAAGGTCGAGCTCGCCTCGTTCAGCGTGCTGAAGACGTTCAACCCGCCGCCCCAGGCGCTCGAGGGCGTGCCCGTCGACGGCGTGCACCGGCACGGCAAGTTCCTCGACATCGACGCCGACGGCACCCACCTCGTCTTCCACTTGGCCCGCGCGGGCTGGCTTCGGTGGTCCGACCACCTGCCCGAGACGGTGCTGCGCCCGGGCAAGTCGCCGATCGCGCTGCGGGTCAGGCTCTCCGACGGCTCGGGGTTCGACCTCACCGAGGCCGGCACGAAGAAGTCGCTGGCGGCCTACATCGTCAAGGATCCGGCCGAGGTGCCCGGTGTCGCCCGGCTCGGGCCCGACCCGCTGCGCGACGACTTCACGCTCGAGCTGTTCCGCTCGATGCTCGAGGGGCGGCGCACCCAGATCAAGGGCCTGCTGCGCGACCAGGAGTTCATCGCGGGCGTCGGCAACGCCTACTCCGACGAGATCCTCCACGTCGCGAAGATCAGCCCGTTCGCCATCGCCGGCACGCTCGCCCCCGAGGTCGTCGACCGGCTGTATGCCGCGCTGCGCGACACGCTGGCCCACGCCGTCGCGACGGCGTCCGGCAAGCCGGCGAAGGAGCTCAAGGACGCCAAGCGCGCGGGCATGCGGGTGCACGCCCGCACCGGTGAGACGTGCCCCGAGTGCGGCGACGTCGTGCGCGAGGTGTCGTTCGCCGACACCTCCCTGCAGTACTGCGCCACCTGCCAGACGGGCGGCAAGCCGCTCGCCGACCGCCGCATGTCGAAGCTGCTCAAGTAGGCGCGACCGGCGAGTTCGTCCGGAATGCAACGCTTCGGGTGACGTGGTTGTCTTCACCGTCATGAAGCCGCTCCAGCGACACCTCACGTCCCCGCTCGCGCTGCTCGCCCTCGGCGCGGTGCTCGTCACCGGCGCCTGCGGGCAGGCGAGCCCGTCCGACAGCGCCGCCACACCCGCGGGTGGCGGTGGGTCGGCGAGCTCCACGCCGACGGGTGGCACGACGGCGGGGTCGGGGCCGATGAAGCAGACCGTGACCGCCGGCGGCGTGCGTCTCGAGGCGGAGCTGGCGCCGGGTGGGGCGGGCATCGCGGCGAGCTCGGGGCTCGTCGTCGACTACTCGCTGACCAACACCGGCTCGAAGCCGGTCGTCGCCTACGACGTCGTGCCCGACGACCTCGGCAGCGCGACCCTCCCCAAGGACGTCGACCCGCAGCACGCGTGGGTCTACGTCGAGTCGGGCGTCCTGCGCATCAGCAAGCAGGGCTTCGCCACCGCTCCCGACGTCCGCTTCGCAGCCGCCCCCGTGATCGGCGGCCACACCATCGCGCCCGGCGCGAGCGTCACGGGCAAGGCGTATGCCGCCACGCCTCCGAAGCTCGACGTGCCCGGCACGTCGTTCGAGGCCCCGCGCACCCCCGTCGACCCGGCCGTGAAGCAGTGGCAGCTGTGCATCCAGGTCGACGACCGCGCCACGCAGTCTCGCCCCTCGGCCGTGGGCGGTGGCGTCGTCGAGGTGGCGTCGATGGCGCCCGAGGGCGAACAGCTCGTGTGCACGCAGCCCGCGGCGGGGCCGGCCGCCTGACGGAGGCTCGAGTCCGGCCGTCAGCCGCGACGGTCGGTCTCGAGCCCGGCCTCGACCGTGGCCACCGCCTTGCGGCTGCTCGCGAGGTGGTCGCGGAACTCGGCCGCCGCGCGTGCGGCGTCACGGGACCTGAGGGCCGCCACGATCGCGTGGTGCTCGGCGATGATCTCGCCGGGCTCGGCGTGCTGGTTGAGCAGCCAGGCCATCCGGCCGGCGACGGGCTCGATGATCGAGGTGAGCACGCGGCTGTCGGCGAGCTCGACGAGCGCCGCGTGGAAGTCGGCGTTGCAGCGCACCGCCTCGCCGGACCGCCCTGCGGCGAGGTGCTCCTCGGCCGTGCCGACAAGGTGGTCGAGGCGCGAGAGCCCCTCGTCGTCGAGCACGTCGACGAGCCGCTGCGAGAGCACGCCCTCGAGCGCATCGCGCACCGCGAAGAGCATGCCGACGTCGTCGGGGTCGAGGCGGCGCACGACCATGCCGCGCGTGGGTCGTTCCTCGAGGAAGCCCTCGCGCTCGAGCGTGCGCAGCGCCTCGCGCACGGGCACCCGGGACACGCCGAGCTGCTCGGCGACCTGACGCTCGACGAGTCGCGTGCCCGGTGCGAGGTCGCCGGTGACGATGCGGTCGCGCAGCGCCTGGGTGACCGAGCCGCGCAGCGAGACGGCGTGCTCCGCATGTTCCTCGCCGGTAGGCATTGACGCTCCTCTCGCGTTTGGTATACCAAATTGGTATACCAATTCTGCTCACTGTCGAGCGTATCCCCCGGAGGTCTCCCCATGTGCCTGCACGACCACGACGCCGTCACGACCCCTCCACCCTCGGGCCTCTCCCGGCGCGGCGTCCTCGGCGGCGCCGCGCTCCTCGCGGGTCTGGGTGCCGCCGGGGTCGCCGCGGCCGCGCCCGCCGGTGCCGCGGGCCACGAGAGCCCCACCTCGGGTCGCGTCGGCTCGCTCCGTCCGACCGCCGCCCCGCCGCTGGTCGTCGAGGGAGGCTCGATCGTCGACCCGCTCACCGGGCACGTCGTCGAGGACGGCGTGGTCGTCCTGCGTGACGGCAAGGTGCTCGCGGTCGGCAGCCGTGACGCCACCCGTCGCGCCGTCGCCGACGTCGGGTCGGCCGCGCGCCGGGTCGAGGCGAGCGGCCGCTGGGTGGTGCCGGGCCTCGTCGACGTGCACGTGCACGCCAACGCGCTCGCCGACGTGCGGGCCCTCGTGCGCGCCGGCGCGACGTCGGTGCGCAGCGGGTCGTCGACCTTCTACCAGGACGTCGCGATGCGGTCGCTGCCCGACTACGCGCCGGGCCTCGCGCCGCGCATGCGGGCGGCCGGCATCTTCGTCTCGCCGCAGCTCGGCGACTCGGCCCTCGCCGACCCCGACCTCGCGCCGCTGGCCGCCCTGCCGGGTGGGGTCACCTCGACCGTCGACATCGCCCACGTCACGAAGGTCAACGTCGCCCGCGGCGTCGACGTGGTCAAGACCCGCGCCAACCCCCGCGCCGGTCTCGCCGAGCAGGACCCGACCGAGCTCGTCTACGACCGCGAGCAGCTCTCGGCCGTCGTGCGCGCCGCGAGCGGACGGCCCGTCCTCTGCCACGCGTACAGCGAGGAGGGCATCGACGGTGCGGTGCGCGCGGGCGTGCGCAGCATCGAGCACGGTGTCTTCGTGGGCGATGCGACCATCTCGGAGATGGCCCGCCGCGGCACCCACTTCACCCCGACGATGGCCGCGATCACCGGAATGATCGGCTCGAGCAACCCGGTGCTCGACGCGCGTGGCCGCGCCTACACGCCCGTGCTGCAGGCCGCGGTGCGCGAGGCGCACGAGCGCGGCGTGACGATCGTCGCCGGCACCGACTCTTTCGGCACCGACGTCGACCCCATCGGGTCCGAGGTGCGTCTGCTCGTCGAGGCGGGCCTCAGTCACCTCGAGGCGCTGCGCGCCGCGACGACGTATGCCGCCCGCCTCCTCGGGTGGTCGCGCCAGGCCGGGCGCCTCGTCCCGGGCGCCTTCGCCGACGTCGTCGTGGTGGACGCCAACCCGCTGGAGGTCGACGACGCGCTGGAGCGGGTGCGCGTCGTCATCGCTCAGGGTGCGGTCGTGCGCGACGCCTGACGGGCCCCTGGGCGGCGGACCCGCACGTGCCCGGATCAGAAGTGCATGAACATGTGGCCGCCGCCCAGCGCCCCCAGGCAGCTGAAGAGCAGCGCCGACCCCGGCCAGATGGCCGCGGCGACGAGACACCACGTCTTCGCCGCGCGCGAGGCCTTCTCGGCGCCGATCCAGTCGCCCTGCGCCCAGCGCGGCTTCACCTGCAGCGACTTGACCACCGCGACGACGCCGAGCGGCATGAAGCAGAAGATCGCGCACACGACCGCCCAGCCGAAGTAGGTGGTGGGGGGCGGCCCGACGCGCGGCGGTCCGGCCCAGGGCGGCGTGACGGCATACGGCAGGGGCGGCGCCGGCGGGACGGCAGGCGGCGCGGGGTCGTCGCCGGTCGCCGGACCGTTCGCCTGCGGCAGCGGCGCCGCGGGCGGGTGCGGGGTGCTCGGGCTCGCCGCGCTGCTCGGGCTCGCCGGGCCGTCGAGCTGCGGGAGCCAGGCCGACCAGGTGTCCTGCGTCGGGTCCGGGGCGTCCGGGTCGCGTTCCCGGTCGCGGTCGTGCTCGTTCATCAGATGATGTTCGGCTCGCCGTCGGCCGAGAGCTGCTTGCCGGCGCGCTGCCACTCGAGCATGCCGCCCTCGACGTTGGCGACGTCGTAGCCCTGGTGCACGAGCCACTGCACGGCGCGGGCCGAGCGGCCGCCCATGCGGCACACGACGGCGACGGTGTCATCGGTCTCGGGTAGCTCGTCGAGACGGCTCGGCAGCTCACCGAGCGGTATGTGGATGGCGTTCGGGGCGTGGCCCGCGGCCCACTCGTCGTCCTCGCGGACGTCGACGAGGACGGCGTCGTCGGACAGCGCGGACACGGTGGTCGTGGGAATGCTCATGCCCTCATCGTGACACGGAGTGCCCGGCGAAAGTCATGCCCTGCGGGAGGCGAGGGTGTTGAGGACCGCGGCCGCCTCTGCGGCGTCGTCGACGGTGACGACGACCGGTGGCTCGCCGATGCGCTCGACGACGAGCGCCTCACCGGAGCGGGTGACGAAGCCCCGGCTGCCGTCCTTGCCGATGCGCCAGCCGTAGCCGCCGAACTCGCGCAGCGGTGACACCCTGCCGGTGCGCGCCTCGGCGACCCGCTCCAGCGGCACCCGGCTCCACGTGAGGAACAGGCTCTGGACGCGCAGCCCGTCGGTGTCGACGACGACGCGCGCCGACCCCGTGAGCACGAGGAGCGCGACGATGCCCACGGCGAGCAGCAGCAGCCACGGCATCCCGAGGACGGCGACGACGACGAGGGGGGTCACCGCGAGCAGCACGACGAGGACGATGCCGACGTCGGGCAGGGCCGCGTGCCCGGTCCAGGCGAGGCGGGTGGTGTCGGGCACGTCGAGCCGCACTGCCCCGGCCGGCACGGGTCGCCGGGAGCCGTCGAGGACCGGAGGACGAAGCCGTCCCCAGCGCCAGAGCGCGACGCCCACGACGGCGGCGAGAAGCAGCGTGGGCACGAGCCCGCCCGTCGGGAAGGCTTGGGCCACCTCGCCCGGTCGCTGAGAGGTGAGGCTGCCGAAGAGCAGGCCGCCGAGGAAGACCGCGACGGCGCCGCCGAAGCCGGCGAGCGGGCCGCGGGCGCTCGGGTGCCAGGCGGCGCCGATGACGACGAAGACCAGCGGGAGCAGCGCCGTCATGAGCGACGCGGTGACGGCGGCCTCCGTCAGCGACGCGAACCGGTCGGGTCGACCGTCGGGCCCCCAGTGCACGGCGAGGCGTTCGGGCAGGCGGTCGCGCACGGCATACGTCAGCAGGAGACCGGCGACGGTGAGCAGCGGCCCGACGAGGGCGCTCGCGACGAGGGCGTGGGTCGGTCGCCGGTCGGCGCCGGCGGAGGCGCTGGTGGCGGCTGGCGTGGTCATCGCTGGAACTCGCTCTCGATCAGTCGGGTGAGGTCGGTGGTCGTCGTGCCGGTGAGGCGGGCCTCGGCGACGAGGTCGGCGACGAGGGAGCGCAGCCGCGCGTCGCCGGCCGGGTCGGTGGCCGTGACGACGGCGCCCCGGCCGCGGCGCAGGTCGATGAGGCCCTCGTCGCGCCGCGACTGGTACGCGCGCAGGACGGTGTGGAGGTTGACGTCGAGCACGCCGGCCACCTCCTTCGCGGACGGGAGCCGGTCGCCGCGCTCGAGGCGTCCCGCGGCCATCTCGCGACGCACGCACGCCGCGACCTGGACGTGCAGGGGTGTGCTCGAGGTCGGGTCCACCTGCCATAACATAATTTGATTATGACTAGAACTATGCCGTGTTTTCAAGCCACTAGGGTGGGCGGGTGAAGATCCTGTCGATCCAGTCCCACGTCGCCTACGGCCACGCCGGCAACTCGGCGGCGGTCTTCCCGCTCCAGCGACTCGGCCACGAGGTCTACCCCGTGCTCACGGTGACCTTCAGCAACCACACCGGCTATGGCTCGACCAAGGGGCCGCTCATCGCGCCGTCCGACGTCGCTGCCGTCATCGACGGGGTCGAGGAGCGCGGCGCATTCCCCACCATCGACGCCGTGCTCTCCGGCTACCAGGGGGCCGAGTCGGTCGGCGAGGTCGTGCTCGACGCCGTCGCCCGCGTCAAGGAGGCCAACCCGGCCGCCGTCTACTGCTGCGACCCCGTCATGGGCGACGTCGGCCGCGGCTTCTTCGTGCGCGAGGGCATCCCCGAGTTCATGCGCGACCACGTCGTGCCGAAGGCCGACATCGTCACGCCCAACCAGTTCGAGCTCGAGTTCCTCGTCGGCCGCGAGGTGACGACGCAGGCCGAGCTCGTCGCCGCCGCGCGCGAGCTCGTCGCCCGCGGGCCGCGGGTCGTGCTCGTCACCTCCGCCCTGACGTCGGACACCCCCGAGGGCTCGATCCAGATGGCCTGCGTGACCGCCGGCGACGCGTGGCTCGTGACGACGCCGATGCTGCCGATGACGGTGCGCGGTGGCGGCGACGTCACCGCCGCGGTCTTCCTCGCACACTTCCTCACCGACGGGCCGGAGGTGGCGCTGAGCCGCACGGCGGCGACCATGTATGCCGTCCTCGAGCGCACCCACGCGAGCGGCTCGGACGAGATGCTGCTCGTCGCCGAGCAGGAGGCGATCGCGGCTCCCGACGAAGTTTTTGAAATCTTGTCGATCAGTTGACCTCGATGCCCTGGTGGGCGTTATAGTCGCAACGCGCCGTTCCGCATGACCACCCCTGACCGTGCGGAACGGCGCTTTTTCATGCCCGAATTCGCTTGAATCCGAATCAAGTCACTTCGGTTCGCCGGCAGACGGTGCATCGCCCGAGCAGGCCCGCGACGCGCCGATGGCGCTCTCTGCGGATGTCTCGGGTCAGGCGTAGAGAGACGTATAGCCTCCGATCGTGGACCCGATCACGAACCCGTACGCCCCGGGCGCGGGCCAGCGCCCACCCGAGCTCGCCGGACGCGACGAGCAGCTGCGCACCTTCGACGTCGTGCTCGAGCGCATCGCCCGCGGGCGGTCCGAGCGGTCCATCGTGCTGACCGGCCTGCGCGGTGTCGGAAAGACGGTGCTGCTCAACGCGCTGCGCTCCTCGGCCGTGCGGGCCGACTGGGGTACGGGCAAGTTCGAGGCCCGCCCCGACCAGCGGCTGCGGCGACCGCTCGCCGCCGCCGCCCACCAAGCCGTGCGCGAGCTCGGCCACCCCCGCCCCGACGAGGTGGACCAGGTGCTCGGCATCATCAAGGCCTTCGCGCTGCGCGAGGCACCGAACGGCGCGAGGCTGCGCGACCGGTGGCAGCCCGGCATCGACGTGCCGGCCGTCTCGGGTCGCGCCGACTCCGGCGACGTCGAGATCGACCTCGTCGAGCTCTTCACCGACATCGGTGGTCTCGCCGCCGACGTCGGCAAGGGCGTCGCCTTCTTCATCGACGAGATGCAGGACCTCGACCCCGAGGACGTCTCGGCACTCTGCGCCGCCTGCCACGAGATCTCGCAGTCGGGCCTGCCGGTCATCGTCGTCGGCGCCGGGCTGCCGCACCTTCCCGCCGTGCTGTCGGCATCGAAGTCCTACTCCGAGAGGCTCTTTCGCTACTCGCGCATCGACCGGCTGCCGCGCGACGCCGCCGACCGCGCCCTGGTGGGTCCCGCCTCCGAGGAGGGCTGCGACTTCACGCCCGAGGCCCTCGACGAGATGTATGCCGTCACCGCCGGCTACCCCTACTTCATTCAGGCCTACGGCAAGGTCGTGTGGGACGTCGCCCCGTCGTCGCCGGTCACGGCGCAGGACATCCGCGTCGCCGTGCCCGAGGCCGAGTCGGAGCTCGCGGTGGGCTTCTTCGGTTCGCGCTTCGAGCGGGCGACGCCGGCCGAGCGGGAGTACCTTCGCGCCATGGCCGACGCTGCGATCGTGAATCCGCCTGAGGAGATGGCCGACCCGCGAGGCGACGCGGGTGGCGAGGCGCGCCACGCGGCATACGACCGCGACGGTGTGCAGGAGCGCGAGGCGGTGCCGACCTCGGCTGTCGCCGACGTGCTCGGCCGCAAGCCGCAGTCGCTCTCGCCGGCCCGCGACGCCCTCATCAAGAAGGGCCTCATCTACTCCGGCGAGCGCGGACTCATCGCGTTCACCGTGCCGCACTTCGGCCGCTACCTGCGCACCCAGGGGGTATGACCTCATGCAGCTGAAGCTGGAGCTGATCCCGCTGCCGGTCTCGGACGTGGACCGAGCCATCGAGTTCTACGAGGGCCGGCTCGGGTTCACCAAGGACGTCGACGTGAGCCCTACCGAGGGCGTCCGGGTCGTGCAGCTGACGCCGCCCGGGTCGGGCTGCTCGATCGGCTTCGGCACCGGGCTCGACGTGTATGCCGGCGAGCCGGGCAGCATCCGGGGCCTGCACCTCGTCGTCGAGGACCTCGAGCAGGCCCGTGCCGAGCTCATCGACAGGGGCGTGCAGGTCGGCGACATCCACGACTTCGGCGGTGGCGTGCGTGGGGCGGAGTTCGCCGACCCCGACGGCAACGGTTTCGAGCTGCAGGAGATGGCCTGGCGCCGGGGGGCCGACTACTAGTGGCGGTCCCGGTCATCCGCACCGAACGGCTGCTGCTGCGTGGCTGGACGGACGACGACCGCGCGCCCTTTGCCGCGCTCAACGCCGACCCGGAGGTGATGGAGCACTTCCCGGCACCGCTCACGCGCGCCGAGTCCGACGCCTTCGTGGACCGGATCGAGCGGCACTTCGAGGCGCACGGCTTCGGACTGTGGGCGGTGGAGGCCGACGGTGAGCTGGCCGGTTACACCGGACTGTCGATCCCCCGCTTCCACGCCGACTGGATGGAGGGCCGCGAGCAGCCGATCGTCGAGATCGGTTGGCGGCTGGCGCGATCCGCCTGGGGCCACGGCTACGCCACCGAGGCGGCACGGGCGAGCGCGCGGTTCGCCTTCGACGACCTCGGCCGCACGGAGATCGTCTCGTTCACGGTCGTGGGCAACGCGCGGTCCCGTGCGGTGATGGAGCGCCTCGGCATGAGGCAGGTCGCCGAGTACGACCACCCGGTCGCCGAGGGCGTCACGATGCCGTCTGTCTGCTACCTGATGACCCGGCCTCCGGGCGTCAGCCGATGAGCTCCTGCAGCAGCTCGACGGCGCGGCGGGCGGCGCTGTTGCCGGCGGGGTCACGCACGACGGCCGCGATGTGCCGGACCGGCGTCGGTGCGGTGAGCGGCAGCACGCGCACCTCGGGCGGGATGATGCGTGCGGCGAGCTGGGGGACGGCGGTGATGCCGACACCGGCCTTGACGAAGGCGATCGCGGTGATGTGGTCCTGGGCCTGCACGGCGAAGCGTGGGAGGAAGCCGGCGGACTCGCACGCGGCGGCGAAGATGCGCGAGCACGTGGTGTGGGGCAGGTCGTTGCGGATCCACGTGTCGGAGGCGAGCTGCGCGAGGTTGACCTCGTCCTCGCCGGCGAGCGGGTGGTCAGCGGGGAGGATCACGACGTAGGGGTCGACGGCGAGCGGCACCCGCTTCGAGCCGGCCGGGTCCTGCGCTCCGGGGGTGTCGATGACGATGTCGAGGTCGAGGGTCGCGCCGGCGTATTCGGGCAGCTCGGTGAGCACGAGCTCGAGGGTGAGGTCGGGCATCTCGGTGGTGAGGCGGCGGGCGAGGGTCGGCATCCACTCGGCGCCGGCCGAGGCGAAGTAGCCGATGGTCAGCAGGCCCGAACGGCCCTCGCGCAGGTCCTCGACGACGCGGTCGAGGCGGCTCAGCTCGCCCATGAGGTCGTTGGTGTTGGCGACGAGCGAGCGTGCCGCTGCGGTGGGGCTCAGCCCCCGGCCCTCCCGCTCGAAGAGGGTCAGCCCGGTCTCCTTCTGCAAGGCGGAGATCTGCTGGCTGATCGCCGACGGGGTGTAGCCGAGGTTGTCGGCCGCGGCCTGGATCGAGCCGCTGGCCATGACGGAGCGGAAGACCCGGATGCGGTGGGTGTCGAGCATGGCTCCATGCTACAGAGCATCTTAAGGGTTGTGAAGTAAACATCGCTTGTGCTGAATAGTGCAAGGTTGGACCATGGAGGCATGACGACACGCATCCTCTCCTTCGCCTCTCTCCGTTCCCTCGCCTCCACCGCCCGCCGCGGCCACCTCGCCGGCAGCTCGTGGCGCGTCGCCGACCGCGACCTCGACCGCGTGGCCGGCGACCTGCTCGCCGTCGCCCAGGCCGACCCCGAGCGCCTCGCCGCGCCCGTCGCCGTGACCCCGGCCGCGCCCGTGGACCTCGGCGCCCGCCGCGCCCGCTCTGCAGCAACCACCTCCGTCCCGCGCGCCCGCGCACCCCACGCACAGGCCAGCTGACCGCGTACGCGAGTCGTCGCGCACACGCGAACGGCCGGGGGGGGCAGCCCCCGCCCCGGCGGGTTGCGGTGTGCCCCCCGGGGCGACACGGCCGGGGGTGGGCACCCGCCCGTGCGGGCGGCCA
>CBHRRQ010000046.1:0-19905 GCA_966081555.1 uncultured Terrabacter sp.
CGTCGACGAGCAGGTGGGCGCAGAACTTGCCGTCGCGCACGCCGATGCCGTGCTCCACGGAGAGCACCTGCGACACGAGCGAGGAGTCCCAGCCGTCGATGGTGAAGGCGATGACGCCGACCCGGTCATGGTCCTCGCCGAAGATCGAGAGCACCTCGACGCCCGGCACCTCGCTCAGCCCCGTCGTCAGCCGCTCGAGCAGCTGCGCCTCGTGGGCCTCGATGGCGTCGCGGTGGCGGCTGATCGTGGCGCAGGCGGCGGCGAGGGCGATGGCGCCGATGACGTTGGGGCTGCCGCCCTCGTGCCGGGCGGGACCGGTGGCCCACGTCGTGCCCTCCTCGGTGACAGAGCGGGTCGCGCCGCCGCCGAGCAGGTAGGGGTTGCCGGCGTCGAGCCAGTCGGAGCGTCCGGCGAGCACACCCGCGCCGTAGGGGGCGTACGTCTTGTGGCCGGAGAAGGCGACGTAGTCGGCGTCCCACGCGGCGAGGTCGATCCGACGGTGGGCAGAGAGCTGCGCGGCGTCGACGGCGATGCGGGCGCCGTGCTCGTGCGCCAGCGCCGCGAAGCGCTCGATCGGCCACACCTCGCCGGTGACGTTCGACGCCGCCGTGAGCACGACGAGGCGGTGCCGCGACGGGTGCTCGTTCAGGGCCTCCTCGAGCAGCGCGTGGGCGTCCTCGACGGTCTGCGGCACGGGCAGGCGCACGGTGCGGAAGCGGCCCCAGGGCAGCAGCGTCGAGTGGTGCTCGGTGCCGAAGACGAAGACCGTCGTGCGGCTCGGCAGGGCCCTGCTCAGCAGTGCCCACGAGTCGGTCGTGGTGCGGGTGAAGATGACCGAGTCGTCGTCACGGGCTCCGACGAAGGCGGCCACCTCGGCGCGCGCCTGCTCGTACCAGGCGCTCGTCAGCCGCGAGGCGTAGCCGGCGCCCCGGTGCACCGAGGAGTACGTCTCGAGCGCCCGGTCGACGGCCGCCTTGACCGTCTCGAGAGCGGGCGTCGACGCGGCGTGGTCGAGGTTCGCGTATGCCGTCTCGCCGCTCAGCGTGGGCACCCGGAGACCGGCGCCCACGACCGGGGGCAGCGAGGCGGCGTCGGGGACGACGTGCAGCGCGCGGGTGCGGACGACGGGGGCGGGGGCGCCGCCACAGAGGGAGGTGCTGGGAAGGACCGACATGGGAGTGCTCCTGGGACAGGGACCCACCGGATGCAGGTCCGCGCTTGCCGGCCGCGATCGCACGAGCTGATCGGGGTCGACCTGGTCGTCACCCGGAGCACCCCACCGCGGAGGAGGGTTGCTGGCCAGCGAGCCGGGGCTTGTCACTGGCACTCATGACCTGGCATCGAAGATAGGGCGACCGTCCTGGCGTGTCCACCTTCCGGTCTGCGGGTGTCGGCATCTGAGACGGTCTCGGCGGGGGAGGCAGGGGCGGCGTTCCGAGCCCGTGTGCCCCTGTTGCGCGTGTGACGCGTGAGTTCAGAGGTGCCTTGACGTACGGTGCGACCATGGGGTCTCGTCCGTCCAGCAGCCAGCGCTCGAGCACCGCCGCGGCCACACGGGCCAAGGGGGCGACCGGCAGCACCACGTCGCGCCCGCCGGCCGCCCGCTCGTCGCGGCCCGCGCAGCGCAAGCCCGCCGCGCGCAAGCCGCCGGCCAAGCCCGCCCGCAAGACGCGTGACGGGGGCCTGCCGTTCCCGCTCAGCGCGATGCGCAGCACGTGGATGGGCGTCTCGCACATGGCCGGGGGAGCGGTGCGCCGGGTCGGCCACAGCGCCGCCGACCTCGAGCCTGAGCACCGCCGCGACGGCATCGGTTTCGCCCTCATCGCGCTCGCCGTCGTCGTGGCGGCCCGCGAGTGGTGGGGCGTCGCCGGCACGTTCGGTCAGGTCGTGCACGCCATCTTCGCCGGCACCTTCGGACGCGTCGCGTATGCCGTCCCGCTCGTCCTGCTCGCCCTCGGCCTGCGCATGCTGCGCGCTCCCCAGGACGAGGCGACGACCAACCGCGTCGTCGTCGGCACCATCGCGCTGACGTTCGCGGCCTGCGGGCTCGCGCACCTCGCCGACGGCATCCCCAACCCGCCCGACGGCGCCGACGGCATGCGCGCAGCGGGCGGCATCCTCGGCTTCCTCGCCTCGAGCCCCCTCGCGGCCGCCGTGTCGCCCTACGGCGCGCTCGTGCTGCTCATCCTGCTGGGCATCTTCGGCCTGCTCGTCATCACGGCCACGCCGGTCAACATGCTCCCGACGCGCCTGCGCCAGCTCAAGGCGCTCGTCATCGACCGCGGCCACCACGACGAGGCCGCCGCCGAGCCCGAGGACGCCCCGACGGCGGCGCTCAAGCGCGCCCGCCGTAAGCCGGTGGACCTCTCCGACCGTGACGGTGACGAGGCCTTCCGCCAGGCCGCGCAGAAGGGCGACGACGACGAGCCCACGACGCGCCTGCGTCCCGGCGAGAAGCGCCCGACGGCACCGGGCGTGCTGGCGCCCCGTCCCAGCGGCGAGAAGGCGATCGACGCCACCGACCCGAAGACCCTGGGCGCCCCCGACACCGGCAAGGTCGGCCCCAAGGCCGAGCTCATCCCGCCGCCCATGTCGGAGATGCCGGCCCGCGTCGAGCAGCTGAGCCTCGGCGGCGACATCACCTACCGGCTGCCCGACCAGGCGATGCTCACGCCCGGCGCACCGCACAAGACCCGCAGCGAGACCAACGACCGGGTCGTCGAGTCGCTCACCGGCGTCTTCGACCAGTTCGACATCGACGCCGCGGTCACCGGCTTCACCCGTGGCCCGACAGTCACCCGCTACGAGGTCGAGCTCGGCTCGGGCACCAAGGTCGAGCGTGTCACCGCCCTGTCCAAGAACATCGCGTATGCCGTCGCGTCGGCCGACGTGCGCATCCTCAGCCCCATCCCGGGCAAGTCCGCCATCGGCATCGAGATCCCGAACACCGACCGCGAGAACGTCGCGCTCGGCGACGTGCTGCGCAGCCACACGGCGCGCAGCAACGAGCACCCGATGGTGATGGGCGTCGGCAAGGACGTCGAGGGCGCGTACGTCATCGCCAACCTCGCGAAGATGCCGCACCTGCTCGTCGCAGGCGCCACGGGCTCCGGAAAGTCGAGCTTCGTCAACTCGATGATCACCTCGATCCTCATGCGCTCGACGCCGGAGGAGGTCCGCCTCATCCTCGTCGACCCGAAGCGCGTGGAGCTGACGGCGTACGAAGGCATCCCGCACCTCATCACGCCGATCATCACCAACCCCAAGAAGGCTGCCGAGGCCCTCGCGTGGGTCGTCAAGGAGATGGACCAGCGCTACGACGACCTCGCGGCGTTCGGCTTCAAGCACGTCGACGACTTCAACAAGGCGGTGCGTGCCGGCAAGGTCAAGCCGCTGCCTGGCTCCGAGCGGCAGATCACGACCTACCCGTACCTGCTCGTCGTCGTCGACGAGCTCGCCGACCTCATGATGGTGGCCCCGCGCGACGTCGAGGAGTCGGTCGTGCGCATCACGCAGCTCGCGCGAGCGGCCGGCATCCACCTCGTGCTCGCGACGCAGCGTCCGTCGGTCGACGTCGTCACCGGCCTCATCAAGGCCAACGTGCCGTCGCGCATGGCGTTCGCGACCTCGTCGCTCGCCGACTCGCGCGTCGTGCTCGACCAGCCCGGCGCCGAGAAGCTCATCGGCCAGGGTGACGCGCTCTTCCTGCCGATGGGCGCGAGCAAGCCGATGCGCGTGCAGGGTGCGTGGGTCAACGAGTCGGAGATCCACGAGGTCGTCAAGTTCGTCACCGACCAGCTCAAGCCGAACTACGTCGAGGACGTCACGGTCGCCGCGCCGAAGAAGCAGATCGACGACGACATCGGCGACGACCTCGACGTGCTGCTCCAGGCCACCGAGCTCGTCGTCACGACGCAGTTCGGCTCGACCTCGATGCTCCAGCGCAAGCTGCGCGTCGGCTTCGCCAAGGCCGGCCGGCTCATGGACCTGCTCGAGTCGCGCGGCGTCGTCGGCCCCAGCGAGGGCTCCAAAGCGCGCGACGTGCTCGTGCGCCCCGACGACCTGCCGCAGACGCTGGCGCTGCTGCGTGGCGACGAGGTGCCGCACCCGGTGGCCGACGAGCCGCCGACCGACGAGGGGCCGTATGCCGCCTCACCCGTTGACGTCGCCGACGAGCCCGATGCCGACGGAGCGGCATACGACGAAACCGAGACCGACGAGGGCGCGGAGGCACCCCAGCGCACGGCGTCGCTCGTGGCCGAGCGAGGCGAGCGACGGGCGTCGGGCGACGACTACGACGGCGACAGCACGCAGGCCATGCCGGCCGCACGCTGGACGCCCGGCGACATGACGCCCACCGTCGACGAGGACGACGAGGAGTCCGAGGACGCCTGGAACCTCACCGACCGCGGCGGACGCGAGCGCTACTGACCCACCCCGCACCCACTCCCGACCCCACCCCAACCCTCAACCGTCGAGTGGCCACGAGTGGCCCCTTGGGATCAGACGAGAGCCACTCGTGCTAGGCACACGAGTGGCCTCTCGACGGCCGGGGAGGGGCCGAGCGTGGCCTCTCGACGGTCAGGGGGTGAAGCGGTAGCCGAGGCCGGGCTCGGTGACGAGGTGGCGGGGAGTGGCCGGGTCGGGCTCGAGCTTGCGCCGCAGCTGGTTGGCGTAGACGCGCAGGTAGTTCGACTCGCGGCCGTACGACGGCCCCCACACGGCCCGGAGCAGGTCCTGCTGCGAGACGAGGTGGCCGGGCTCGCGGCAGAGCGCCTCGAGCAGTCGCCACTCGGTGGGGGTGAGGCGCACGTCGGCCCCGGCCACGGTCGCGCGTCGCTCGGCGAAGTCGAGGCGGAAGTGGTCGGTCGTCATCGGTTCGAGGTGCTGGCCCTGAGGACCCCCACGCCGCAGCGCGGCCCGCACCCGCGCCAGCAGCTCCTCGACCCCGAACGGCTTCGTCACGTAGTCGTCCGCGCCGAGGTCGAGCGCCTCGATCTTGTCGTCCGACTCGTGCCGTGCCGACAGCACGATGACGGGGACCGCCGACCCGGACCGTAGGCGACGCAGGACCTCGGTGCCGTCGAGGTCGGGCAGGCCGAGGTCGAGGATGACGACGTCGGGCGCGTCCTCCAGCACCGACTGCACGGCGGTGCGGCCGTCGCCCGCGGTGACGACCTCGTGCCCGTGGGCACGCAGGGCGATGGCGAGGGTCCTCTGCAGGCGGGGGTCGTCGTCGACGACGAGCACTCGGGTCACGCGTCCTCCTTCGTCGTCGACCGGTCCGGCGTGCCGGCGGCGTCGGCGCGGTCCGCCTTCTCGATGCCGGGGTCGATCGCAGCGTCGATGTCGTCACCCATGTCGGCGTGGACGTCGCCGTGCAGGTCGGTGCTGAGAGCCGGGCCGTCCGCGACGCCGGCGACCGGCAGCTCCAGCACCATGGTGAGACCGCCGCCCGGGGTGTCCTCCGGCGAGAGCGTGCCTCCCATGACGCTCATCAGCCCGCGTGCGACGGCGAGGCCCAGACCCAGTCCGTCACCCTTCGGGGCGTCGCCGAGTCGCTGGAAGGCGGCGAAGATGCGGTCCTTGTCGGCGTCGTCGACTCCCGGCCCACGGTCGACGACCCGAAGCTGCACCGTGTCGCCGATGCGGCCGGCCGTGAGTCGCACGTCCGCAGACCCGCTGTGGCGCAGGGCGTTCTCGACGACGTTGGCGAGCACGCGGTCGAGCAGACCGAGGTCGGCGCGGACGAGCGGGAGGTCGGGTTCGAGGTCGATGTCGACACGCGAGGGGGCGCTCGTGGTACGGACCGTCGACACGACGGCGTCGAGCAGGTCCACCGAGTGGCTGTGTGGGCGCACCATGCCGGTCTCGAGGCGCGAGAGGTCCAGCAGGTTGCCGATGAGCGCGTCGAGCCGGTCGGCGGACTCCTCCACCGACTCGAGCAGCTCGGCCTCGTCGTCGGGGGAGAGGGTGAGGCCCGCCTGACGCAGGGTGGAGACTCCGGCCTTGATGCTCGCGAGGGGGGTGCGGAGGTCGTGCGAGACGGCCGCGAGCAGGGTGGCGCGTGCCGCGTTGTCGCGAGCCAGCCCGGCGGCCTCGCGCGCGGCGCGGCTGAGCTGCTCCCGCCCGTGCAGGATCGCGGCGTGGGCGGCATACGCCTCGACGACGCGCTGGTCCTCGGCGGCCAGAGGCGGCCCGTCGAGGAGCAGGTGGACGCCGTCGTCGACGGTCACGTCGACGGCCCAGGTGAGCCCGTCGGCGAGTTGCGTGCCGGCGGCGTGCGCGGGGTCGGTCGAGGCGACGACGACGGCGGCACCGTCGCCGCGTCGCTCGGTGAGCAGCGCGGCTCGCATGCCGAGGTCGCCCCTGGCGCGGGCCAGCAGGGCCGGCACAGGGCGTGGCTCGGCAAGCAGGTCACGGCTCAGAGCCGCCAGCGCGGCGGACTCGCGCTCGGCGGCAACGGCCTGCTCGGTGCGACGTGCGGCGACGTTGACCACCGACGAGACCGCCATGGCGACGAGCACGAAGACGGCGAGGGCCAGCGCGTTGGGAGGGTCGCTGATGGTGAGCGTGCCCCGGGGCTCGGTGAAGAACCAGTTGACCGCCAAGGACCCCACGACCGCGCAGAAGAGTGCCGGCCAGATGCCGCCGACGAGGGCGCAGGCGACCGTGAGGGCGAGGTAGAGCAGCAGGTCGAGCGAGAGCGTGTGTCCCTCGCGGGTGGCCACGAGGACCCCGGTGAGCACGGCGAGGGCGACGACGGCCAGCACGAGTCCGGCGACGACCCGCCGGGCGGGGAGCCCTGCGGCACGGGCGCGCCGGTGGCCGACCTTGGAGCCCTCGTGCGACACCAGGTGCACGTCGATGTCGCCCGAGCCGTCGGCCACCGCCGACGCCACCCCGGGCCGGAGCAGCTGCTGCCAGCGGCTGCGGCGGCTCACCCCGACGACGATCTGGGTGGCGTTGACGCCGCGAGCGTGGTCGAGGATGGCCTCGGCGACGTCGTTGCCGGCGACGTCGTGGAACTCGGCCCCTAGGTCGCGGGCCAGGCGTCGTAGCCGGGTGATCGCCGCGGGGTCGGCGGGCGCGAGTCCCTCCGCCGACCGCACGTGGCAGGCGATGAGGTCCCCGCCCGCGGCCCGGGTTGCGATGCGGGCCCCGCGCCGCAGCAGCGTCTCGCTGCCGGGGCCGCCGGTCAGCGCGACGACGACCCGCTCCCGGGCCGGCCAGGGGTCGCGGATGCCTTGGGCGGCGCGGTAGCGCTCCAGCGCCTCGTCCACCCGGTCGGCGAGCCACAGCAGGGCGATCTCGCGCAGGGCCGAGAGGTTGCCGACGCGGAAGTAGTTCGCGAGGGCGGCGTCGACCTTGTCGGCCCCGTAGATGTTGCCGTGCGCCATGCGGCGTCGCAGTGCCTCGGGCGCCATGTCGACGAGCTGCACCTGCTCGGCCCGGCGCACCACCTCGTCGGGGACGGTCTCCTGCTGGCGCACGCCGGTGATCGAGAACGCGACGTCGTTGAGGGACTCGAGGTGCTGGATGTTCACGGTCGAGATGACGTCGATGCCGGCGTCGAGGATCTCCTCGACGTCCTGCCAGCGCTTGGCGTGGGCCGGGGCGTCGGAGCCGTCGCCGGCGTTCGTGTGGGCCAGCTCGTCGACGAGCACGACCTGCGGGCGCCGGGCCAGCACGGCGGCGACGTCGAGCTCGGTCAGGGTCGCGCCGCGGTGCCCGACGCGCCGCCGCGGCAGCACCTCGAGACCGTCGACGAGCGACTCCGTGTGCAGTCGTCCGTGGCTCTCGACGTAGCCCACGACGACGTCGGTGCCGCGCTCGAGGCGACGGTGCGCCTCGTCGAGCATCGCGACGGTCTTGCCCACGCCCGGCGCCGCGCCGAGGTAGATCCGCAGAGAGCCGCGCCCCATGCCGTGATCCTCTCAGGTCACCCGCGCCCGCTCGCCGTGAGGCGCGCGAGGGCGAGGTTGAGCTCGAGCACGTCGACGCGTGGCTGCCCGAGGAACCCGGCGACCCGGCCGTGGGTGTGCTCGTCCACCAGCCGACGTACGCGGGTGGCGTCGATCCCGCGGACCGCGGCGACCCGCTCGACCTGGGCGACGGCGTACGCGGGCGAGACGTCCGGGTCGACACCGCTGGCCGAGGCCGTGAGCGCGTCCGCCGGCGCAGCGCCCATGCGCAGGCCGGCGACGTCGGCACGCCTCGCGACCTCGTCGTCGAGCGCCGTGCCCGACAGGTTGGAGCCGCCGCTCGTCTCCCCTGAGTAGTCGCTCGCCGACGGCCGGCCGTGGAACCACTGGTCACCCGACCACTGCTGGCCGAGCAGGCTCGAGCCGACGACCGCCCCTTCGACGGTCACGAGCGAGCCGGCCGCTTGGTCACGGGCGACGGCCTGCCCGACGGCCCACACGGCAGCGGGATAGAGCAGGCCGAGAAGCAGGGTGAGCACGAGCATCACCCGGAGGCCGGCGAGGGACTGTTTGATGACGTTGGTCACGGGTCTTCCTTCAGAGAGGGAGGTGGCTGACGACGAGGTCGATGAGCTTGATGCCGATGAACGGGGCGACGACGCCGCCGAGCCCGTAGACCAGCAGGTTTCGTCTCAGCAGGGCGGAACTCGCGGCCGGCCGGTAGCGAACACCCCTGAGCGACAGGGGGATCAGCGCGACGATGATGAGGGCGTTGAAAATGACCGCCGAGAGCATGGCCGACTCCGGCGTCGAGAGCCGCATGACGTTCAGCACGCCGAGTCCGGGGAAGAGAGCCACGAACATCGCCGGGATGATGGCGAAGTACTTCGCGATGTCGTTGGCGATCGAGAAGGTCGTCAGGGCGCCGCGGGTGATGAGCAGCTGTTTGCCGATCGAGACGACGTCGATGAGCTTCGTCGGGTCGGAGTCGAGGTCGACCATGTTGGCCGCCTCCTTGGCCGCCGACGTGCCGGTGTTCATCGCGACACCGACGTCGGCCTGGGCCAGCGCGGGGGCGTCGTTGGTGCCGTCGCCGGTCATCGCCACCAGCCGGCCGCCCTCCTGCTCCCTGCGGATGAGTGCCATCTTGTCCTCGGGCGTCGCCTCGGCGAGGAAGTCGTCAACACCCGCCTCGGCTGCGATGGAGCGGGCCGTGAGGGGGTTGTCGCCCGTGATCATGACGGTGCGGATGCCCATCGCGTGCAGCTGGGCGAACCGCTCGCTCATCCCCGGCTTGACCACGTCCTTGAGGTGCGCGACGCCGAGCACGCGGGGCGTCCCCTCTCCGTGGCGTGAGGCGACGACCAGGGGGGTCCCTCCGCCGGTCGCGATCGCCTCGACGGACTCGAGAGCGGATGCCGGCACCGTGCCGCCCCCGTCGGTCACCCAGCGGCAGACGGCGTCCGCCGCGCCCTTGCGCACCGCGGTGCCGTCGCCGAGGTCGACCCCTGACATGCGGGTCTGGGCCGTGAACTCGACGAAGTCGGCGCCACGGCGGCGCAACGTCGCAAGGTCCACGCGAGCGTCCTCCGGCAGCCGCTCGGCCGCGAGCTCGACGATCGAGCGACCTTCCGGCGTCTCGTCGGCCAACGAGGAGAGGTATGCCGCCCGCGTCAGCTCCGAGCTGCCGTCGCCCTCGAGGTGGGGCCCGGTCACCGGCAGGAGCCCGGTCGCGCGCCGGTTGCCGAAGGTGATCGTGCCCGTCTTGTCGAGCAGCAGCGTCGACACGTCGCCGGCCGCCTCGACGGCGCGGCCCGACATGGCGAGCACGTTGTGCTGCACGAGCCGGTCCATGCCGGCGATGCCGATCGCCGAGAGGAGGGCACCGATGGTCGTCGGGATGAGGCAGACGAGCAGGGCGACGAGCACGACGACGGACTGCTCCCGGCCGGAGTAGACGGCGAGCGGCTGGATCGCCATCACCGCGAGCACGAAGATGATCGTCAGCGTCGTGAGCAGGATCGTCAGCGCGACCTCGTTCGGAGTCTTCTGCCGCGCAGCTCCCTCGACGAGGGCGATCATGCGGTCGATGAACGTCTCGCCGGGCTTCGCCGTGATGCGGACGGTGATGCCGTCGGACAGCACGGTCGTGCCGCCCGTCACTGCGCACCGGTCGCCGCCGGACTCCCGGATGACGGGCGCCGACTCACCGGTGATGGCCGACTCGTCGACGGTGGCCATCCCCTCGACGACGTCGCCGTCGCCCGGGACCACCTCTCCCGGTCGCACCACGACCACGTCCCCGACGGCCAGGTCAGCCGCGGCGACGGTCTCGAGTGAGCCGTCCGCACGCCGGCGTCGGGCCGTCGTCGTGCTGCGGGTGGCGCGCAGCGTCGCCGCCTGGGCCTTGCCCCGGCCCTCGGCGACGGCCTCGGCCATGTTGGCGAAGAGGACCGTCGCCCAGAGCCACAGCGTGACCGCCCAGGCGAACCAGGACGGGTCGGCCACCGCGACGGCCGTGGTGACGAGCGAGCCCACCCAGACGACGAAGACGACGGGGCTGCGCCAGACGTGGCGCGGGTCGAGCTTGCGGACGCCCTCGGGCACGCTCCTCAGGAGCTGGGGCGCCAGAGTGCTGCGGCCCGGGCCGGCCAGGGACGACGGCCCGGTGACCTCGACGCCGTGTCGGTTGCGCAGCTCGGGCTGGTGCGCGGCGGCCCGGTCGGTGGCGCGAGCCGTGGCCGGGGCCGCCGACGAGCCGGTGACGGAGGTGCGGGTGGGGGTCATGAGAGTGCCTCCGCGAGGGGACCGAGGGCCAGGGCCGGGAAGAAGGTGAGTCCGGTGACGACGACCGCCACTGCGATGAAGAGGCCGGCGAACGTGGGGGTGTGGGTGGGCAGCGATCCGGAGGTGACCGGGCGGCGGCGCTGTCCAGCAAGGGAACCCGCGAGCGCGAGCACCAGCACGATGGGGACGAAGCGGCCGAGCAGCATGCACAACGCCAGCGTGAGGTTCGTGTAGGCGGAGTCGGCCGAGAAGCCCGCGAACGCGCTGCCGTTGTTGTTGGCCGCCGAGGCGTACGCGTACATCACCTCGGTCAGTCCGTGCGGCCCCGTTGCGAGCATCTGCGACGACACGAGGGGCGCGACCATGCCGACTCCCGTGAAGACGAGCACCAGGGCCGGCATGACGAGCAGCGCGAGCGCGGTCAGGGTGATCTCGCGGCGGCCGACCTGCTTGCCGAGCAGCTCGGGGGTCCGCCCGACCATGAGGCCGGAGACGAAGACGGTGAGCAGGGCGAGCAGCAGCGCACCGTAGAGCCCTGAGCCGACTCCACCCGGTGACACCTCGCCGAGCAGCATCGAGAAGAGCACGCCGCCCCCGCCGAGCGGGCTGTAGCTCTCGTGCAGCGAGTTGACCGCGCCGGTCGAGGTGCCGGTGGTGCTCGCGCCGAAGAGCGCCGACGACCAGACGCCGAAGCGCACCTCCTTGCCCTCCATCGCGCCGAGCGGCCCGGCGGCGGCCGACACCTCGGCCCACGTGACCGCTGCGAGCATGAGCCCCCACAGCGTCGCCATGAAGCCGAGCACCGCCCAGCCCTGCCTCCGGTCGCCGACGAGCAGGCCGTATGCGCGGGGGAGCGAGAACGGGATGACGAGCATGAGGAAGACCTGCACGAGGTTGGTGAAGGCGTTCGGGTTCTCGAACGGGTGGGCCGAGTTCGCGTTGAAGTAGCCGCCGCCGTTGGTGCCGAGCAGCTTGATCGCCTCCTGCGACGCGACGAGCCCGCCCTGGATCACCTGGCTGCCGCCCGACAGCGTCGTCACGGTCACCGGGGCCCCGAGGTTCTGCACCACCCCGCCCAGCACGAGCACGACGGCGCCGACGAACGCGATGGGCAGCAGCACGCGCACGCAGCCGCGCACGAGGTCGACCCAGAAGTTGCCGACCGTGGCAGCGCCCGAGCCTGCGAGCCCGCGCACCAGCGCGACCGCCACCGCGAGCCCGACCGCGGGTGACACGAAGTTCTGGACCGTCAGCCCCACCGTCTGCACGAGCGCCGACGCACCCGACTCGCCGGCATACGACTGCCAGTTGGTGTTCGTCACGAACGAGACCGCCGTGTTGACCGCGGTGTCCCAGCCCATCGCCGCACCTCGGGCCAGCGGCAGCGCCCCCTGCGCGACGACGAGCCCAAGGAGGAGCGCGATGCCCACCACCGAGAAGCCGACGACGGCGGCGGCATACGTCGTCCACCGCTGCTCGGACGACGGGTCGACACGGCAGAGGCGGTAGACGAGTCGCTCGATGCGCCAGTGCCGCTCGTCGGTGAAGACGTGGGCCAGCCACGCTCCCAGGGGGAGGTGGGCGGCTGCCAGGACGGCGACGAGGACGGCGACGGTGAGCAACCCGCTGAGGGTGTCGCTCATCAGAAGCGGTCCGCGTGGAGGAGGACGTGGACGAGGTAGGCGAGGACGGCGATCCCGACCGCGACCAGGAGGATGGTGGTGAACATGCCTCCTTCGTACGGCGGCCGGCGAGCCCTGCCGCCGCCGTTGACCCGCTGCTGACGGCTCTTGACGCGATCTTGACGGGGCCGCCACTAGAGTCCGAGAGGTGAGTGCGTCGCTGGAGCTCTGGCCGTCATCGCCACGCCGGACGGGGCCGCCGTCGCGGCTCGACCGCCTCCGGCGAAAGGTCTCGGAGCTGCCGTGCGCGCTGCTGCTCTTCGTCCAGCTCGCGGCGCTCGTCGCCTACCCGTTCATCGAGACGCGCACGGGCGACGTCCAGGAGGTCGGCCGCGCGATCTTCGGCCTCATCGGCCTCGTCGTGCTCTTCCTCGCGGTCCGGGCCGTGCGCGCCACTCCGGCGCTGACGTGGGTGGCGGTGCTCCTCGGAGGGCCGGTGGTGCTCCTGACGATCGCCGAGGCCATCTGGAGCGACAACTCGACGCTCACCTTCTGGAGCTCGGCCCTCCACGCGCTCTTCTACCTCTACACCGGCTACGGGCTGCTGCGGTACATGTTCGCCGACAACTGGGTGACCCGCGACGAGCTCTACGCGACCGGGGCGACGTTCACGGTGGTCGCCTGGGGCTTCGCCTACCTCTACCTCGCCGTGCAGATCGCCTACCCCAACTCGTTCACGATCTACGGCGAGACCGACCCCGGCACCCGCACGTGGTTCGAGCTCCTCTACCTGTCGATCACGACGATGACCTCGACCGGCCTGTCGGACATCTACGCCGTCGAGCCGCACGCGCGCGCCTTCGTGCTGCTCCAGCAGATCGCGGGCATGCTCTACGTCGCGCTCGTGGTCGCCCGTCTCGTCGGGCTCACCATCGCCCGTTTCCGCCAGTAGCTCGCCGGGCCAACCGAGCCCGTATGCCGCGTGGCCGCGCGCCCGTCAGGACGCCGCGGACGGTGACCCGTCGAGCTCCGCGAAGGTGCGCAGGCTCGGTCCACGGGTCGTCTGCAGGTCGCGGGCGACGGCCTCGACGTCGCGCATGACGCGCAGGGTGTTGCCACGCACGAGCTTGGCGACGTCGTCCTCGGACCAGGAGCGCTCGAGCAGCGCCGCGACGAGCCGCGGGTAGCCGCTGACGTCCTCGAGCCCGACCGGGAAGGTGTCGGTGCCGTCGTAGTCGCCGCCGATGCCGACGTGGTCGATGCCGGCGACCTCGCGCACGTGCTCGACGTGCGCGACGACCTGCTCGATCGTCGCATCCGGCTTCGGGTGCTGCTGCTGCCAGCCGGCGGTGAAGCGTCCGAACGCCTCCCAGTCCTTGGCGTCGACCCCGACCTCGGCAGCGGCCGCGGCGGCCTCGACCCGCCACGCGGCGGTGTCGGGGGAGACGAACTCGGGCACGAAGGTGACCATGCACGTGCCGCCGTTCGCGGGCAGCGCCGCGAGCACGTCGTCGGGCACGTTGCGCGGGGTGTCGCACAGGGCGAGGGCCGAGGAGTGGCTGAAGATCACCGGCGCCTCGGTCGTCCCCAGCGCCGCACGCATCGTGGTGGGGGCGACGTGGCTGAGGTCGACCATCATCCCGAGGCGGTTCATCTCGCGCACGACCTCGTGCCCGAAGGCCGTGAGCCCACCGACCACGGGCACGTCGGTGGCAGAGTCGGCCCACGGCGTGTTGTCGTTGTGCGTGAGCGTCATGTAGCGCACCCCGAGGACGTGGAGCAGGCGCAGCGTGGCCAGCGAGCAGCCGATCGAGTGCCCGCCCTCGGCCCCGAGCAGCGAGGCGATGCGGCCGCTGGCGAAGGCGCGGTCGACCTCGTCCGCGGTGCGCGCGAGGGCCAGCCGGTCGGCATACGTCGCGATCATGCGGTGCACGCCGTCGACCTGCTCGAGGGTGGCCGTGACGGCCGAGTCGCCCTGGAGCGTGCTCGGCACGAAGACCGACCAGAACTGGCCGCCGACACCGCCCTCGGCGAGGCGGGGCAGGTCGGTCTGGGTGGTCGCCACCGGGCCGCCGACGTCGAGCGCGTCGAAGTCGTAGCTGGTCTGCTCGCGCGCCTCCCACGGGAGGTCGTTGTGCCCGTCGACGAGCGGGTGCCGGGCGAGCAGCGCCCGGGCACGGCCCACGGCGTCGGTCGGGTCGGTCGGGCCGGGCGGGGCGGTTCTGAGCATGTCGGCCATTGAACACCCGTCCATCTAGAGTGGACGCATGACCCCTCCCCACCCGAGCGCCGACAGGAGCGTCGCACTCGTCACCCTCGGGTGCACGCGCAACGAGGTCGACTCCGAGGAGCTGGCGGGCCGCCTGCTCGCCGAGGGCTGGCGTCTCGTCGACGACGCGGCCGAGGCCGACGTCGCCGTCGTCAACACCTGCGGTTTCGTCGAGCAGGCCAAGAAGGACTCCATCGACGCCCTGCTCGAGGCCTCCGACCTCAAGGGCGACGGCGGGCGCACCCAGAAGGTCGTCGCCGTCGGGTGTCTCGCCGAGCGCTACGGCAAGGAGCTCGCCGACCAGCTGCCCGAGGCCGACGCCGTGCTGGGCTTCGACTCCTACCGCGACATGAGCTCGCACCTGCAGACGATCCTCGCCGGCGGCCACGTCGAGAGCCACACGCCCGGCGACCGCCGCACCCTGCTGCCGCTCACGCCGGTCGAGCGCCAGGCCGGCGCGGCCGGCGTCGCGCTTCCCGGCCACGGTGAGAACGGCGCGTCCGACGGGGCTCTGACCGAGGTCGACACGCTCGACGGCGTGCCCGTCCCGGCCACCGGCCCGCGCGTCATCCGCGCCCGCCTCGACGGCCGTCCGTGGGCGCCCCTCAAGATCGCCTCCGGCTGCGACCGGCGCTGCTCCTTCTGCGCCATCCCGATGTTCCGCGGCGCGTTCGTGTCGCGACGCCCGGCCGACATCGTGGCCGAGGGCCGATGGCTCGCCCAGCAGGGTGTCAAGGAGCTCTTCCTCGTCTCCGAGAACTCCACGTCCTACGGCAAGGACCTCGGCGACCTCGGCCTGCTCGAGAAGCTGCTGCCCGAGCTGACCGCGATCGAGGGCATCGAGCGCGTGCGCGTCTCGTACCTCCAGCCGGCCGAGATCCGGCCCGGGCTGCTGCGGGCCATGGCCGGCACACCGGGTGTCGTGCCCTACTACGACATCTCGTTCCAGCACGCGTCGGAGCCGCTGCTGCGCTCCATGCGCCGCTTCGGCTCGCGCGAGGCGTTCCTCGACCTGCTGGCCCGCGTGCGGGCGGACGCACCCGAGGCCGGCATCCGGTGCAACGTCATCGTCGGCTTCCCGGGCGAGACCGAGGCCGACCTCGACGAGCTCGAGGCGTTCCTCACCGAGGCGCGCCTCGACGTCGTCGGCGTCTTCGGCTACTCCGACGAGGACGGCACCGAGGCCGAGGGCTACACCGGGCACCTCGCTCCCGAGGTCGTCGCCGAGCGCCTGGACCGCTTCACGCGGCTCGTCGAGGAGCTCAACGCGCAGCGCGCCGAGGAGCGCATCGGCGAGCACGTCGTCGTCCTCGTCGAGGAGATCGACGAGGAGGACGGCTCAGCCGTCGGGCGGGCCGCCTTCCAGGGCCCCGACGTCGACGGCGTCACGGTCGTCCATGTGCCGGACGGGGCGCCCACGCCGCAGGTCGGCGACCTCGTCGAGGCCGTCGTCGTCGCCACCGAGGGGATCGACCTCGTCGCGGAGCCGCGATGACGCCGCAGACCTTCCACCGGGGGGAGGGGCCCGCGCCCCGGCCCACCGACTGGAACCTGCCCAACGCCCTGACGGTGCTGCGCTTCCTGCTCGTCCCGGTCTACGCCGTGCTCCTCTTCCAGGACGGCGGCCACGAGCCGTGGTGGCGCTTCTGGGCGTGGGTGGTCTTCGCGCTGGCCGCGGTCACCGATGGCGTCGACGGCAAGCTGGCGCGCCGCCGCGGCGAGATCACGAACTTCGGCAAGGTCGCCGACCCCATCGCCGACAAGGCGCTCACCGGCACCGCCTTCATCGGGCTCTCGCTCCTCGGCGTCGTGTGGTGGTGGGTGACGGTCGTCATCCTCGTGCGCGAGGTCGGCATCACCGTGCTCCGCTTCGTCGTGATCCGTCATGGCGTCATGCCGGCCGGTCGCGGCGGCAAGCTCAAGACGATGCTCCAGACCCTGTCGCTCGGCTCACTGACGCTGCCCCTCTGGGTGTGGCCCTTCAGCGGGGTGCTGACGACCGCCGCCTACGTGCTGCTCGGGGCTGCGCTCGTCATGACGGTGCTGAGCGGCGTCGACTACGTCTTCAAGGCCGCCCGGCTGCGTGAGACGAGCGAGCGCACCCGGCTGCGCAGGGCCGCCCGGGCCGCCGAGCGCGAGGCGCGGGCCGCGCAGCGGGCCCAGTGGGGCGCTCGCGACGACTCCGACGCGTCGACCCCTGCGCGCGGGCCCGCCCCCACCGGCTCGGCCCCGACGTCGAGCAGCGGGGTCGGACCCGTCCCGCCCGAGAAGACCCCGAACCGCGACTGACGTGGCACCGACGTGGCACCCACCGACGACCCGCTGACCGCGAGCCCGCAGGCGAGCGCCGGGGCGCGACTCGTCGGGCGGCTCACCGAGCGCGGCGAGACGCTCGCCTGCGCGGAGTCGCTCACGGCCGGTCTGGTGGCGGCGACCATCGCCGACACCCCCGGTGCGTCGGCGGTGCTCCTCGGTGGCGTGGTCGCGTACGCGGCCGAGGTGAAGACCGCGCTGCTCGACGTCCCGGCCGACCTCGTCGCCCGCGTGGGCACCGTCGACCCGGCCGTGGCCGTCGCCATGGCCGAGGGCGTACGCCGTCGGCTGGGTGCCACCTGGGGCCTGTCCACGACCGGCGTCGCCGGCCCCGGGCCGTCCGAGGGCAAGCCGCCCGGCACCGTCCACGTCGCCGTCGCAGGCCCCTCGGGAACAGTGACGCGGGCTCTGGAGTTGAACGGGACCAGAGCCCAGATCCGGGCGGCCAGCGTCGCCGCGGTGCTCGGGCTCGCGGACCAGGAGACCGGCGCCACGCGCCGAACACTGGCACCAGCGGGGGACCCTCGGGGTACGGTAGGCGTGTCGGGTCACCCGCACGGGCCACCGGCACCGCACGACCCCGCACCAGCGACCTGAAGGAGGACGGCATGACGACACTCTTGCGACGCGAGCTCGGTGACGTCCTCCGCGAGCGTCGCCGCGCCCAGGGCCGCACCCTCCGTGAGGTCTCCGCCACCGCGTCGGTGTCGCTCGGCTACCTCAGCGAGGTCGAGCGCGGTGAGAAGGAGGCCAGCTCCGAGCTGCTCGCCTCGATCTGCGGCGCTCTCGACCTGCCGCTGTCGCGGGTGCTCATCGACGTCTCCAACCGCATGGCCGAGAGCGAGGGCCTCGCGCCCACCGTGCCGCTGCCGGTCCCCTCTGGCGACGTGGTGTCGGCCTCCGCGGCCTGATCGTCTACATTCTCGAAGGTGCCGACGCCCTTCTCGCAGATCGACGCCCGCCTCGAGCAGCTCACCTCGTCCGGTGATGCCACCGTGTCGGTGTGGCTCGGCGGCACCGACGGCCGCGAGCGGTGGTCGCACGACGCGCACGCGTCCCACTACGCCGCGTCGACGATGAAGCTCCCGCTCGTCATCGCCGCGTTCCGGCGGGTGGTGAGGGGTGAGCTCGAGCTCGACCAGCCGGTGGCCGTGACCTCCACCTTCGCGTCCGTGCTCGACGGGTCTCCGTTCTCCCTCGACGCCGACGACGACCAGGACCCCGAGACGTGGGCCGTCATCGGCGGCACGTGCGCACTCGCGGAGCTCGCCGACCGGGCCATCACCCGGTCCAGCAACATCGCCACCAACCTGCTCGTCGGCGTCGTCGGTCTCGCCGAGGTCGCCGACGTGCTGCGCCTCACCGGGTGCTCGTCCACGACGGTCGTGGGCCGCGGCATCGAGGACGCGCGCGCCCGCGAGGCCGGGATCACCAACACCGTCACCGCAGGCGACCTCGGGCTGCTCATGGCAGCCGTCGCGCGACGCGAGCCCGCCCTCGGCGGCGACGCGGTGCTCGGTCCGGTCGAGGAGCTGCTCTCGCGCCAGGTCCACGTCGACCAGGTGCCGGCCGGACTGCCCGAGGGCACCCCGACTGCGAGCAAGTCCGGGTGGATCCCCGGCGTCTCGCACGACGTCGCCCTCGTGCGCCCTCCCGGCGAGGAGCCGTTCGTCCTCGCCGTCTGCACCACCATCGCGCTCGACGAGACGGAGGCCGCGGCCTTCGTCGCCGGCATCGCACGCGACGTGTGGCGGGCCGAGCACCCCGAGCACCCCGAGCAGGCCGGGCCGTATGCCGTCGAGGACGTGTCCGAGGCGCAGTCCACCCCCGCCTCGGGGGCCGACTGATGACGACGGTCGAGCGGGTCGTCACCACGGTCTCCTCCGTGCCGCTCCACACGCCCTTCGTCACGGCGCTGCGCCGCACCGAGACCACCGACACGGTCATCGTGAGGGTCACCGACAGCGACGGCCGCACCGGGTGGGGCGAGGCTCCGCAGGTGTGGCAGGTGACGGGGGAGTCCCTGGCGAGTGCGACCGCGTGCATCGAGCAGATGCTGGCGCCCGCGGTCACCGGTCGACGCCTCGACGACCGCGACGACCTCTCCGTGGCAGCCGCGGCCGTGCAGCGCGCGGTCGCCCGCAACTTCGGCGCCAAGGCGGCCCTCGACGCGGCGCTCCACGACCTCGTCGCCCAGGCGGAGGGCACGTCCGTCGCCGCCCTGCTCGGGTCGGGGGCGGACGGCATACCCGACGTGCTGACCACCGACGTCACCCTCTCGGCCGGGGCTGCCGACGCCCTCGCCGACACCGCCCGCGCACGGGTCTCGGACGGGTTCCGCACGCTCAAGATGAAGGTCGGCACCGACGCGAGCACCGACGTGCAGCGCGTGGCGTCGGTGCGCGACGCCGTCGGACCGGAGGTCGCCATCCGGCTCGACGCGAACCAGGGCTGGACCCGGGAGGAGGCCGTGCAGGTCATCCGTGCCCTCGAGGTGGCCGACCTCGGGGTCGAGCTCGTCGAGCAGCCGGTCGTCGCCGACGACGTCGAGGGGCTCGCGTGGGTGCGGGAGCGCGTCGGACTGCCGGTCATGGCCGACGAGTCCTGCTACGGCCCGCACGACCTCGAGCGCATCATCCGGCTCGGCGCGGCCGACCTCGTCAACGTCAAGCTCGCCAAGTGCGGATCGCTCACCGTCGGGCGCGACATGCTCCGCCGTGCCCACGACGCCGGGCTCGGCACCATCGTCGGCTCCATGATGGAGAGCCACGTCGGCGTCGGGGCGGCCGCGGCAGTCGTCGCAGCAGAACCGACGACCGCCGTCAGCGATCTCGACGCCGCCTGGTGGTCCGTCGCCTCACCGGTCGTGGGCGGAATCTCCTACTCCGGCAACGAGGTCCGCGTGCCTGCCACTGACGGGTTCGGCATCTCGGCGTTCGCGCAGCGCTCCTGAGAGCCCCCGCGCCGACGACGAAGGGCCCCGCCTGAG
>CBHRRQ010000047.1:0-19779 GCA_966081555.1 uncultured Terrabacter sp.
GCGGGCGGCTGGGAGCTGCCCGGCGGCAAGGTCGACGACGGCGAGTCGCCCCTCTCGGCCCTGCACCGGGAGGTGCTCGAGGAGCTCGGCGTGCGCGTCCAGCTCGGTGCGCACCTGCCGGGGCCGCTGCCGGGCAGCACCTGGCCCCTCGGCGACCGCTACGAGATGCTCGTGTGGCTCGCCGAGGTCGTCGAGGGCACCCCGGCCCCGATCGAGGACCACGACGAGCTGCGGTGGCTCGGGCTCGACGAGCTGCGCGCCGTGGCGTGGCTGCCCGCCGACCTGCCGATCGTCGAGCAGCTCGAGGCCGTGCTCCGCCGCACCAGCAGCACCTGACGCCCCACAGGCACCGCGGCGAGCGCCCTCGCCGTGGTCAGGACCACCCCCGAAACCCTGAGAGACTGTTCCCCATGCCCATGAAGACCCGCGCGGACATCCGCAACGTCGCCATCGTCGCCCACGTCGACCATGGCAAGACCACTCTCGTCGACAAGATGCTCTGGCAGGCCGGCGCGTTCGGCGAGCACCAGCACGTCGACGAGCGCGCGATGGACTCCGGTGACCTCGAGCGCGAGAAGGGCATCACGATCCTCGCGAAGAACACCGCGATCCACTACACGGGCAAGGCGGCCTCCGACCGCGGTCTCGCCGACGGCGTCACCATCAACATCATCGACACCCCCGGCCACGCCGACTTCGGTGGCGAGGTCGAGCGCGGCCTGTCGATGGTCGACGGCGTCGTGCTCCTTGTCGACGCCTCCGAGGGCCCGCTGCCGCAGACCCGCTTCGTGCTGCGCAAGGCGCTCAACGCCGACATGCCGGTGATCCTGGTCGTCAACAAGACCGACCGCGGCGACGCCCGCATCACCGAGGTCGTCGACGAGTCCTACGAGCTCTTCATGGACCTCCTCGACGACTCCCACAGCCAGGACGCCCTCGACTTCCCGGTCGTCTACGCCTCGGGCAAGGCCGGCATCGCCTCCCTCGAGCAGCCGGAGAACGGCACCATGCCGGAGGGCTCCGACCTCGAGCCGCTCTTCAAGACGATCCTCGAGACCATCCCCGCCCCGCAGTACGACGAGGGCGCGCCGCTGCAGGCCCACGTCACCAACCTCGACTCCTCGCCGTTCCTGGGTCGCCTCGCGCTGCTGCGCATCCACCAGGGCCACCTGAAGAAGGGCCAGACGGTCGCGTGGATCAAGCGCGACGGCGCGGTCAAGAACGTGCGCATCACCGAGCTCCTCGTCACCGAGGGCCTCGAGCGCGTCCCCGGCGAGTCCGCCGGCCCCGGTGACATCGTCGCCATCGCCGGCATCCCCGACATCACCATCGGCGAGACCCTCGCCGACGCCGAGAACCCGGTCGCGCTGCCGCTCATCCACGTCGACGAGCCGGCCATCTCGATGACCATCGGCACCAACACCTCGCCGCTGGTCGGCAAGGTCAAGGGCGGCAAGGTCACCGCGCGCCTGGTCAAGGATCGCCTCGACTCCGAGCTCGTCGGCAACGTCTCGCTCCGCGTCCTCCCGACCGAGCGCCCCGACGCGTGGGAGGTCCAGGGCCGCGGCGAGCTGGCGCTGGCGATCCTCGTCGAGCAGATGCGCCGCGAGGGCTACGAGCTGACCGTCGGCAAGCCGCAGGTCGTGACGCGCGAGGTCGACGGCAAGGTCCACGAGCCCGTCGAGCGCCTCACCATCGACACCCCCGAGGAGTTCCTCGGCGCCATCACGCAGATCATGGCCGCCCGCAAGGGCCGCCTGGAGCAGATGACCAACCACGGCACCGGCTGGATCCGCATGGAGTTCCTCGTGCCCAGCCGTGGCCTCATCGGCTTCCGCACGGAGTTCCTCACCGAGACGCGCGGCACGGGCATCGCCCACCACGTGTTCGAGGACTACGAGCCGTGGTTCGGCACCATCACCACCCGCACGAGCGGCTCGCTGGTCTCCGACCGCACCGGTGTCGTCACCTCCTACGCCATGGTCAACCTCCAGGAGCGCGGCGTCCTCTTCGTCGAGCCCACGACCGAGGTCTACGAGGGCATGATCGTCGGCGAGAACTCCCGCGCCGACGACATGGACGTCAACATCACGAAGGAGAAGAAGCTCACCAACGTGCGCGCCTCCTCCTCCGACAACTTCGAGAAGATCGTCCCGCCGCGCAAGCTCAGCCTCGAGCAGAGCCTCGAGTTCTGCCGCGAGGACGAGTGCGTCGAGGTGACGCCCGAGACCGTCCGCATCCGCAAGGTCGTCCTCGACGCCGGCGAGCGTGCTCGCACCGCCTCCCGCGCGCGGTCGGCGGCGAAGGCCGAGGGCTGACCGACCGGTGCGCGCCGTGGGACGCGGGCTGAGGAGGTCACTGGCCGTCGGGGTCGGCGCTGCCCTCCTGGCAGCGGGTGCCACGGCGTGCTCGGGCACGCCCGAACCGTCGGCGCAGAGCGCTGTCCCGGCCGGCCCCGCGGCTGCGTCGGGGCCGGCGGCGTCGACGGGCGGGCAGCCCGGCGGCACGCTGCAGGTCCTCGTCGCAGGCACCATCGCGACGTGGGACCCGCAGCTGATGTACGTCGGCCCGGAGGCGTTCTTCGCCCAGCGCACCTTCGTCAGGGGCCTCACGGCATACGGCACGGGGGCGCAGCAGCGCGAGGTGCAGGGCGACCTCGCGACCGACGCGGGCACGCCGTCCGACGGCGCGCGCGCGTGGAGCTTCACGCTGCGTGAGGGCCTCCAGTGGCAGGACGGCTCGCCGATCACCTGCGACGACGTGCGCCACGGCGTGGCCCGCACCTTCGACCGGCGCACGCACGTCGGGGGCACCAACTACGCCAGCTACCTGCTCGACATGCCCACGCGGGTCACGGCCGAGGGCCTCGAGAAGCCGGTCTACGCCGGCCCCTCGGACACCGCCCACCAGGCCGACTTCGACCGCGCCGTCTCGTGCAAGGGCCGCACCGTCACCTTCCGGCTGCGCGACGCCGAGCCGGACTTCCCGCACATCGTCGCGCTGCCCGAGTTCGCCCCGCGCAAGGCGTCGGCCGACACCAAGACCGACAAGGCGTCATATGCCGTCATGTCGAGCGGGCCGTACCGCCTCGAGGCGCCGTGGGTCGTCGGCAAGGGCGGCACCTTCGTGCGCAACGAGCACTGGGACCCTCGCACCGACCCGATCCGGCACGCCTACCCCGACGAGATCCAGGTGTCCTCGGGGCTCGGTGAGTCGGCCGTCATCCAGCGGCTGCTCAACCAGCAGGCCGACGACGCGTATGCCGTCTCGTGGGTGCAGGCGAGCCCGACACTGCGCAACCAGGCCGGCACCGACCTGCAGGCACGGCTCACCTTCCCCTACACCGGCAACGTCGACTACCTCGCCCTCAACATGCGCAGCAAGGCGCTGGCCGACCCGGCGGTGCGCAAGGCGCTCGCGGCCTCGACCAACCGCGCCACCTACGTCGCGGCGACGGGCGGCGAGGGCGCCGGCACCCCCACCTGGTCGGTCCTGTCGCCGGCCGTCTACCCCGCGTCGGTGAAGCCGCCGGCAGGCAGCGGTGTCGAGGGCGACCCGGAGGCGGCGCGCCGGATGCTGCAGCAGGCGGGCGTCACGCTGCCGGTGAAGCTGCGCCTCGTCTACGCGCGCTCCGTGCTCGCCGACAAGGCGTATGCCGCCCTGGTCGCCGGGTGGGAGCGCGCGGGCTTCGAGGTCGAGCTGAAGGGCGTGGCTCCCGAGGAGTACTACGAGGAGATCGAGAAGCCCACGTCGGTGGGCTCCTACGACCTCTTCCGCGGCGTGTGGACCCCCGACTGGCCGTCCGCGGGCGGGGTGCTGCCGGCGCTCTTCGACCCGCGCATCAACATCGACTCCTCGGGTCCGGGCCAGGACGTCGGCTACTTCTCCAGCGACGCCGTGAACGCGCTCATCGACAAGGCCGACGCCACGGCCGACCCCGCAGCCCGGGCCAAGGTGTGGGAGCAGGCCGACGGCACGATCCGCAGCCAGGTGGGCTACATCGCGCTCTCCGCGACCAAGGCCCTCTACCTGCACGGGGCCGGCGTCCGGTCCTACGAGGACCACGCCGTGGGCGGCATCGTCGACCTCGCCACCGTGTCGGTGCGCTGACCCGGGGCCCCGCCGAACCGACCGACCGAGAGGACACCCGTGCCCCGCCTGCTCTTCGTCCACGCCCACCCCGACGACGAGACCCTCACGTGCGGCGTCACCATGGCCCACCACGTCGCGCGCGGCGACGACGTGCACGTCCTGACATGCACCCTCGGCGAGGAGGGCGAGGTCATCCCTCCGGGCCTGGCGCACCTCGAAGGGGACCGCTCCGACGCGCTCGGGCCCTACCGGCACGGCGAGCTGACGCGGGCCCTGGCGCACATCGGGGCCACGATGCACGTCCTGGGCGCCGACCCGTCGGCCGGGCGCCTGTCGCGCTACCGCGACTCCGGCATGGCAGGGTCGCCCGCTGCTGCCCGGGCGGAGGCCTTCGCCGCCGCCGACCTCGACGGAGCGGGTGCGATCGTTGCGGACGTGCTGAGACGGCTGCGTCCCGATGTCGTCGTCACGTACGACGAGCACGGCGGCTACGGCCATCCCGACCACATCCAGACGCACCGCGTCACGCGACGCGCCCTGCAGCTGCTCGACGCCTCGGAGCTGCCCTCGCGCACCTACGAGATCCTGACGCCCTCCGGGTGGGTGCGAGAGGACCGCGCCTGGCTGGCCTCGGCCGACCCGGCACTGCTGGACACCTCGGCCTGGTGGCACGAGCCCGGGCTCGGGGGAGTGGTGGCCGACGCAGGGCCCGATGCTCCGGCGCTCGTGGTTCCCGCGGCGGACGACTCCTTCCCGCCCTCGGTCGTCGACGACGACGCCGTGACGCACGTCGTCCACGACGACGCAGCCCGCGCGGTGAAGAACGCGGCCCTGCGCGAGCACGCCACCCAGGTGCTCGTGGCGAGCGAGGACGTGCACGCCCTCTCGAACTTCATCGCGGTGCGCACGACGGGCCGCGAGGGCTTCCGCCAGGTCGACCCGCTCACCTGGCAGCCGACCGGAAGCCGCGGCACCGACCTCCTCGCCTGACCCCGATCGAGAGAACGCATGGTCACGCCGGGTGCGTGACTACGCGTTCTCTCGATCGTGTGTGGAGCACCTGGCCTCGATCGAGAGAACGCTCCGTCACCACCGGTCGGCGGGCAACGATCGCGTCACGGGCGCAGACTCGGGGACGCGCCTCGCCGAAATGTCGGACTCGGGGCGTTACCTTCGTGCCACCCGATCCGCTGACCGGAGAGCCGATGTCCGACGACCAGTACGTCCCGAGCCGTGACGATCGCCGCGAGCGACGATCCACCGCGCTCCGTCTGGTCGTCGCCCTCGTCGTGCTGGGCGGTGGCTACGCCGGGCTCTGCACGTGGTCGTCGCAGCACGTGCCCTCGGCGGTGTCGGTGGGCGGCATCCAGGTCGGGGGCATGACGCCCGAAGCCGCGCGGGCGGCCATCGACAAGGGGTCGCGCTCGCTGCTCGCGACGCCCATCGCGCTCACCGTCCCGGGGCGCGACGAACCCGTCCAGGTGGTGCCGCGCGACGCCGGTCTGAGCGTCGAGGCGGCGCGGTCGCTCGACGGGCTCACCGGCTTCACCCTCGACCCGCGCCGGGTCTGGGACAAGCTGACCGGGTCGGTCGAGGCGCCGCTGCTCACGAGCGCCGACGACGACCGTCTCACCGCGTACCTCGAGAAGCTCGCCCCCGGGGTGGCCGTGGCGCCTGTCGAGGGGCGGGTGACCTTCCCCGGCGGCTCGGTCGCGGTCGACCTGCCGGTGCCCGGACGCACGCTCGACATCGCGGCCACCAAGCTCGCCCTGCGCAAGGCCTTTCCCGAGTCGACCGAGGCGACCGCGACGGTCCGCGAGACGGACCCCCAGGTCAGCGCCGAGACCGTGCAGCAGACCGCCGACCAGTTCGGCAGCACGGCGATGTCACGGCCGCTGACCCTCGTCAGCGGCGCCACCCGGGCCATGCTCGCACCGGCGGAGTACGCGTCGATGGTCTCGGTGGTGCCCGACGGCGCCGGCGGGCTCGAGCCGGCCTTCGACGAGCCGGCCCTGACGAAGCTCGTGTCGACGAAGGTCCGGGCCTCGACCAAGGCCGCGACCAGCGCGCGCTGGGTCTTCGAGGCGGCCAACGGCAAGCCGCGCCTGGTCCCGTCGGTGGACGGCCTGGCGCTCGACGCGGACGCCGTCGGCAAGCGGGTCGTCGCCGCCATCTCCGGCACCAACCGCACCGTCGACGTCAGCCCCTCCGTCGCGCGGCCGCCGTTCACGACGGAGGACGCCCAGAAGGCCGGCGTCACGACGCTGGTCGTCGACTTCAAGAGCCCGTTCCCGACGAACGACACGACCCGCACCAACAACCTGGTCGTGGCGACGAAGCGCATCAACGGCACCTACGTGCCGCCCGGAGGCACCTTCAGCCTCAACGGGATCCTCGGCGAGAGGACCACCGACAAGGGGTATGCCGACGGCACCGTGATCATCAACGGCCGGTTGACCCGTGGCACGGGTGGTGGCATCAGCCAGGTCTCGACGGTGATCTACAACATGGCCTACTTCGCCGGCGCTGACATCCAGGACTTCACGGCGCACGCCTTCTTCATCCCGCGCTACCCCGAGGGGCGCGAGGCGACGGTGTACTGGCCGAGCGTCGACAACAAGTGGAAGAACGACACGCCCTTCGGGATGCTCCTGCAGACGTGGGTCGAGGGTGGCTACGTCCACGGACGCGTCTGGAGCACGAAGACGTGGGACATCAAGTCGGTCAAAGGGCCACGGCGAAACGTCGTGCCGCCCAAGACGATTCGCAACGACAGCCTCAAGTGCTACCCGCAGCAGCCGAACCCCGGCTTCGACGTGACGGTGACGAGGCAGTGGTTCCGCCACGGCACGACGGCGCTCGTCAAGAGCGAGTCGGTCCGCACGCACTACATCCCGGAGGACGAGGTCGTCTGCACCAACCCGGCGGCCACGCCGCCGTGACCATCCGGCAGGAGCCGTGACGACCCGGCAGGAGCCGTGACGACTCGTCAGGGGAGGTGACGAGCCGTCAGGCCGAGGCCTTCGCCACGTAGGTGTACTCGTGGTGCACCGTGAAGCCGAGGCCCTGCCAGAACGCGACCCCCGCCGCGTTGTCGTCGGAGACCTGGAGGTACATGGCGGGCATGTTGTTCTCGCGCGCCACCATGACCGCCGCCGACACGATCGTCGTCGCGAGGCCCGAACGCCGGTGGTCGGGGTGCACCCACAGGCCGAAGATCCCGGCCCAGCCGGGGTGGATCGCCAGGCGTGCGAGTCCGATGATCGCGTTCGTCTGCGGGTCGCGCACCGAGAGGAAGAGCTGACCGTCGCTGCCGGTGAGCACGGCCTCGGTCGCGCCGGGCACGATCGAGCGCTGCTCGCCGTAGGCGGTGAGCCAGTCGAGCTGCAGCTGTGCGTCGGCGGTGACGGTGGCGGACTGCTCGGTCAGCGGGGGGACCGCGGCGGAGAGGCCGGTCATGACGAGCACGCGCTGCCAGTTGTCACGGCCCCCGCCGACGACGTAGCCGCGCTCGAGCAGCGCTGCGACAGCGGGCTGCTCGGTCGGGTCGAAGCCAGTCCCGCCGTGCACCTGGAAGATCGCGGGTCGCTCACGGTCGGCGTACCACTTCTCGGCGAAGTCGATGGCGCGCTCGACGGGCAGGCTGGGGTCGCCCACGACGAGCACCGAGTTGGCGCGCCCGGTGAAGCCGCCCGAGGCCCGCAGCACCCAGTCGCCGACGCCGCCCCGGTCGACCGCCTGCCACCCCTTGGCCATGAGCTTCTCGAGGTCGTCGGCCGAGACGCGCTCGTGCGGTCGGCCGGCGCGGCTGGCGGGCGGCGGCACGTCCTTGGCGGCGAGCACGTCGGCGCGGATCAGCTTCACGCGCTCGGTCTTCGTGTCGACGATGAGGAAGTCGGCGTTGCGGGCGACGAGCTCGCCGAGGAAGTCGGTCGCGGCAGCGCCCTCGCCCTCCTCGAGGCGGTAGCGCACGACGACCCGGCTGCCGATGGTCAGGCCCGCGGTGAGGCGGTGCCCGGGGGTGTCGGTGCCGACCGGAACGCTCGTCCCCGCTGCGCCGCGAGAGCCGGTCTGCGAGTCGGTGCGGGAGCCCGTGTCGGAGTTGGTCTCATCGGTGGGGCCGTGCGTGGGCTCGCCGTTCATGTCCGGCATACTAGGCGGTGCAGCAACTGCTCCCGAACGCTCCACAGGAGGTCCCGCTCCCCATGACCTACGTCATCGCCCAGCCTTGCGTCGACCTGAAGGACCGTGCCTGCATCGAGGAGTGTCCGGTCGACTGCATCTACGAGGGCAAGCGGTCGCTCTACATCCACCCCGACGAGTGCGTGGACTGCGGCGCCTGCGAGCCCGTGTGCCCCGTCGAGGCGATCTACTACGAGGACGACGTTCCCGAGCAGTGGGCCGACTACTACAACGCGAATGTCGAGTTCTTCAACGACCTCGGCAGCCCCGGTGGCGCGGCGAAGCTCGGCGTCATCGACAAGGACCACCCGCTCATCGAGGCTCTGCCCCCGCAGGAGCACGACGAGTGACGCTCGCCGGCGGGCCCGTACGCGGGCTCGACCTTCCTGACTTCCCCTGGGACTCGCTCGCGCCCTACAAGGCGCGAGCGGTCGCGCATCCGGGGGGCATCGTCGACCTGTCCGTCGGCACCCCCGTCGACCCGACTCCCGAGGTCGTACGCCGTGCGCTGGCCGAGGCGGCCGACGCCCCCGGCTACCCGCTGACCGTCGGCACCACCGACGTGCGCGAGGCCGTCGTCGAGTGGTTCGCGCGACGTCGCGGCGTGACGGGCCTCGGCACCGACGGAGTGCTGCCGACCATCGGCAGCAAGGAGCTCGTCGCCTGGCTGCCGACCCTCCTCGGCCTCCGCGGCGGCGACGTCGTCGGCATCCCGGCCGTCGCCTACCCCACCTACGACATCGGGGCCCGCATCGCCGGCGCCACCGCAGTCGTCGCCCAGTCGTTGACGAGCCTCGGGCCGCTCACGGCTGCCACCACGCCGAAGCTCCTGTGGCTCAACAGCCCCGGCAACCCCAACGGCCAGGTGCTCGGCGTGGAGCACCTGCGCAAGGTCGTCGAGTGGGCCCGCGAGCACGGCGTGGTGGTCGCGAGCGACGAGTGCTACGCCGAACTCGACTGGCGCGAGGGCCAGCTCGGCACGTCGACGCCGAGCATCCTGCATCCCGACGTCTGCGGCGGTGACCACTCCGGACTGCTGGCCGTCTACTCCCTCTCCAAGCAGTCCAACCTCGCCGGCTACCGGGCGGCCTTCGTCGCCGGCGACCCGGCGATCATCGGCACCATCCTCGAGGTGCGCAAGCACGCGGGCATGATCATGCCCACACCGGTGCAGCACGCCATGGCGGTGGCGCTGCGCGACGACGCCCACGTCGAGGCGCAGCGGACGGCATACGCCAGGAGGCGCGAGCTGCTGCTTGCAGCGGTGTCCCGTGCGGGGCTGCGCGTCGACCACTCGGAGGCGGGGCTCTACCTCTGGGCGACCCGCGAAGAGGACTGCTGGACAACGGTTTCCGAGTTCGCCGACCGTGGCATCCTCGTGGCGCCGGGGTCGTTCTACGGCGCCGCTGGGGCGCGCCACGTGCGCATCGCGCTGACGGCCAGCGACGAGCGCATCGCCGAGGCCTGCGAGCGTCTCTGACGCCGGGCGTGACCCGCGTCACCACGGTTCCGGTGGTCGGTCGTCCGGGGATGGACCTGTTTTCTCAGGGTGGAGCACGCTGGGGTAACGTCGCTCGCGGATACGTCCGGCGACTTTGGGCCGGAGTGACAGGAGGCGAGGAACAGTGACGAAGGCAGTGGACGCGACACTCAAGGTCGCAGACAAGGAACTCACGTTCCCGGGAGTCGACGCCGTAGAGGGCAACGACGGGCTCGGTGTGAGCTCCCTGCTGAAGGAGACCGGCCTCGTCACCTACGACGTCGGCTTCGTCAACACCGCATCGTGCAAGAGCGCGATCACCTACATCGACGGCGACCAGGGCATCCTGCGCTACCGCGGCTACCCCATCGCAGAGCTGGCCGAGAAGTCGACGTTCGTCGAGGTTGCCTACCTGCTCATCTACGGCGAGCTGCCGACGCCCGAGGAGCTGACCCGCTTCGAGGACTCGATCCGCCGGCACACGATGCTGCACGAGGACCTCCGCGCGTTCTTCAACGGCTTCCCGCGCGACGCGCACCCGATGCCCGTGCTCAGCTCGGCCGTCTCGGCGCTCGGCACGTTCTACCAGGACAGCCTCGACCCGTTCGACCAGGAGCAGGTCGAGATCTCGACCGTCCGCCTCCTCGCGAAGTTGCCGACGATCGCGGCCATGGCGCACAAGAAGAGCGTCGGCCAGCCGTACATGTACCCCGACAACTCGCTGTCGTTCGTCGAGAACTTCCTGCGCATGACGTTCGGCTACCCGGTGGAGCCCTACGAGGTCGACCCGACCGTCGCCAAGGCCCTCGACCTGCTCTTCATCCTGCACGCCGACCACGAGCAGAACTGCTCCACCTCGACGGTGCGCCTCGTCGGCTCGGCCCACGCGAACCTCTTCAACTCCGTTTCGGCCGGCATCCACGCCCTGTCGGGCCCGCTCCACGGCGGCGCCAACCAGGCCGTCCTCGAGATGCTCGGCAAGCTCCACGAGTCGGGCGACGACCCGAAGAAGTTCATGGAGAAGGTCAAGGCCAAGGAGCAGGGTGTCCGCCTCATGGGCTTCGGGCACCGCGTCTACAAGAACTACGACCCGCGCGCGGCGATCATCAAGAAGGCCGCCGACGACATCCTCGAGAAGCTCGGCCAGAACGACCCACTGCTCGAGATCGCCAAGGGCCTCGAGGAGATCGCCCTCGCAGACGACTACTTCGTCGAGCGCAAGCTCTACCCGAACGTCGACTTCTACACCGGCCTCATCTACAAGGCCATGGGCTTCGAGTCGAAGATGTTCACGGTGCTCTTCGCCATCGGCCGCCTCCCGGGCTGGATCGCCCAGTGGCGCGAGATGATGAACGACCCCGAGACGAAGATCGGCCGCCCGCGCCAGATCTACACCGGCGAGGCCGAGCGCAGCTACCCCGCCTGAGCGCCCAGCGCTCGACCCGGATCCACCCGATGCCCCCGCCCCGCAAGGGACGGGGGCATCGGCATGATGGGGAGATGGCCAAGTACCTCGTCAACGACGCGGCCGTCGCCCGCTGCCGCGAGCGCATCGACGCCCGCCAGTACGTGCTCGACAGCGACTGGGGGCAGGTCCAGCCGGGGGCCGAGGCCCAGAACGCGTACCTCGAGAAGCACTCGTGGGACGAGTACGCCGCGTGGCACCTGGGCCTGACCGAAGGGGCGAACGACGAGACGAAGGCGCGCTACGCCTTCGTCTACGGCGACCTGCGGCGGGTCCACCGCACGGCGCTCATCGCCTGCGTCTACCGCGCTTCGGAGTGGCGGCACAAGGACGTCGAGCTGGCAGCGCACGACCTGCTCCAGCACCTCGACAGGGTCACCGGCTGACGGGCCCCTGCAGCCCCGAGCAGGTGTGCCGTCAGCCGAGCTTGACGGTCACGGTCGTCCCGGCCGTGCCCTGCGACCAGCCCTCGTCGCCGTGGTCGCGGTCCCACGTGCGCTCGCCGATCGAGACCGACGTGACGCCGTACATCTCGGCGCGGGCCACCGCCCAGTGCGCGACCGCCCACGCGATCGTCGCGTCGCCGGCCGAGACGGTGACCGTTCCGTCGCCGGCCTTCGCCGAGGTGACGCCCATCTGTTGCGACAGGTCGCCGACCACGCGCGAGGGCGCCACCGACTGCTTGACCGCGTCGAGACGGCAGGTGAGACCAGCGGGGGAGTGGCCCGTCAGCGTCGAGGCGAGCACGCGTCCCTGGCCCTCGTGGTCGCGGTAGGCCTCGGGGAAGCCGCTCTTCTGCACCCGCTGCGCGATCTTGGTGATGTCGGCCGTCTCGTAGCCCTTGAACTTCTCGAGGGCGTCGTAGAACCGGTTCGTCGCGTAGACGGGGTCGAGGATCTGCTTCTCGGTGCCCCAGCCCTGGCTCGGCCGCTGCTGGAAGAGGCCGACGGAGTCGCGGTCGCCGTAGCGCAGGTTGCGGATCTTCGACTCCTGGAAGGCGGTCGTGAGGGCGATGGTCGCGGCCCGCGGCGGCATGTCCCGCTTGACCGACAGCGCGGAGATGAGCGCGGCGTTGGCCGTCTGGTCGGGGTCGAAGGTCTCGGTCATGCCGGAGGCCTTGATGGTGCACTGCGGGTTGACCACGCTGGAGATGAGCAGGCGCGCGGCGAACCACCCGGCGCCGGCGACGAGGGCAATCACGACGAGCAGGCTGACCCAGCGCCGCCGTCGCCGCGCGGGGGTCCGCCCGCGCGACGACCCGCGGCCACGGGATTCGGCGAGGGTGGGGCCCGGTCGGGTCGTCGGCATGGGGTCCTCAGGTGGTCCGGCTCTGGTCTGAACCGGTCGAAGGTCGGTCGGGTCTGGCTTCAGTCGTTGGCGTGCAGCGCCGCGTTCAGCGTGATGCCCGTGCCCGTGCGGTCACGGGCCTCGACGGCACCGCTGACGCTGTTGCGGATGAACAGGATGTTGCTCGACCCCGACAGCTCCTTGGCCTTGACCACGGACCCGTCGGGAAGCGTCACCTTGGTCCCCGCCGTCACGTAGAGCCCGGCCTCGACGACGCAGTCGTCGCCGAGAGCGATGCCGATGCCGCCGTTGGCTCCGACCAGACAACGCTCGCCGATGCTCACGCGTTCCGTGCCGCCGCCCGAGAGCGTGCCCATGATGGAGGCGCCGGCGCCGATGTCGGACCCGTCGCCGACGACGACCCCCTGCACGATGCGGCCTTCGACCATCGAGGTCCCGAGCGTGCCGGCGTTGAAGTTGCAGAAGCCCTCGTGCATGACGGTGGTGCCGGGGGAGAGGTGGGCGCCAAGGCGTACGCGGTCGGCGTCGGCGATGCGCACTCCCTGCGGCACGACGTAGTCGGTCATCCGCGGGAACTTGTCGACGCCGTAGACCGCGACGTGCTGCCCGCGGGCCCGCAGACGCAGCCGGGTCTGCTCGAAGCCCTCGACCGCGCACGCCCCGGCACTGGTCCACGCGACGTTCGGCAGCGCGCCGAAGATGCCGTCCAGGTTGATGGTGTTGGGGGCGACGAGGCAGTGCGACAGCAGGTGCAGGCGCAGATACGCGTCCGGCGCGTCGGCGGGGGCGGCGTCGAGGTCGATCTCGACGAGCCGCACCTCGGTGCGCACGCGACGGGCCTCGTCGGTGCCCGCGAGCGACTGGAGCTGCTCCGGCGCCGCCGCGTCGGCGGGTGCCGAGCCCAGCGCGGGCTGCGGGAACCAGGTGTCGAGCACCTGCCCGTCGTCCGTGATCGTCGTCAGTCCGTGACCCCATGCGCTGCGCTCCGACATGGCCGCAAGGATATGGGGCACGGCCACAGGTCGGCACACGCACCCGCGGAGCGGACTCGCGCGCCCACCCGCAGCAGCAGGCGGCTAGCCTTCCCCGTATGCCGTCGACCCCGCTGCCCGCCGACCAGACCTCCGCGCCCGGCCCGGCCCTCGACCTCGGCGCCGACGTGACCACCCTCACCGCGGCGATCTGCGACATCGAGTCGGTGAGCAAGGACGAGCAGGCCCTCGCCGACGCCATCGAGGCCGCGCTGCGACCGCTCGCGCACCTCGAGGTGACCCGTGACGGCAACACCGTCGTCGCCCGCACCTCGCTCGGCCGCGACGAGCGCATCGTGCTCGCCGGCCACATCGACACGGTGCCGCTGACCGACGTGCCCAACCTGCCGACGCGCCGGGTCGACGACGTGCTCTGGGGCCGCGGCACGGTCGACATGAAGGGCGGCGTCGCCGTCATGCTCCGCATCGCGGCCGAGGTCACCGAGCCGGCTCGCGACCTCACCTTCCTCTTCTACGAGTGCGAGGAGATCGACGGGAAGTTCAACGGCCTGGCCCGGCTCGCCCAGACCTCGCCCGAACTGCTCGTCGGCGACTTCGCCGTGCTGCTCGAGCCGACCAACGGCGCCATCGAGGGCGGCTGCAAGGGCACGCTCCGCGTCGAGATCACGACCAAGGGCATCGCCGCGCACTCCGCCCGGCCGTGGAAGGGGCACAACGCCATCCACGACGCCGCGCCGGTGCTGGCACGCCTGTCCGCCTACGAGGCCGAGACCATCACCGTCGACGGTCTCGACTACCACGAGGCGCTGCAGGCCGTGGGCATCTCCGGCGGCATCGCCGGCAACGTCATCCCCGACCGCTGCGTCGTCACCGTCAACTACCGCTACGCCCCCGACAAGGACACCGACGCGGCGCTGGCCCACGTGCGCCAGGTCTTCGAGGGGTTCGACGTCGAGCTCACCGACGCCGCCGACGGTGCCCGTCCGGGTCTGCTCCTGCCCGCGGCCAAGGCCTTCATCGACGCCTTGGGCGTGCCGGTGAGCGCCAAGGAGGGCTGGACCGACGTCGCCCGTTTCTCGACGCTCGGCATCCCGGCCGTCAACTACGGCCCCGGCGACCCCAACCTGGCCCACATGGACGACGAGCGCTGCCCCGTCGGGCAGTACGCCGACGCGGAGGCCGCGCTGCTGCGCTGGCTCGCATAGCCGCTCCGCATAGGGTTGTCGGTGTGACCGACGAACAGCCCGACCCCCGCGTGCCCGCGGAGCCGCGAGAGGACCGTCGCCAGACCGGCCCGGTGACCCTGCGGCGTCACAAGGTGCCCCGGACCACCACCGACCAGCGCCTGCTCGAGGCCCACCAGCGCACCGACTGGCTGCACGCCGACCCGTGGCGGGTCATGCGCATCCAGTCGGAGTTCGTCGAGGGCTTCGGTGCGCTGTCGGAGCTCGGCCCGGCGGTCGCGGTGTTCGGCTCCGCCCGCACGCGACCCGACGACCCGGCATACGCCATGGGCGTGGAGGTCGGGCGCCTGCTCGTCGAGGAGGGCTACGCCGTCATCACCGGCGGCGGCCCGGGCGCGATGGAGGCCGCCAACCGCGGCGCGTTCGAGGCGCGGGGCACGTCGGTCGGGCTCGGCATCGAGCTGCCCTTCGAGACAGGCCTCAACGAGTACGTCGACCTCGGCATCAACTTCCGCTACTTCTTCGCGCGCAAGGTCATGTTCCTCAAGTACTCCCGCGGGTTCATCGTGCTGCCCGGTGGGTTCGGCACGCTCGACGAGCTCTTCGAGGCCCTGACGCTGGCGCAGACCCAGAAGGTCACCGAGTTCCCCGTCGTGCTCATGGGCAGCGAGTACTGGCAGGGCCTCATCGACTGGCTGCGCACGACGGTCCTCGAGGCGGGCATGATCAGCCCGGACGACCTCGACCGGCTCGTCGTCACCGACGACCCGCACGAGGCGGTCAAGCTGATCCGCACCTACGAGGAGCCGCGCACGTGAAGTGGTTCATCCTCCTCGTCGGGATCGTCGTGCTGTGCCTCGTCGTCGCGCTCCTGCTCGGGCTCGCAGGCGGCGGGCTCGGACGCGCGAGCTCGAGCCTGAGCCACGAGCCGCTGCCCGACGAGCCGCTCGCCGACACCGATTTCGACGACCTCGTCTTCGACGTCGGGGCCCGCGGCTACCGCATGAGCCAGGTCGACGGAGTGGTCGACCGGCTGCGCCGCGAGCTGCGCGAGAAGGACGAGGAGATCGCGGTGCTGCGCGGCACCGGGCCGACCACATCCGGCGAGGCGGTGCGCGGGCACGACAATGCGGCGGCCGCCGCGGCCGCCCCGGAGGAGGACCCCGAGCCGAGGGCCCAGCCGGTGACCGGTCCGGCGCCGGCACCGGCGGAGCGCGCCGGGGACCCTGACACGAGCCCTGACCCTGCCTCTGACCCTGCCTCTGAGCCTGCCTCTGCTCCTGCCTCTGACCCTGAGGGCGGCGCAGGCCCGGACGGGGGCGTCGGGCCCCAGACGACGGTCATCGACGAGGACGCCGCACCCGCGACGTCCGCCACGACCGGCGGGCACGAACGCACCCCATGACCGAGCTCCACCCGCTGCGCCCCACGACTTCACGACGCGTCTTCATCGGCTGGGTGCTCGCCGCGTACGCACTCGCCCGGGTCGTGTCGACGACGATCCTGCTCGTGGTGCTGCCACGGCAGGTGCCGAGCAGCATGACCGGCGGCGACGGCGTGCCGGTCACCTACTTCTCGTTCACCGCGCTGTGGGACGGCGAGTGGTACGGCAAGATCGCCGCGACCGGGTATCCCGACGTGCTGCCGATCGGTGACTCCGGGCGGGTCGGGCAGAACCCGTGGGCCTTCTACCCGCTCTTCCCCATGCTGTCGCGGCTCGGCATGACGCTGACGGGGCTCGGCTTCCCCACCGTCGCCTCCACCATCGCGCTGGTCTGCGGCGTCGGGGCCGCCGTGCTCATGGGCCTGCTGCTGCGTCCGCGCATCGGCGACCCGGCGGCATACCTCGTCGTCGCCCTGTGGGCGAGCTTCCCCGCCTCGGTCACCCTGCAGCTCGCGTACACCGAGTCGCTCGCGATGCTGCTGCTCGTCGGCTACCTCTACGCCCTGTCGCGGGAGAGATGGCTGGTCGCGACCGTGGTGGCGCTGCTCATCGGCCTGTCGCGACCGATCGCCGCGCCGCTGGGGCTCGTGACGCTCGTCGTCGTGGTGATGCGGTGGCGCCGGCGGCGTGAGTCGCCGATCTCGACCGGCACGTACGCGTCGATGCTGGCCTCGCTCGTCGGCTGCGGCGTCTCCGGCCTGCTGTGGCCGGCGATCGCGTGGTGGCGCACCGGGTCGAGCTCGGCCTACACCGACACGATGGCGGCCTGGCGCAGCTACGACACGGTCGAGCTCTTCGTGCCCTACGTCGACCGGCTGCAGGACCCGACCTGGGGGCCGTGGCTGGTCGGCGGGCCGATCGTCGTGCTGCTCGTGGTCGTCGGCCCGTGGGCCCGCAACCTCGGCGCCGACCTGCGCACCTGGACCCTCGGCTACACCTTCTACCTCATCGCCTCGCTCGACCCCTTCACGAGCATCTTCCGCTACCTCCTGCCGCTCTTCCCGCTGCTCGTCGTCGTGCTGGGCGCAGGCTGGGGCGACCGGCGCGGCAACACGTGGCGGCGGCTGCTGTGGCGGTTCGTGCCGCTGCTGCTCGTCTTCGTCGCGGGCCAGTACTGGTGGACCGACGTGCTCTGGCGCTACGTCCCGTCCCCCAACGGCGACTTCCCCCCGTGACCTGAACCGCCGTTGCCGCCCGCAGCCCCATCGCCCGGCTGCCCTTCCAGGCCTGGCATCCCGTTCGGCGCCCGCCGCTCCGGCCCTGCACGACGACCACCACATGGTCCGCCAGCTGGAGGGGTGATCACCACCCCAGCTGGCAGACCATGTGGCAGGCCAGTTGTCGGGCCTCCACTCGTCCACACCTGCCCCAGAGCCTCGCCGTTCGTCCACAGCCATGACCCGCACTGCACGCCAGAAGCGAGCCGGAGCCCAGGCTGAGCCATGGCACTCAGCGAAGAGGCGACCGCGCTGGCGCAGTCCCAGTGCGGCGTCATCACGCGCCGGCAGCTGCTCGAGTCCGGCGTGACCCGCGAAACGTTGCGGTGGCGCGTCGGTCGCGACTGGCGGCTGCTGCTCCCGGGGGTCTACGTGCTGCAGACCGGTCTGCCCTCGCTCCAGCAGCGACTCGTCGCGGCCCAGCTCCTGCCTGGCGAGGGCGCCTGGTTGGGCGGCTCCACCGCTGCAGCCCTGCACGGGATCCGCTCCTGCTCGGTGACCCTGCCGGTCCGGATCCTCGTGCCGGCTCCGCGCAAGTCGCGCCGCATCGCCTGGGTCGACATCAGGAGCACGAGCCTGCTCGGAGAACCGACCGTGTCTCGCGGAGCGCTTCGTCTCGCGTGCCTGCCGCGGGCGGTCGTCGACGCCGCAGCAGAGATTCCGCACGAACGCACCGCTCGTGCACTCCTCATCGAGGCCGTCCAGCGGCGACTCGTGCGCCTCGACGACCTCGAGCACTGGGTGGACGCCCGGGGCCGGGCGGGATCGGTCCGGCTGCGCCGAGTGCTCGACGAGGTCGCCGCCGGTGCGTGGTCGGTGCCCGAAGCCGACCTGCTCGCGCTGGTGGCGAGCTCGCGCACGCTGCCTCCACCGATGGCCAACCCTCTGCTCGCGGGGCCCTCCGGCGAGGCACTGACCTCTCCGGACCTGTGGTTCGACGACGTCGGGATGGCGGTCCTGGTGCAGTCGCGCGCCTTCCATGCGGACGGCCTCGACTGGGACGCCACCGTGGAAGCGGGGGCGGACCTGTCGGCCGTGAGGGTGGTGGTCGTCGGGGTCACGCCCGCCGCGCTCACTCGCGACCCGGGGCGACAGCTGGAGCGCATCGAACGCGCCTACGCCGATTCCCTGCGCACCGGCACCCGGGCACCCGTCATCGCGACCGAGCGCTGCCCCATCCCCTTGAGCCGTGCGGTCTGACGGTGCCTGCAGACCATCAGCCAGGCGAGCGTCGAGGCGAAGGGCGCCGGGGCCGCTCAGGTGCCGGTGTACGTCGGGGTCTGCTTGGCGAGGAAGGCGTCGACCGCGGCCCGGTGGTCGTTGCTCGCGCCGGTCAGGGCCATCAGCTCGGCCTCGTTGGCGAGGGCATCGGCCAGGTCGGCGCTCGCGGAGAATGCGACGGCGCGCCGGATCGAGCCGTAGGCGAGAGTCGGACCCTCGGCGAGCTGCCGCGCGAGCGTGCCGGCCTCGGCCTCGAGCTCGTCGGCCGGCACGACCTTCGTCACCAGGCCGAGTGCCAGCGCCTCCTCGGCAGGGACCGTGCGCGGCAGCAGCAGCAGCTCCTTGGCGCGCGCCGGTCCGACGAGCCGGGGGAGCGACCATGACGCCCCTGAGTCGCACGAGAGGGCGATGCCGGCGAACGAGGTGTTGAGGCCGGCCCGGTCGGAGGCGATGCGGAAGTCGCAGGCGAGCGCGAAGCTGAGCCCGGCTCCTGCGGCCACCCCGTTGAGCGCCGCCACGACCGGCTTGTTCATCGTCGAGAGGGCGATGACGATCGGGTTGTAGTGGTCGGTGACCGTGGTGGCGAGCGTGGAGGTGGGGTCGCCGAGGCTGCGCACGTGCTCCTTGAGGTCCTGCCCGACGCAGAACGCGCGCCCGCTGCCGGTCAGCACCACGCAGCGCACGGCAGGGTCCTCGCCGACCTCGTGCAGCGCCGAGACGAGGGCGTCCTTGAGGGCGTTGTCGAGGCTGTTCATCGCCTCGGGCCGGTTGAGCCGCAGCCATGCGACCCCGTCGGTCACCTCGACGAGGAGCGGGGCGGGGGAGTCGGGGCTCTCGGTGGGGCGGTGGTCGGCGGTCTCGGTCATGGGCGTCACTCTGTCCCAATCCGTCCCGGCGGGGAAGCGGGAAGGGGCCTGCGGGGCCCTGACGTGCGGACTCTCACATCCCCAATTAGGTCTCGCAAACGAGACACGGAATAATGGGGCCAAAGACCGAGGATTCCTAGGGAAGGGGAACCATGGCAGCAATGAAGCCGAGGACCGGCGATGGCCCGCTCGAGGTCGTCAAGGAGGGCCGCGGCATCGTGCTGCGGATGCCCCTTGAGGGCGGTGGCCGGCTCGTCGTCGAGATGACCCCCGCAGTTCGGCCCCGATGGCGGCCCGGTACTGCTGGTGCTGCAGGTAGGTGACGTGC
>CBHRRQ010000048.1:0-19717 GCA_966081555.1 uncultured Terrabacter sp.
CGTTTCACGTGATGCGTGTGTTCCGGTGCAGTCAGTCCCGCCCGGCTGCGCCACGGTCGGCCAGCTCGCCCGCGGCCTCGAGGTAGGCGAGCGCGCCGCTGCTGGCCGGGTCGTACGTCATCACCGTCTCGCCGAAGCTCGGCGCCTCTGATACTCGCACCGACCTCGGAACCGTCGTGCGCAGCACCTGCTCCGGGAAGTGCTCGCGCACCTCGTCCGCAACCTGGGCCGAGAGCCTGGTGCGGCCGTCGTACATCGTGAGCAGGATCGTCGAGACGTGAAGCGCCGGGTTGAGGTGGCGTTTGACCAGGTCGATGTTCTTGAGGAGCTGCGACAGCCCCTCGAGGGCGTAGTACTCGCACTGGATCGGGATGAAGACCTCGCTCGCGGCCACCATGGCGTTGACCGTGAGCAGACCCAGACTCGGTGGGCAGTCGATGAGGATGTAGTCGTAGGAATGCCCCTGCTCCGCTGCCGCCGCGATCGCCTTCTGCAGCCGCGACTCTCGCGCCACCAGCGACACGAGCTCGATCTCGGCGCCGGCCAGGTCGATGGTGGCGGGCGCGCAGTGCAGGTTCTCGACCGTGGAGCAAGGCTGCACCACCTCGAGCATCGGCGTGCCGTCCACCAGCACGTCGTAGATCGACGGAACCTCCGCGTGGTGGTCGATACCCAGCGCGGTGCTGGCGTTGCCCTGCGGGTCGAGGTCGATGACGAGCACCGACAGCCCCGCTTGGGCGAGGGCTGCTGCGACGTTCACCGTGGTGGTCGTCTTGCCGACGCCGCCCTTCTGGTTGGCCACGGTCAGTACTCGCGGCGAGACAGGCTTGGGGAACGGGCGGCCCGTCAGCTGGATGCGACGGCGTGCGTTCTCGGCGAGCTCCCTTGCCAGCGGTGTGTCGCTTCCGGGAGTCGGCAGTGCCGCGACGAGGGCCTCCCGGTCGGCATGATCGGCAAGCTGGCGCATGGTGTCGAGCGATTCGTCCACAACGTTGTCCCCAGCCCGATATGGGCGATTTTCTCGCTCAGAATCGTCGTCGCGGACGCCGTCGTCCACCACGTTGTCCACAGGCTCAGGCGCAGCAGTCAGGTCGACCTCGTCGACTCGGAAGGACGAGTCGGGTCCCGCCGGCGAGGGCTCGTGGCCGGCCTCCATCACGGCCTCGCCGCTCTCAGGCATCCCCCCGCCGACGAGGTCCCCGCCGTCCTGGACCCGAACCGCGTCCAGATCGTGAACCGCGTCCTCCGCCTCGGTCCGCTGCTCCGCCATCTGCTCCTCCGGCGAGCCCGGCTCCGTTGCCCACGCCGTATCCCCAGCCGGGTTCACGGGGGCCGCCTCGTCGTCAGCGCGGTTCTCGTCGTCAGCGCGGTTCTCGTCGTCAGCGCGGCTCTCGCCCTCGGCGGCGTCGTCGACGTGAGCCCGTGCTTCGTCCTCGGGGCGGTGCCCGACGGCAGAAGAGCTGCCGCTGGCGTCGCCCCGCGCGTCGACGCCCTGTGACAGGGCCGGACTCTCACGCGGCGCGGGCACCGTCGGGCCGTGGTTGGGATCGGACACCGACTCCGATGCGGGGACGACGGCTGCGAGGTCCTCCACGGCCAGATCCGGTTGAGCCGGCGCGTCTGCGACGAGGGGTGCAGGCGAGGTCTCCCCCGCGGTGGGGCTCGGCTGCGAGGACGTCAGCGGCTCGACCGTTCCTGCCGGACCCCCGCCCTGCGCCTCATCAGGAGCCGTCGTTTCACGTGAAACACCGAGCATTCGAGCCAACCACCCCAGACGTCGGTGCTCGGGCTCCGGGTCGGGTTCACTCGGCCAGCCGAGGTTGGTCGACATCGTCACAGGGAGCGCACCTCCGGGGTTGAGGATCGACCTGTCCGCCTACGCGGCCTGGGCCGACCATCGAATGGTCTGGACACGATCATGGCTGATGGCGCCGACGACCGCCCGCTGCCGTGCCGGAGCGTCGCGATCCGCGCGGACGATCCGCGCGACGGCGGGCTGAGCCGGCGCTCGACGGCCGCCGCGACCGGAACCGACGTCGGTCAACGGCCTCGCCGATGGTTGCGCGCAGCACGAGCGTGGGGTCGGCGAGCAGCCCGGCTCCGTATGCCCGGACGTCGGCAGCGACGACCCCGAGCCGGCTCAGCGCTGCACCGCTCTCGTCGAGCTCGTCCTGGGCGCGTGAGCCCTTGAGGGCGAGCAGCGAGCCGTGTGGCCTGAGCAGGGGCAGCGTCCACTCGGCCAGCTGTACGATCTTGGAGACGGCCCGCGCGGTGACCCACGGAGCGTCGAGGTCGTCCCACAGTGCCTCGGCGCGAGCGGTGTGGACGGCGACGTTCGTCAAGGCGAGCTGCTCCACCGTGTCGGTGAGCCACGCGGTGCGTCGCGCCAACGGCTCGACGAGGTGGAGCTCGAGGTCGGGTCGGGCGATGGCCAGGGCCAGACCCGGGAGGCCGGCACCCGAACCGACGTCGATGACGCGCTGGATCTCCCCCGTCGGCGGGATCGCCTCGTGCACGACGGCGCAGTTGAGGACGTGCCGGTCCCAGAGCCTCGGTGCCTCACGGGGACCGATGAGTCCGTGGGTGATCCCCGTGTCCGCCAGGATCGCGACAAAGTGCTCCGCGAGCGGAAGGCGATCACCGAAGACGGCGACTGCCGCCTGCGGCGTGACGGGCACGCGCGGTCCCTCCGGCTGTGATCCCGGGTCAGCCGTGCCGGCCGGCTCAGTCAGCCCGGTCAGCCCAGTCAGCCCGGGCGGCTCGTTCTGCTCGTTGTGCTCAGTGTGTCCGGCAGGTTCCGTCACCCCGGTCGGGTCCAGAGGCCCGACCGGGTCGGGAGCTTCGTGGCTCACGCGCTCCCACTCCTCAGGTAGTTGGTTCTGCCACGCCTCTCACGAGCCGTGTTTCACGTGAAACGCGACGGCTCAGGCTGGAAGGATGACGATGTGGCGGTGCGGGTCGACACCCTCGGATTCGGACACGAGCCCAGCGGCGGCCACTTCGTCGTGCACGACCTTGCGCTCGAAGGCGCTCATCGGCTCGAGTGAACGCTTGGTGCCCGACTCCTTCACCTCGGCGATGGCCACCTTGGCCAGCTCGACCAAGGCCGAACGGCGCTGCGCACGGTGACCGGCGATGTCGAGCATGAGTCGGCTCCGCTCGCCCGTCTCGGCCTGCACGGCCAGACGGGTCAGCTCCTGGAGAGCCTCGAGGACCTTGCCGTCGGCGCCGACGAGACGACGCGGCACCCGGCCCTCGTCGGAGTCGACGATCGCGATGGCAGCGCGGTCGCCGTCCACGTCGACGTCGATGTCGCCGTCGAGGTCAGCGATGTCGAGGAGCGTCTCGAGGAAGTCGGCTGCGACCTCGCCCTCGCGCTCGAGCTGCCGCACGCGCGACTTCTTGTCGGCCTTGGCCGGCTCGTGCTCAGTGGCTTCGTCGCCCGCCTCCGCCGAGTCGGTGCTGCCCGCGTCGACACTCTCGGTCATGGCCGTGCCCTCGGCGACGCCCTCGGCGACGCCCTCGGCGTCACCCTCGGTGGCCGTGCTGTCAGTGGCCGTGCTGTCGCTCGTCGTGCTGTCGGTGGCCATGGCCTCGTCAGCGGCGTTGGCGTCGGTCGGGTTCTCGGCCTCGGGGGCCTGCGTCTCGCTCATGGTTGACTCCTTCGTTCACCCGGGCACTCTGTGGAAAACTCGCGTTCCCGCAGATCAGAGGCCCTAAAGCAGTGTGGACAAGATTGTGGAAGAACCTCAGCGACGGTTCTTGGGTGCCTGCGTGCGGGCGCGCTTCTTGCCCTTCGGCTGCTGGCGCTGACCCGACTTCGGGGCGTCGTCGGGCACGCTGTCGCCGGAGTCCAGGCCGGGAACGGTGAGCTCCTCGACGGTCTTGCCCTTGCGCTCCAGGCGCTTGCGACGGTTGGCCTCGGCCTCGGACCCGGGGGCGGGCATGTTGCGGATGACGTAGAACTGCTGGCCCATGGTCCAGAGGTTCGTCGTGAGCCAGTAGAGGAGCACGCCGACGGGGAAGTTGACGCCGGAGATCGCGAAGAAGATCGGCATCAGGTAGAGGAGCACCTTCTGCTGCTTCGCGAACGGGTTGTCGAGCGCCGAGGCCGGCATGTTCTTGCGCATCAGCTGGTACTGCGTCGTGAACGTCGTCGCCGACATGAGCACGATGAGCACCGCGGTGAGGATCTTGGTGCTGAGCGGGGAGGTCGCGCCCTGCATGAAGAACGCGTCGGAGAGCTTCGCGCCGAAGATCGTCGAGCTCTCGATGGTGCGGGCGACCTCGTTGGTGATCGGCCCGATGGCGTCGTGGCCGGGCTTGCCCTCGGCCTGCGCCTTGAGGTTGTTGAGCAGCTGGAAGAGCGCGAAGAAGAACGGGGACTGGATGAGGATCGGCAGGCAGCTGCTGAACGGGTTGGTGCCCGTGCGTCGGTAGAGATCCATGATCTCCGCCTGCTGCGCCTTCTGGCTCTCGGGGTCGCGCTTGCCCTTGTACTTCTTCTGGATCTTCTGCATCTCGGGCTGGATGAGCTGCATCCGCCGCGAGGAGTGGATCTGCTTGACGAAGAGCGGGATGAGCAGCACGCGGACGACGACGGTGAGGCCGACGATCGACATCGCCCAGGCCCAGCCGGTCGGCAGCCCGATGGTGTCGAAGAGCCAGTGCCAGGCGTACATGACCCATGCTTCACCGAGCTTGATCGGATAGAGCAGGGTGTTGAAGAACTCGATCAACGTGTTTCCTCTGTCATCGGGTGACCGGCGGGGTGGGGCTCACCCGAGGGCCGGAAGTCTGCGGGGTTCCAGTCGTTGCGCTCCGCCCACGTCATCGGAACGGGGTCGACGCCTCCCGGGTTCCACGGGTGGCACCGGCCGATGCGCCTGGCCGCGAGCCAACCGCCGCGCAGGGGTCCGAACCGGGTGAGGGCCGTGACGGCATACGCGGAGCAGCTCGGGTAGAAGCGGCAGGTCGGCGGCCGCATCGGGGAGATGAGTCGCTGGTAGAGCTTGACGGCGAGCACGAACGGGGCCGCGAGCACGCGGTTGAGCGTGGCGCTCACGGACCGCACACCTTCTCGAGCTGGCGCCCGAAGGCGGTGTCGAGCTCGGCCCAGGTGGCCTGGGCCGCGGCCGGGTTGGCCCGCACGACCAGGTCGTAGCCGGCAGGTATGCCGTCGAGCCGGGTGGCGACGCTGGCGCGGAGCCGGCGCTTGGTGCGGTTGCGCACCACCGCGTTGCCGACGGCCTTGGACACAACAAAACCGACGCGCGGCGGAAGTTCCGCACGCGCATCGGTCCGGTTGGCATGCACGACGATGAGTCGCCCGCCTGCTCTGCTGGCGCCGGGCCCGCGTACTGCCGTGGTGAAGTCCGCCCGCTCACGCAGTCGGTGACGTGCCGGCAGCACGCCGCGGCCTCCGGCGACTCAGGCCGAGAGCTCGGCGCGGCCCTTGCGGCGGCGGGCGGCGAGGATGGCGCGACCGGCGCGGGTGCGCATGCGAAGGCGGAAGCCGTGCGTCTTGGCGCGGCGACGGTTGTTCGGTTGGAAGGTGCGCTTGCTCACGAGGTTCTCCGTAGGTTGCGGGTGCACGCCCGGCGCAGCTGCGACGGGAGGCGCCCGGGGTGGGGCTGGCGGTGGCCGATGCGACCGCAATCGGCAAGCCCAGGGAGGTCCGGGAACCGGTGGAACCGGGCCCGGGGCCATGGGCATGCGAAAGAGGTCGCAGACACGCTCGGTCAACGATACGGGAGCCGCGGAAGGAGGGTCAAACCGGCGGCGGCAGCCGGGGCAATCTGGGCAGAACAGACGATCTTCGAACGTCGGTGGACGAATGCAAGGCGACACGCCGACGACGTAAAAGTTCTCTTCCGGACGTGATTGTCACGACGGCTCCTGCGGGGTAGGTTTTCGACTTCACGATCCTCGCCAGACCCATGCACAGGCTGTGGACAAACGTGTGGACAACAGGGCATCGTTCACCAAGGCACCGGACGTCCCCAGTCGTCCGACCCGGCACGGTCGAGCTCCCGCTCCGGCCCGCTCGAGTGCGCTCAGCGCCGGGATCGCAACAAGTGCAACGGAATTGGATTCAGGGGCAGGTGGGATTGGTGGCCGAGACAGGCGTCGACTACGCGCAGATCTGGCAGCAGACGCTCGGCACACTCGACTCGGGGCTGTCGAACCAGGAGCGCGCTTTCGTCCGGCTCTGCCGCCTCGTCGGCGTGCTCGACCAGATCGCCCTGGTGCGTGCTCCCAACACCTTCACCAAGGACTTCCTCGAGACGCGCGTCCGCGAGCAGATCCACACCGCCCTCGCCGACCAGCTCGGGCACCCCGTCCAGGTCGCGGTCTCGGTCGACGAGAGCCTCGAGACCGACCTCGGCATGATCAGCGACGAGCCCACCGGGCAGGTGCACGACGGGCGTCGCCAGGCCGGCTCCGACAGCAACGGCGCGGGCGGTCACCACAACGGGATCGCCCAGGGTGGCGCGACCGCCGGCGCCGCGGGCTTCGGCAGCCCCGCCCACAACGGCGCCCACCCGCCGGCGCTGCACGCGCAGCACAACCCGCTGCGCGACCTCGCCGAGAGCGCGCCCGCCCTCAACGGCGCCGATCTCGACGAACCCGCCCGGCCGGCATACCCCGACGTGCAGACGCAGATGGAGCTCGGCCCCGACCCGCTGAGCGGCGGCGAGAGCGGACCGCTGCGCCTGCAGCAGCGTCCCGAGCCCAGCTCGCCCGGCGACACGCGGCTCAACCCGAAGTACACCTTCGACACCTTCGTCATCGGCGCGAGCAACCGTTTCGCCCACGCGGCCGCGGTCGCGGTCGCAGAGGCGCCGGCCAAGGCGTACAACCCGCTCTTCGTCTACGGCGAGTCGGGTCTCGGCAAGACGCACCTGCTCCACGCGATCGGCCACTACGCGCGCACCATGTTCCCGAACGTGCGCGTGCGCTACGTGAACTCCGAGGAGTTCACCAACGACTTCATCAACAGCATCCGTGACGACAAGGCGAGCGCGTTCCAGAACCGCTACCGCAGCGTCGACGTGCTGCTCATCGACGACATCCAGTTCCTCCAGGGCAAGCTGCAGACCCAGGAGGAGTTCTTCCACACCTTCAACACGCTGCACAACGCGAACAAGCAGATCGTCATCACCAGTGACCTGCCGCCACGCGAGCTCTCGGGCTTCGAGGACCGCATGCGCACGCGCTTCGAGTCGGGCCTGCTCACCGACGTGCAGCCGCCCGACCTCGAGACCCGCATCGCGATCCTGCGCAAGAAGGCGATCCAGGACCGCATGTCGGTGCCCGACGACGTGCTCGAGTACATCGCGACGAACTTCAGCACCAACATCCGCGAGCTCGAGGGCGCGCTCATCCGCGTCACGGCGTTCAGCAACCTCAACCGCCAGCCGGTCGACCTGCCGCTGGCCGAGATCGTGCTCAAGGACGTGCTGCCCAACGAGACGCCGAACCAGGTGACGGCGGCGACGATCATGGCGGTCACCGCCGCCTACTACGCGGTGACGATCGAGGACCTGTGCGGCTCGAGCCGCTCGCGCCAGCTCGTGACGGCCCGTCAGATCGCGATGTACCTGTGCCGCGAGATGACCGACCTGTCGCTGCCGAAGATCGGCCAGCACTTCGGCGGCCGCGACCACACGACGGTCATGCACGCCGACCGCAAGATCCGTGAGCTCATGGGTGAGCGCCGCGCGATCTACAACCAGGTCACCGAGCTGACCAACCGCATCCGCCAGCAGTCTCACTGACGGCAGGGGCCTGTCGGCCCCGATGGCGTATGCCGTCAGCGGCGTCGCGCGGCGATCGTGGCGGTGAGCGCGTCGTCCCACGGCGTCGGGGCGATCCCGATCGTCTGCTCGGTGAGGGCCGAGTCGAGCACGAAGGGTCGCTCGAACTGGTGGCGCGTCTCGCGGACCTCGCGCATGAAGGGGACGACGAGGCCGGCGGCGGTGCCGAGCGGGCGTGGCAGCACGCGTACCTTCCTGGCTCTGACGCCCGCGAGGCGCGCGATGTCGCGGGCCGCCTCGTCGAAGGTGCGGGGGGCGGAGGTGGGCACGTGCCACGGCCGGCCCCACCCCTCGTCGCCCGTCGCGACCCGGGCGGCGAGGGCACCCACGTCGGGCACGTACGTCCACGAGTGCGGGGCGTCGGCGCGGCCGAGGGGCACGAACGGCGGCCGGCCGGCGAGCAGCGAGTCGAGCACCACGTCGTTGAGGTAGCTGGTGCGGGGCGTGGTGCCGGGGCCGAAGTAGTCGCTGGAGCGCAGCTCGGTGACACGCAGGCGTCCTGCCTCGTGGCGGGCCAGCGCCTCGGCCCACATGTCGGCGCGGATCGCTCCCTTGTGTCCCGCCGGATGCAGCGGCCCGTCCTCGCGCATGGGCGCGTCCACCCGGCCGTAGCCGTAGAGGTTGCCGATGATGACGAGTCCGGCGCCGGTGGCCTCGGCCGCAGCGAGCGTGGCGGCGGCGACGGGCGGCCAGTCCGTGTCCCAGGTCAGGTAGCTGGGCGGGTTGACGGCGTTGACGATGCTGGACGCACCGACCGCGAGGCTCGTCAGCCGCGCGGCGTCGCTCGCGTCGGCGGCGACCACCTCGACGGCGTCCGGTTGAGTGTCGTCCCACGGGCGCTCGGTGACCCGACCTGAGCGGGACGCGAGTGTGACGGTGTGGCCCTGGGCGACGAGGGCGGCGGTGGTCGTGCGGCCGACGCCGCCGGCGCCGAGGACGAGGTGGTGACTCATGGCTGTCTCCTGGGGTAAGTGTGAGCACCGCTCACATTTCAAGGATGTGTTGTGCGGCCGAGAAAATCAAGAGCACTGCTCACATTTATGCTGGGCTCGTGACAGGCTGGGTCCATGGACACCGCCGCACCCGCCGACCAGCCCGACCAGCTCGACGAGCTCGGCACGTCCGACAAGCCCGGCACGCTCGGCAAGCGCGCCCGCAACCGGCGGGCGGTCGAGGCCGACATCCTCCGCGTGGCGCGTGAGCACCTGGCCGTCTCGGGAGCGGCGGGGCTCAGCCTTCGAGCCGTCGCCCGCGACCTCGGCATGGTGTCGTCCGGCATCTACCGCTACGTCGAGAGCCGCGACGAGCTGCTCACGAGGCTGATCGTCGACAGCTATCTCTCGCTGGCCGACGCGGTGCGGGCCGCGCACGACGCCGTCGAGGCCGGCGACCTCGGCGGTCGCTGGGACGCTCTCGGCCGCGCGCTGCGGACCTGGGCCTTGCAGCATCCACATGACTTCGCCCTGATCTACGGCTCGCCCGTGCCCGACTACGAAGCGCCCCCGGAACGCACGACCGAGGCCGGCACCGCCGTGATGGCCCTGCTCGTCACGCTGCTCGAGGACGCCCGTTCGGCGCGACGCGTGCCCGAGGCGACGGGACTCGGCATCCCCGAGGCTCCGGCGACGGCAGCCCTGGCCGATCTGCTCGCCGACCCGATGTTCGCCGGCACGGGCATCGACCCCGCAATGCTCGCACAAGGCATCGCGGCCTGGACCCTGCTCCTCGGGGCGGTCACGAGCGAGGTCTTCTCGCAGTTGGGGCCCCTCCCTGACGCCCCAGCCCTCTTCGAGACGCTGCTCGGCGCATCGCGCCACCTCGTGGTCACCGATTCGTCTGCGAACTAGTCCCTGCCGCTCCTGTCGGGCGACCCCGCGGCCGGCGCCACCAACACGTCCACAGCTGTCCACAGTCTTTTCCACAGTTGTGTGCACAGCGTGACCCGGCCGTGACCCACCGCTCCAGACGCCGCCGGCAGATCCCCCCGAAAGTTGTCCACCGGCTGTGGAAAACTCTGTGGAAGCGGAGCCTCTCTCCATGCACAGATGACTAGTCACCAAGCACGGCAAAGCGGACATATGCCGTCGGCTCCTCCACACCGGCCTGTGGACGGGTGTGGACGGCGCGACCTGGCCTGCGGACAAGCTCCCCGTCGGTTGTGGGCGGGCTGTGCAGGGCCGAGATCCGTCCACAGCCCGCGCCAGGCGCGGCCGTCTGGCGCCCACACCTCGTGCACACCCCTGCCGAGGCGCTGACCTGCTCGGACTCGAGTTGTCCACAGGATCCACAGCACCTATGACTATGACGAGACCCAAGTCGAGGAGATGAGCCCCGACAACGAGGGTCGGGACGAACGACCTCGGAGCGCCGGGCAATCGGGTGATTTCGACCTGTCTGGTCATTCGGGGAGTGTCTGTGGTGTCAGTCACCGGCAGGCACTAGTGTCTGAGCCCCAATGACCTTCCCCGTCGAAGTGAGTGCACCGTGAAGTTTCGGGTTGAGCGAGACGTCCTGGCCGAGGCCGTGACCTGGGTGGCCCGTGGCCTCCCGGCCCGCCCGCCGGTTCCTGTGCTCGCGGGCGTGCTCGTCGACGCGAACGAGGACGGCACCCTGACGCTCTCCGCGTTCGACTACGAGGTGTCCGCACGCATCACCGTCCCGGCCGACGTCGCCGAGTCCGGTCAGGTGCTCGTGCTGGGCCGGCTGCTCGCCGACATCTCGCGCAACCTGCCCAACAAGCCGATCGACGTCAGCACCGATGGCACGAAAGTCAACGTCGCCTGTGGCTCGTCCCGCTTCGCGCTGCGCGAGATGCCGGTGGCCGACTACCCGACGCTCCCCGCCGCCCCTGAGGCGAGCGGCACCATCGCCGGCGACGTCTTCACCCAGGCGGTGGCCCAGGTGTCGGTGGCCGCCGACAAGGGCGACACCCTGCCCATCCTCACCGGCGTCCGCATGGAGATCGACGGCGACAAGGTGACCCTGCTCGCGACCGACCGCTACCGCCTCGCCATGCGCGAGCTCACGTGGAGCCCGTCGGCCACGGACGCCAGCCACGTCGCGCTGATCCCGGCCCGCCAGCTGTCCGACACCGCCCGCGCCCTCGGTGCGTCCGGATCGGTCGAGCTCGCGCTCGGCCAGGGCGGCGACGGCCTCATCGGCTTCGAGGCCGGGCAGCGCCGAGCGACCACTCGACTGCTCGACGGTGAGTACCCCAAGGTCACCTCGATCTTCCCCACGTCCGTCGACACCGAGGCGGTCGTCGAGACCGCGGCCCTCGAGGAGGCGGTCAAGCGCGTCGCGCTCGTCGCCGAGCGCAACACCCCGGTGCTGCTGAAGTTCACCGACGGCCAGGTCGCGATCGAGGCCGGCACCGGCGACGACGCCCAGGCGTCCGAGGCGGTCGAGGCGACCCTCAACGGTCCCGACATCCAGATCGCCTTCAACCCGCAGTTCCTGCTCGACGGCCTCCACGCGGTCGGCACCGCCTGGAGCCGGCTCAGCTTCACCCAGCCGAGCCGGCCCGCCGTGCTCACCGGGCAGGCCGAGGCCGACTCCGAGCCCGACAGCAGCTACCGCTACGTGCTCATGCCGGTGCGTTTCGCCAGCTGACCCGCCGCGCGCGTCGTGCCGCGGGTAAGGGTGCCGTGGGGCGCCCGACCCACGCCGCCGCCCGCCGCACGGCAGGCGTAGCCTCGAACAGCGCCACCTGATCGACCCCAGTCCTCCCGTCAGAAAGGCTCGCGACATGCAGCTCGGTCTCATCGGTCTCGGCAAGATGGGCGGCAACATGCGCGAGCGGTTGCGCCGCGCAGGTCACGAGGTCGTCGGCTTCGACTTCAACCCCGACGTGCGCGACGTGGCCTCGCTGCCCGAGCTCGTCCAGTCCCTTGCGGCGCCCCGCGTCGTCTGGGTCATGGTCCCGGCCGGCGAGCCGACCCGGCAGACGGTCGCGCAGCTCGGCGACCTGCTCGAGCCCGGCGACCTCGTCATCGACGGCGGCAACTCCCGCTTCACCGACGACTTCGAGAACGCGAAGCTGCTCGGCGAGAAGCAGATCGGTTACGTCGACTGCGGCGTGAGCGGCGGCATCTGGGGCCTCGACAACGGCTACGGCCTGATGTGCGGCGGCGACGAGGAGTGGGTCGAGAAGGCGATGCCGATCTTCGACTCCCTGCGTCCCGAGGGCCCGCGCGAGGAGGGCTTCGTCCACGCGGGCGAGGTCGGGGCCGGGCACTACACGAAGATGGTCCACAACGGCATCGAGTACGGCCTCATGCACGCGTACGCCGAGGGCTACGAGCTGCTCGAGAAGAAGGACATCGTCAAGGACGTCCCCGGGGCCTTCAAGGCGTGGAGCCGCGGCACCGTCGTGCGCTCGTGGCTGCTCGACCTCATGGTCAAGGCCCTCGAGGAGAACCCCCACCTCGACGACGTGTCCGACTACACCAACGACTCGGGCGAGGGGCGCTGGACCGTCGAGGAGGCCATCGCGCTCGGCGTGCCGATGCCCGTCATCTCGGCGTCGCTCTTCGCACGGTTCGCCTCGCGCCAGCCGAGCTCGCCGACGATGCAGGCCGTCGCCGCCCTGCGCGGGCAGTTCGGTGGCCACCAGGTCATGACCATCGCCGAGGGCGAGCAGCTGCGCCAGAAGACCGGCGACGAGGGCTCGACCCATCCGGCGCCCGCCCCCGAGCAGCCCGGTTCGGCCGGGCACGACGCCGCGAACGCCGGACCCTCCTCGGGCACCGGCTCCACCTCCTGACGTCCCGTGGCGCGTCCGGCGACGGCGCCCGCGTCGACGCCGGACGTGACCGCCCTCGAGAACCAGCCGACCTGACGTGCACGTCCGCCACCTGACGCTCAAGGACTTCCGCAGCTACCCGAGTGCCGAGCTGGCGCTCACGCCCGGCGTCACGACGCTCGTCGGGCTCAACGGCCAGGGCAAGACGAACATCGTCGAGGCGGTCGGCTACCTCGCGACGCTCGGGTCGCACCGGGTCGCGACCGACCAGCCACTGGTGCGGTTCGGGGCGGCCCAGGCGATCGTGCGCGGCGCCATCGTGCGCGACGAGCGCGAGACGATGGTCGAGCTCGAGATCACTCCGGGCCGGGCGAACCGGGCGCGGCTCGGGCGCTCCCCCGTCTCGCGGCCGCGCGACGTGCTGGGCACGGTCCGCACCGTCCTCTTCGCCCCCGAGGACCTCGCTCTCGTCAAGGGCGACCCGTCCGAGCGGCGCCGGTTCCTCGACGAGCTGCTCGTGCAGCGCCAACCGCGCTGGTCGGGGGTGCGCTCCGACTACGACAAGATCCTCAAGCAGCGCAACGCCCTGCTGAAGTCGGCGGCCCCCGTGCTGCGCAAGGGCGCCCGGCGCCAGCCGCGCGCCGGCGACGCGCCCCTCGACGAGGCCCGCGACGCGGCGCTGCACACCCTCGTCGTCTGGAACGACCACCTCTCGACGGTCGGCTCCCAGCTGCTCTACGCGCGGTTGCGCCTGCTGCGCGACCTCGTGCCCGACCTGTCCGAGTGCTACGACGCCGTCAGCGCGGCCGCGTCGAACGCCCGCGCGACCTACCGCAGCTCGCTGCACGAGGATCTCGCGAAGCGCCTCGCCGAGGGTGAGGTGCCCGAGATCGACGAGCTGCGCGCCGGCATGCTCGAGACCCTCGAGCAGGTGCGCCCCAACGAGATCGAGCGCGGCATCACCCTCGTCGGGCCGCACCGCGACGACCTCGTGCTCTCGCTCGGGGAGCTGCCGGCCAAGGGCTACGCCAGCCACGGCGAGTCCTGGAGCTTCGCGCTGGGACTCAAGCTCGCTGCATACCGGCTGCTGCGGCGTGACCTGGGCGACGACCCCGTGCTCGTGCTCGACGACGTCTTCGCCGAGCTCGACTCGGGCCGGCGTGAGCGGCTCGCGGCGCTCATCGCCGACTGCGAGCAGGTGCTCATCACCGCGGCCGTGGGCGCCGACGTGCCCGACGTGCTCCGCGAGAGCGGCACCACGTATGCCGTCGTGCTCGGTCAGGTCGAACCTTCCGGCCGTGCCCCCGAGGTGTCGAGCAACGCGGACGGGGAGCAGGAGCCCGGCAGCGAGATGGACGAGCCCGGGGCCCAGGCGGACGAGCCCGAGGGCGACGACGATGCCTGACGACGAGACGCCTGCTGCGGCGCCCGGGGGCTCCGACCCGAGCGCCGACACCACGCCGGACGAGACGTCCGCACCGGCGCCGAGCGACGAGGAGACGCGCATCGCCGACGCAGCGGCGTCCGCGCTCGCACGCGCCCGGGCCGCCGCGGCCGACAAGGGGCTGCGGCCGGGCATGAAGCCGCGCAAGCGCCGCCGCCCGATCGGCCACGCCCCGGTGCTGTCCGGCTCCGCCCGCGACGGGCGCGACCCGTCGCTGCTCGGCGACCAGCTCGACCGGCTGCTCCTCGACCGCGGCTGGAAGGTCGACGTCGCCGTCGGCTCCGTCATGGGGCGCTGGCCCGAGATCGTCGGGCCCGACATCGCCGGTCACGTGAAGCCGCAGACCTTCGTCGACGGGGTGCTCACCGTGCAGGCCGACTCGACGGCGTGGGCCACCCAGATGCGCCTGCTCGCGTCGTCGTTGCTGGCCCGCATCGACGAGGAGATCGGTGCCGGGGCCGTGAGCGAGCTTCGGGTCGTCGGACCGAGCGCGCCGTCGTGGAGCCGGGGCGGTCGACGCTCACCCGACTCCCGCGGCCCCCGCGACACCTACGGCTGACTCCCCGTCGAGTGCCCAGTCCCCGACGCCTCCCTTGCGCCGGCGGGCGGCTGTCGGTGATCCGACGCAGACTGTCGTCATGACCCAGACGCCGCACTGCACGATCGTCCCGCCCTACATCCTCGAGGCGCTGGCGGCGAGCGACGAGCCCGCCGTGGCCGAGCACGCCCGCGAGGCGCTCCAGCACGACGAGCACCTGAGGTCCACCCGCCGCACGCCGACGGCACGGCCCACCGGCAAGCGCGCCCCCCGGCGCAAGCACCCCGAGGCTCACGGCGCCGGGCCCCACCGCACGATCTCCGACGCCAAGGGCACCCAGACGACGCCCGGCACCGAGGTGCGCGCCGAGGGCGGCCCCGCCTCCGGCGACGAGGCGGTCAACGAGGCCTACGACGGGCTCGGCGCCACGTGGGAGCTGTGGTCGCAGGCCTACTCCCGCGACTCGCTCGACGGCAAGGGCATGCCGCTGCTCGCGACCGTCCACTACGGCCGCAACTACGACAACGCCTTCTGGGACGGCTCGCAGATGGTGTTCGGTGACGGCGACGGCGTCATCTTCGAGCGGTTCACCAAGAGCGTCGACGTCATCGGGCACGAGCTGGCGCACGGGGTCACCGAGCACACGGCGGGGCTGCTCTACCAGGGCCAGTCCGGTGCGCTCAACGAGTCGATCTCCGACGTCTTCGGCGTGCTCGTCAAGCAGCACCAGCTGGGCCAGAGCGCCGAGGCCGCCGACTGGCTCGTCGGCGCCGACCTGCTCAATCCGTCGGTCAAGGGTCGGGCGCTGCGCGACATGCGCAACCCCGGCACGGCTTACGACGACCCGCGCCTCGGCAAGGACCCGCAGCCGGCGCACATGGACGACTTCGTCGACACCGACGACGACAACGGCGGCGTCCACATCAACTCCGGCATCCCCAACCGCGCGTTCGTGCTGGCCGCGCTCGCGATCGGCGGCAACGCCTGGGAGGCGGCGGGCTCGATCTGGTATGCCGTCGTGTCGGGTGACGGCATCAAGGCCGACTGCGACTTCGCGACCTTCGCCGGGCTCACGGTCGCCGCTGCGGGCACGGCCCACGGCGACGGCTCGTCCGAACAGCAGGCCGTGCGCTCGGCATGGGAGCAGGTCGGCGTGCTCGCCGTGGACGCCGGCGACACCGCCGGGAGCACCGGCAGTGCCGCCGACGGTGCCGGTGACGGTGCCGGCGGGGCGGACCGTTCGGCTCCCGCTCCTGGCCAGGGCGACAGCGGTGGTCAGGGCAGCCCGCCCGGGCCCGACACCCACGTGCTCCTGCGCCGCAGCGGCGGCTTCGCCGGCCAGGTGCGCGAGCGGCAGATCGCCCTCGGCGAGCTGCCCGAGCGTGACGCCAAGGACTGGCAGCACCTGCTCGCCGCCCCGACGCTCCAGCGCATCGCGGCCTCGACCGAGCGCACCCATCCCGACGCGTACATCTACTCCGTCGTCTGCGACGAGGCAGGGTGCGACGTGACGATCCAGGAGCCGCACCTGCCCGAGGCGATCCACTCCCTCTTCGAGCGCACCCTCGCCGACGACTGACGCGCTTCCCCTGCGTCAGCTCTCCGCCATGACATAGGGGCCGTCGGAGTCGGGGCCGATGTCCGGCTCCCACGGGGAGCCGGCTTCGCCGACGACCTCGCAGTCGCCGTCGATGGTGCACCGCTGCAGGTTCCGCTTCTGTCCGTCGACGCCGAACTTGATCGTCAGCGCCCCGTTGGGGCCGAACCGGGCCCGGTGGACCCAGCCGGTGGCGAGCGCCCCGTCTCCGCCGCCCTGCAGCACGACGCGACCGTCCTCCGCCCTCACGACGACGAGCTGCTGGTAGAGCGGGCGGCCGGTCCGTCCGTTGCTGATCTCCGGCGGCATCCCGTCGGAGAAGCCGGTGCCGAGCAGGTGGGCGCCGTCGGCGGAGAAGGAGGTCAGGGTCAGCGGGCCGCACATCGTCCACAGGGTGCGCGTCGACTCGAGGTCGACGAGCCGCTGGCACCAGTGCCGGGGGTCCTCGGTGGGAATGCTCGGGTCGGTCACGACGGCGCGCGTGCCGAGCGGGTCCACCGTCACGACGGAGCCCTTCATCGTGGAGGTCCGCCCCGAGGCCAGGTCCCACACCAGGGTCGACGCCCGGTCGCTCGTGAGGGCGTACGCGACGGACGGGCCGAGGTGCACGGCCGTCCAGCCGGCGTCGCTGGCACGGGCAGCGGCGAGACGCCGGAGCTCATCGCCGGTGTCGTCGAGCAGCAGCAGGTTGCCGTCCGCGTCGGTGACGAGGGCGCGTCGTCCGTCGGGGTCGACCTCGACCGGGCCCTGGAGCTGCGCGAGGTTCCGCACGGTGCGGCCGTTCGCGTCGACCACGGCGGAGCGAGATCCTGCCTGGACCAGCAGCCCGTCACCCAATAGCGCGACCCGCGAGGGTCGCTCGAGCCCCGGCCCGAGCGGGATCGTCCGGGGGCCCAGGTGGAACACGCCGTCCCGCACGTAACCCACGTCGGTGGTGGCCGTCGCCGGACCGTCGGCGGGCGCGAGAACCGCCGATCCGGGCGCACCGGTCGACCGGATGGTCGGGATCGTCGCCGGCGTGGTCGGGGCTGACGTCGGTGCCGTGGGTGCCGTCGTCGGTGGCGCGGTCCGGGTGGGGTCGGCCGGAACTGTCGTCGAGACCGACGGGCCGATGGGCAGGGGACGCGGCGAGTTGCCGCGCACGGCCCCCCAGCCGAGCGGCACGGCAATGGCGAGCACGAGGCCGGCTGCGAGCGCCGCGCCGCCCAGCTCGCGGCGGCGGTTGGAACGGTCGCGGGCGATGGCGCGCTCCGCGAGGTCGGCGACGACGCGTACGCCCTCGCTCTGCCGGTCGAGCGCGGACTTCAGCTCCGGGTCGAAGTGGCTCATGCGGTGGCCTCGCTCATCCTGCTGCGCAGCGCGGAGATCGCGCGGCTCGTGTGGCTCTTGACGGTGCCGACGGAGCAGCCGAGCACCTCAGCGGTCTGGGCCTCGGAGAGGTCCTCGTAGTACCGCAGCACGATGGCCGCGCGCTGCTGGGTGGGCAGTCCTTGCACGTGGCGCCACAGGTCGAGCGACTCGGAGGCGTCGAGTCCGGCCGGCGTCGGCGGGTCGAGCACCTCGATGACGTGGCTGCCGGGCGACTCGTGGCGTCGCAGCATCCGGCGCCAGCGGGAGTTGTTCTCGTTGACCATGATCCGGCGCACGTACGCGTCGGGCAGCTCGACCGCCCGCACCCGCTCCCAGTTGCGGTAGACCTTCGCCAACGCGTGCTGGAGCAGGTCGTCCGCGTGGTCGCGGTCGCCCGTCAGCAGGTACGCGAGCCGGGCGAGTGCCTGCTCGCGGGCGCGCACGTAGGCCGTGAAGTCGGCCCGGCGCTCGGCGTCGTCCATCCGTCGTCTCCCCTGTCCCGTCCGCCCCGGCGGTCGCCGGCACACATCAGAACACCCGGGGGGCTCGCCGGGTTGTCACGGACGGCGACGTTTTCGGCGGGCCCTGCCCGCTTGCCGAAATTGGGCGAACTCTTTACGAATCCTTGCCGGTCGCGGCGCCCGCGCGGTGATTGCCTGTGTCGTCGCCACCGCCTCGCCCGAGGTCCTCCTCGAGCTCCACCCCTGAAAGGTCGACATGCGTCGTTCACCCTTCGTCGCCCGCGTCACCGTCCCCGTCGCGGTCGTCGCCGCAGCCGGCGCCCTGCTCTGCACCGCCGGCACCGGCTCGGTCGCGGCTCCCCTGCCCGTGGCCGCTGGCTCCGCCTCGGCCGCCGTGCCCGCCGACCTCACCCTCGTGCAGGTGCGCCAGAGCCTGCTCGGGTCGCACACCTGGTACGCCCAGACCTTCCACGGCGTGCCGGTGCTCGGCGGCTTCTACGCCGTCCACTCGACTGGTGCGACGTCCTCCGTCGACGACGGGCGCAAGGCGGTGACCGGCCTCGTCTCGGTGACGCCCGGCCTGGCCCGGGCCGCGGCGGCCTCCGCGGCCAAGGCCCACGGCAACGCCCGCGCGACCCGCCTCGTCGTGGTGCCCGGTGCGGACGGCGCCGCGGCGACGCTCGCCTACGAGGTCACGACCGACCGGGACAAGCAGGTGCTCGTCGACGCCCGCAGCGGCGAGGTCGCCAAGGTCACCGACGAGCGTCGTCTCGCGTCCGGCTCGGGCAAGGTCTTCGACCCGAACCCGGTCGTGGCCCTGCAGAACGAGTCGCTCAAGGACTCGGCCAACGCCGACTCCGCCGTCCCGGCGACCGCGTACAAGTCGGTCACCCTCGCCAACCTCGACGGCTCCGGCTACCTGCGTGGCGCGTACGCGACTGTCGTCAACGGCGCCAAGGGCAAGAACCCGGCCGCCTTCTCGTCGACGAACACCTTCAACTTCACGCGCAGCGACAGCCGGTTCGAGCAGGTCAACAGCTACTACGCCGTCGACCGGGTGCAGACCTACATCCAGTCGCTCGGCTTCACGAACGTCAACAACGAGGCCCAGGACCTCAGCGTCAACACGACGACGCAGGACAACTCCTGGTACACCCCGAGCCAGGACACCATCACGATCGGCACCGGTGGCGTCGACGACGGTGAGGACCAGGAGGTCGTGTGGCACGAGTACGGACACGCCGTCCAGGACGACCAGGTGCCGGGCTTCGGCGCGAGCAACGACGGCGGCGCCATCGGTGAGGGCTTCGGCGACTACCTCGCGGCGACGATGTCGCAGGCGAACTCGGCCGACACCGCGACCACCCCGTGGGCGTGCGTCATGGACTGGGACTCGACGAGCTACACGTCGACGACGCCGCACTGCATCCGCCGGCTCGACACCGCCAAGACCGTGGCGAACCGCACCGGTGAGGTCCACGACGACGGCGAGATCTGGAGCCACGCCCTCTGGGACATGAACAAGGGCCTCGGCCGCGACAAGGCGACCCGGATCATCCTCGAGGCGCAGTTCGGCTACTCCCCCACGACGACGTGGGCGGCCGCCGCGCAGAAGACGGTCGACGCCGCGTCGGCCCTCTACGGCGCGACCGACGCCGCGACCGTTCGCGCCGCCTTCCAGGCCCGCGGGATCCTCTGACGGGGTTCGTCGGCGGGGGTGTCGCACCACCTCTTGCGTATGCCGGGAGGTCGGGTTCCGCTGG
>CBHRRQ010000049.1:0-19687 GCA_966081555.1 uncultured Terrabacter sp.
CCCATGTTGATCGGCAGCAGCGTGCCGATCACGAAGAGTGCGACGAGCGCGATGATCGAGACCCATTCCGGTCCCATTGGTGTCCTCCGTCGGTCGCGGCCAGCGCGCCTGGTTCCACGCCCTTGTGACGAGGCTCATGGCTGGCTCAGTGGCCTAGCCAATAGGTCAATGGGCCGACTGTCAATAGAGTGACCCCATGTCGACATCGGGCATGGCCCGCCTCACGCGCACCCGGCTCTACGAGCAGGTGGCCGAGCAGATCACCGGGTGGATCGACGAGAACGGTCTCACGGCCGGCGACCGGCTGCCCCCCGAGCGCGAGCTCGCCCAGCGCCTCGGCGTGAGCCGCGCGACGCTCAGCCAGGCCCTCGTGGCGCTCGAGGTCATCGGCGTCGTCACCGTGCGCCACGGCGACGGGACGCTCATCGCCGAGGCCCCCGCGCCGCGGCGCATCGTCGAGGCCATCCGCGCCCACGCGCACCGGCTCCCCGAGATCATCGAGACCCGCGACGCCCTCGAGACGAAGATCGCCGCGCTCGCCGCGACCCGCCACACCGCCGACGACCTCGCCCGCATCGACGAGGCGCTCGACGAGATGGAGCGCGACGTCGCGGCCGGCGGGCGCGGCGTCGAGGGCGACGAGCGCTTCCACGGCGCCGTCACGGCAGCGGCCCACTCGCTGCTGCTCGCCCGGCTCATGGACGAGATCCGCGACCTCATCCGTGAGACCCGCATCGAGTCGCTCAGCCAGCCGGGGCGTCCGGCCGACTCCCTCGCCCACCACCGCGTCATCGCCAGGGCCATCCGGTCCGGCAACCCCGAGGCGGCCGCTGCCGCCATGCACGCGCACGTCGTCATGGTCAGCGACGTCGCCGTGCTGCGAGACGGGTCGTGACGCCGCTCGAGATGCTCGCCGTGCTCGGCGCGGGTCTCGGCGCCGGCGTCCTCACCTCGACGGTGGGCGTGGCCTCGCTCCTCAGCTTCCCCGTGCTGCTCGCGGTCGGGCTGCCTCCGGTCGTGGCCAACGCGTCCAACACGGTCGGGCTCGTGCCCGCCGGCGTGAGCGGCACCTTCGGCTACCGCGAGGAGCTGCGCGAGCACCCCCGCGTCACGTGGACGGTCGTCGTCACGTGCGCCCTCGGCGCCGTCGGCGGCGCCGTCCTGCTGCTCGCGCTGCCCTCGAGCGTCTTCGAGGCGGTCGTGCCGTGGCTCATCCTCTTCACCTGCCTGCTCGTCGGCGTGCAGCCGTCGATCGCGCGCTGGCTCCGGACCCGGGGCGGCGACGACGTCGGGCCGCGCACCCGCATGGGACCGGTGACGACGTTCTTCGCGCTGCTGACCGGCGTCTACGGCGGCTACTTCGGCGCCGGCTCGGGCGTGATGATGGTCGCCGTGCTCGGCCTGGGCCTCGACATCGACCTGCGCGTCGTCAACGGCCTGAAGACGCTCGCGATCTTCGCGGGCAACGTCGTGGCCGGGGTGATCTTCGTCGTCGTGGCCGACCTCGACTGGCGCGCCATCGCGCTGCTGGCGTCGGGGTCGGTCGTCGGCGGCTACGTGGGCGCCCGTGTCGGACGGCGCCTGCCGCCCACGCTCTTCCGCGTGCTCGTCGTCATCGCAGGCGTCGTCGCGGCGGTGCTGCTGCTCCGCTGACGCGGACCGAGGGCGTATGCCGGGTGCCGCGTCTCAGCCCCCGGTGGCCTCGCGGTGGCGACGGGCGAGCTGGACGTAGACGTCGGCATTGGCGCGGATGCGGGCCAGACCGTCGTCGTCGATCTCGCGACGGACCCTGCCGGGCACGCCGGCCACGAGCGACCGCGGCGGGATGACGGCGCCCTCGGGTACGACGGCCCCGGCGGCGACGAGGCTGCCGGCCCCGACGTGGGCGCCGTTGAGCACCACCGAGCCCATCCCGATGAGGCAGTCGTCCTCGATGGTGCAGCCGTGCAGCACGGCGCGGTGGCCGACCGAGACGCCGGACCCGATCGTCGTCGGGTGGCCGGCGTCGGTGTGCACGACGACGCCGTCCTGCAGGTTGCTGCGCTCGCCGAGCACGATGGGGTCGAAGTCCGCGCGGAGCACGGCGGTGTACCAGACGCTCGAACCGGGCAGCAGGCGTACGGAACCGACGAGGTCGGCGCTCGGCGCCACCCAGGCGGTCGGGTCGACCTCCGGGGTGGCGCCGCCGAGCGAGACGATCACGTCAGTGCGCCGACACGGTGGCGGGCGCGGACGGCTCTGAGACGTGCAGCTCGGCCGTCGACATCTTGCGCCGGATCCACGGCACGAGCGCGAGCAGCACGCCAGCGACGACGAGCGTGATGGCGCCGTTGACGACGTAGAAGGTCGCGTCGCTGAGTCCGCCCATGGCCTGGATGAGCTGGGCCGCGATCGCCTGGCCGGCCGAGCTGGCGAGGAACCACAGCGCCATCGCCTGGCTCGCGAAGGCCCGCGGGGCAAGACGCGTCGTGGCCGACAGGCCCACGGGCGAGAGGCACAGCTCTGCGACCGTCTGCATGACGAAGACGCCACCGAGCACGTAGACCGGCGCCGTGTTGCCCTGGTAGCTCGCGAACGCCCAGGCCATGACGAGCGCCGACAGGCCGATGATCGTGACGCCGAGGGTGGACTTCATCGGCGTGGACGGGAAGCGCCCGGCCCGACGCGTCCAGATCCAGCCGAAGACCGGCGCGAGCAGCACGATGGCGAGCGGGTTGATCGACTGGAACCACTCGGGGTTCACCGCGACGCCGGCCGTCTCCTTGACCGTGTTGTCGGCGGCGAAGATCGCCATCTTGCCGGCGGCCTGCTCGAAGATCATGAAGAAGAGCATCGCGCCGACCCAGAGCGGCAGGTACGCGGCGAGGTGCGACTTCTCCTCGCGCTCGACCTTGGGGCTGCGGAACATCATCGTGAAGTACGCGATGGGCGTGGCGACCGCGACGATCGAGATCGCGTCGATGACCTGGTCGAGCACGGTGTCGCGCCACAGGCCCGCGAGGGCGACGACGGCGACGAAGGCGACGACGATGCCGACGGCGAGGGCGCCGACGCGGCTGCGCTCCTCGGCGGCGAGCGGGTTGGGCACGTCGTCGACGACCGAACCGAGGGCGCGGCGCCCGACGACGAACCAGACGATGGCGATGGCCATGCCGACGGCCGCGGCCGAGAAGCCCGCGTGGTAGCCGTAGTGCTCACGCAGCCAGCCGACGACGAGCGGCGAGAAGAACGAGCCGATGTTGATCGACATGTAGAAGATCGAGAAGCCGCCGTCGCGGCGGGCGTCGTCGGCGCGGTAGAGCGTGCCGACCATCGCCGAGACGTTGGGCTTGAGCAGGCCGGTGCCGAGCGCGACGAGCGCGATGCCGAGCCACGCCGTCGCCGCGGACGGCAGGGCCAGGCACACGTGGCCGGCCATGATGACGACCGCGCCGTAGAGGGTCGAGCGGCGGGCGCCGAAGACCCGGTCGGCCATGAAGCCGCCGATGATGGACAGCAGGTAGACCGAGGCGCCGTAGATGGAGACGACGGCCGCGCCCGTGGTCTCGTCGATGCCGAGGCCGCCGCCCGCCGCGGTGTCGACGAGGAAGTACAGCAGGATGGCGCGCATCCCGTAGTAGGAGAAGCGCTCCCACAGCTCGACGAAGAAGAGGGTCGACAGTCCCCGCGGGTGGCCGAAGAAGGCGCGGTCGCCCGGGTCGGCGCCCCGTTCCGGGGTCGGCGGACGGTCTGAGGTCTGTGTGGACATGCTTCGCTCCCAGCCCCTCGTGAGGGCAGTCGGACGGTTGGACAACCCACCCAAACTAGGTGGGCCCCCTCGTCCGACTCAAACCGTGGACGTGCGGGCGACCCCTCGGCGCATTGCGAGCGCGTCCTTGACGAGCCCGGTCGCGAGCGCGGCCCCGACCCCCTCCCCCGCACGGATGCGCAGGTCGAGCAGCGGCTCGAGGCCGAGCTCGTGGAGCACGGCGGCGTGGGCCTTCTCACGTGATCGCTGCCCGGCCACGAGGTGCGCGGCGACGGCGGGCTCGGCCCGCACCGCCGCGAGCGCACACACGGAGGTCGCGAGCCCGTCGAGCACGACGACGCCTCCGGCCTCGGCGACGCCGAGCACCAGGCCGGTCAGCACCGCGAGCTCGCCGCCACCAAGTCGCCGCAGCAGGTCGTGCGGGTCGGCGGACGCGCCCACGCGAGCGAGGGCCCGGGCGACGACGTCGCGCTTGCGCTCGATCATCTCCGAGTCGGCCGACGAACCGCGCCCGACGACCTCGACGGCGGGGAGGCCGAGCAGTGCGGCGGCGACCGCAGCCGCGACCGTCGTGTTGCCGACGCCGACCTCGCCCAGCGCGACGGGACCGCTCGTCGGGAGCGCACGACCGCGCTCGCGCCCCAGAGCCAGCAGGGCGGCATACGTGGTCTCGTCTAGGGCGTCAGAGGTGACGAGATCGCCTCTGCTGCAGCCGATCCCGGCGTCGATGAGCTCGACGTCGAGCCCCGCTGCGGCAGCCGCGACGGCGCCCATCGACGTGCCTTCGCGAGTGGCGCGGGCGACGTCGGCGGTGACCGTCGGGTCGAACGCGGTGACGCCGTACGCCGTCACGGCATGGTCGGCGACCGCGACGACGAGGGTGCCGCCACCGTCTACGGCGGGCAGTGCGGTGACGCGGTCGAGCACCGAGTCGAGCACGCCGAGCGAGCCGGGCACGGTGAGGAGGTCGTCGGACCGGTCGCGGGCACCGACGACGTGCGCCTGGTCGGGGGCGCGCAGGTGCGAGGTCGGGGCGTCGCGCTCGCTCCAGCGCTCGCGCATCACGACCTGCTCGAGCGGCAGGCGCCGGCTCCAGCCCGCCCGCTCGAGGCCGGGCTCGGGCGGGCGCTCGTCGGGCCAGCCGAGACACAGCCAGCCGAGGGTCTCGACGCCGTCGGGCAGCCCGAGCAGCTGCTTGAGCTCGGCCGGCTCGAAGAGGGTGACCCAGCCGAGGCCCAGACCGTGGGCACGGGCCGTCAGCCACATGTTCTCGATGGCGGCCGCGCACGACCAGAGGTCGGCGTCGGGGAAGGTCGCACGACCGAGCACCCCGGCCGCGGGCGTTCGCCGGTCGCAGGCCACGACGATGCCGACCGGGGCCTCGCGGATGCCCTCGAGGCGCAGGTCGAGCAGCCCGCGGGCCGACTCCTCGGCCATGCCGGCGGCCTGGCGCAGCCGGCAGCGGTCGGCCATGAGGGCCGCCGTGTCGCGGGTCTGCGCCTCGGTGACGACGACGAAGCGCCACGGCTGGCTGTGGCCGACCGACGGACCGCGGTGGCCGGCGGTGAGCACGGCCGTCAGGACGTCGTCGGGCACCGGGTCGGGGCGGTAGCGCCGGATGTCGCGGCGGGCGCCGACCACCCGCTCCAGCGATGCGAGGTCGTCGGGCATCGCCCACGCGTCGGGCGCCTGGGCGCGTTCGGCCGCCGACGTCGCGTCGCCGATGGTCGGGACGGGCCTGCGGTAGCTCACCCGGCGACTCTAGTTCGGCGCGGTCTCGATCCAGCCACGGGTGACGCCGAGCACCCGGCTGCCGTCAGTGTCGGCGAGCGACAGGCCGACGAAGGCCGTCGCACCCTCCGACGTCTGCCAGCGGAACCGGTACTCGCTCAACAGAGCGGCGTCGACGATGGCGAGCGCGGCGTCCCGCGAGCTCTGGGCGTTGGCGAACGCGCCGGCGCTGCGGGAGAGGTAGGCGGCGAGCTGGGCGGCATACGGGTCGTCGGGCACCTCGTCGGCCCGGGCCACGTTGCCGACGAAGTCGCTCGCGACGGCGGCCGGCTCGACGACCGACACCCGCACGCCGTGCGGGAGCATCACGACGGCGAGCGACTGCATGAAGCCCTCCACGGCGAACTTCGCGCCGCAGTAGGCATCGGCGAAGGGCTGGCCGATCGCCCCGCCGACGCTCGTCACCGTGAGCACGGTGCCCGACCCTGCCTCGCGCATGTGGGGTAGCACGAGCTTCGTCAGCGCGACCGGACCGAGGTAGTTCACCTCGAGCTGGGCGCGGACGTCGTCGAGGCTCAGCTGCTCGGCGGTGGCGACGGCGCCGCGGCCGGCGTTGTTGACGAGCACGTCGAGCCGGCCGTGGTCGGCGACGACACCCTCGACGCAGGCACGGGCGCCGTCGTGGTCGGTGACGTCGAGCGTGCGCACGTCGAGCTCGACGCCCGCCTCGCGCGCAGCGTCGGTCAGCGCCGACGCCCGGGAGGTGTCGCGCATCGTGGCGACGACGGTGACGCCGCGCCGTGCCAGCTCGACGGCCGCGTGCAGGCCCATGCCGGAGGAGGTGCCGGTGACGAGGGCGACCGGGGGCGTTGACGCGCTCTGCTGCTCGTTCATGGCGCGACGCTACGCCGGGCAGCGGTCAGGCGTCGATGTCGTCGAGGCCCTCGATGACGATCTCGAGCAGGCGCGCGAGCTCGTGCCGCTCGGGCGTCGACAGGCCGCGCAGGGTGTCGCTCTCGACGACGTTCGACTCGCGCACGGCCGCGCTGAACAGGGCCCATCCATCGCCGGTGAGCGAGACGAGGGTGCGGGTGCGGTTGGACTCGTCGGGCCGGCGCTGCACGAGACCGCGGCCGGCCATCTTGTCGAGCCGGTGCGTCATCGACGACGGGGCGACGTTGGAGAGGTCGGCGAGCTGGCTCGGCGTGAGGCACGTGTCGCCGGCCCGCGCGAGCGCGGCGAGCACCGACCACTCGCCCTGGGTGAGGTCGAGGTCGGCGAACTGGCGCACGTACCACTGGTCGAGCTTCTTCGTGACGGCGTAGACGGCGGTGATGACCCGCTGCACCGACTCCTCGCCGCCGGCGGCGACGTAGGTGGCGACGTCGGTCGCGTGCTCCTGCTGGGCGGAACGCCGTCGCTTCGCTGCCATGGAACCGCATTGTTCCATCCCTGCACACACTGCTAATCTTCGACGTCGAACTTCGAATGCGAAATATTCGAGGTCGAAACTGCGTTGTGCGACGCGTCCCCGAAACCCAGACCCCGAAAGGGTGTGATTCCCGTGCGCACCAAGCTCCTCGTCCTCGCGTCGTCCGTCGGCATGCTCGGATGGGGAACCGTCCTGCCCTACCAGTACGCGTACGCGGCCAACACCCGCGGCTGGGGCGCCCTCGCGGCCGCCCTCGCCAGCACGCTCTTCTCGGTCGGCGCGCTCGTCGCTGCGCCGTTCGCCGGGCGGCTGAGCGACCGGTTCGACCCGGTCGTCGTCGCCGTCGTCGCCAAGCTCGTCGCGGCCGCCGGTGTCGGCAGCCTCGTCTGGGCCGACGCGCCCCCGACGTTCCTCCTCGGCATGTTCGTCTTCGGCTTCGGCCTCACGGCGTCGGGCCCCGCCGCGTCGGTGCTCGTGCTCCGCTGGGCCGGCAGCGACGACCGTCGCAAGGTCTTTGCCTACAAGTTCACGGCCGAGGCCATCGGCATGGCCGTCGGCGCCTTCGTCGCCGGCCAGTTCGTCGATCTCGCCCGCCCGGACGGCATGACGACGGCCTTCGTCGCCGCCGGCGTCGGCTTCGCCCTGTCCGCCGTGATCATCCACCTGGCCGGCATCGGCGCCCCCACCGAGGTCGCCCCCGACCTCGCCGCCGGCGAGGCGGAGCAGCGGCTCGGCACGGTCGAGGCCCTGCGCCGCATCTTCGCGGTCCCCGCCCTGCGCTGGACCGCCGTCGTCACGGTGGCGCTGGCCCTCGGCTTCTACGCCCAGTTCGAGTCGGGCCTGCCCGCGTACGCGTTGACCGTCCTCGACGTCGACGAGTCGGCCATCGGGCTCGCCGCGGCCGTCAACTGCATCGTCATCGTCGCGCTCCAGGTCGTCGTCGTGCGGCTCACCGCCCGGCGCAACGCCGCCAGCCTGCTCATGGTCGTCGGCGGCGTGTGGACCCTCTCGTGGGTCGTCCTGTCGGTCGCCCAGGTGACGCCCGACGTCGCGGCCGCCCTCTTCGTCACGACGTTCGGCATCTTCGCCGTCGGCGAGACGATGTACGCGCCCGTGCTGAACCCGTTGACCGCGAGCCTGGCCCCCAAGGGCCTCGTCGGCACGACGCTCGGCACGTTCACCGCGATCCAGACGACGTTCTCGGCCGTCGGCCCGCTCGTCGCGGGTGCCCTGCTCGGCCTCGGCCTCGCCAACGGGTTCCTCGGGCTGCACCTCGTCATCAGCCTCGTCGCCGTCTACGGCGCCTGGCGGCTGCGGTCTGCACTGCGAGCCGGCACGTCCGAGCACGAGCCCGCTGTCGAGCCCGTCCCGACCGTCGCGACCGTCCAGCCCGTCGAGGCCCTCGAGCCCGTCGCACAGCCGGTCGCCGCTCCCGCCTGACCCCAGCGGTCAGGCGGGGGCTGCCACCGGCGTCAGCAGGCAGCGGCCGGCCAGGCCGACGCTCCGGTCCAGCCGGTCGAGGAAGTCGGTGCGCAGCGGCTCGACACCCTGCAGCTCCCACAGCACCCGCGCGTTGGTCCACGCGGCGTCGCGGGCGCGGGCGATGCTCCACGAGCCCACCAGGTTGGTGACCGGAGCGGCCACGGCGTCGAGCTCGAGGTGGATGCCGTCGAAGAAGGAACGGCGCACCTGCTCCTGCACCGACTCGAGGATGCCGGTGATCCGCTGGTAGTCGGCCTCGACGCCGGCGCCGTCGAGGTCGGTGCCGAGCTGGCGACAGGTGCCCACGAGCGCCACCGGCAGGTCGTGGTTGATGTGCGCGTTCATGCCGGCGAGCGCGAACTGGATCGAGAGGATGCCGGGTGCGCGGCGGCACTCCACGAGCGGCGCCCAGGCGTGCGGGGGGTCATCCGCCGCGAGCGCCTCGAGGTAGAGGCCGGCGAAGACGACGTCGAGCCGTGTCATGAACCGGGGGTCGGAGAAGTCTCCGCCTGCCACGCGGTCGCGGACGAGCTCCGTCACCTGGACGTACATCTCGTGAAAGGCCCGCATCCCGTCGCCGTCCGGCAGCGATGCCCCGGCCACGCGCATCCGCTCCAGCACCTCGTCGATGGTCGCGGCCTGGCCAGGCGGCGCCGCCTCGGTCTGCCCGCCGAGGCGGGCGCGGACGGCGCCGACGAGGTCGCTGAACCAGCCCATGCCCGGGACCGTAGCGGGTCACCGCGCGTCGAAGGCCTCGATCCGCTCGATCGCCTCACCGACGGCGGTGCTGCCGGCCGCGAAGCTGAGCCGCACCGAGCGGCCGCCGGCGCGGTCGTCGAAGTCGCCACCCGGCGTGATCGCGACGCCCACGTCCTCCAGCAGGGCCCGGGCGTATGCCGCCGAGCTGCCCCAGCGCTCCAGCCGCGGCCCGAGGTCGGCCCAGTAGTAGAACGCGCCGTCGGGTGGCGCCGAGTCGCCCCACCCGAGGCGGGCAGCATTGTCCAGCAACAGTCTCCGCGTGCGGGCGAACTCCTCGACCGCCTCGTCGCACTCTCGGTAGGACTCCTCTGCGAAAGCCGACACGGCGGCATACTGCGCCGGGGCCGGCGGGCAGAGCGCGACGTTGCCGGCGAGCGCGTCGACGGGGCGCGCGAGGTCCTCGGGCAGCAGCAGCCAGCCGAGGCGCCAGCCCGTCATGCCCCAGTACTTGCTGAACGACGAGACGACGAGCGCGGTGTCGCCGGTCTCCCACGCGCACACGCCGCGCGGGTCGGGCGCGCCGGGCTCGGGGTAGGTGACGCCGTGGTAGATCTCGTCGCTGACGAGCCGCACGCCGTTGGCGGCGCACCAGCCCGTGATCGCCGCGAGCTCGGCGCGGTCGACCATCGTGCCGGTCGGGTTGGCGGGCGAGGCGACGATCAGGCCGGCGAGCGGGCCGTCCGACTGCGCCGCGTCGAGCAGCTCGGGTGTCGGCTGGTAGCGCGTCTCGGGGCCGCAGTCGATCTCGACGACCTCGCAGCCGAGCGAGGTGAGGATGTTGCGGTACGCCGGGTAGCCGGGGCGGGCGAGCGCCACGCGGTCGCCGGCCTCGAAGGCGGCGAGGAACGCCAGCACGAAGCCGCCCGACGAGCCGGTCGTGATGGCCACCCTGGCCGGGTCGACGTCGAGGCCGTACCAGCGCCGGTAGTGCCCGGCGATCTCGGCGCGCAGCTCGTGGATGCCGAGCGCGGAGGTGTAGGTGAGCGCCCGGCCGGAGGCGTGGATGCGGGCCGCCGCCTCGGAGACGAGCGAGGGGGCGCCGCCCGACGGCTCACCCGCGCAGAGCGAGATGACGTCGCGCCCGGCGGCGCGGAGCACCGCGACCCGGTCGAGCACGTCCATGACCTCGAACGGCGGCACCTGCGAGCGCCGGGAGGGACCGGGGACACGGGGCGGGTGGCTCACCCGGCCAGTGTGCCCGAACGGCCGATGAGCCGGACCACCGGGAAACACGGTGTTCACCCGGGGTGGCTAGCCTCGATCCATGACCACCGCCTACCACGCCGACTCCTCCGCCCTGGTCGACAAGGAGGTGCTGACGTGGGAGGGCTTCGGCACCGCCGTCCGCGAGCTCGCGACGCTCGTCGCCGACTCGAGCTTCCGGCCCGAGATCCTCGTGGCCGTGGCCCGCGGCGGTCTCATCCCGGGCGGCGGCCTCTCCTACGCCCTCGGCATCAAGCTCACCGACGCCATCAACGTGGAGTTCTACACCGACGTCGAGGAGACCCTGCCCGACCCGGTGCTGCTCGCCCCGCACCTCGACACCGAGAGCATCCGGGGCCGCCGCATCCTCGTCGTCGACGACGTCGCCGACTCGGGTCGCACCCTCGCGCTCGTGCTCGACCTGCTCCAGGAGCACGGCGCCGAGGCCCGCAGCGCCGTCATCTACGGCAAGTCGAGGTCGGTCGTGACACCCGACTACGTCTGGCGCCAGACCGACCAGTGGATCGTCTTCCCGTGGTCGGCCGAGCCACCGGTCTCGGGGTCGCAGGTCGGGACCGCCGAGGACGGGTGACCGCTGGCCACCGAGGCCCGGCGTCAGGCTGGGGTGAGGCTGTGAGTCGGCTGGAAGCGCGCGCCGGGTCCCGCACGTAGTGTTCGAGGCATGGACCTCGGACTGCACCTCGCCAACTTCACGTGGAGCGGCGGCTCCGCAACCTTCGTCGACGACCTCGTGCGCACGGCGCGCACCGCCGAGGACGTCGGCTTCACCAAGCTCTCGGTGATGGACCACGTCTGGCAGATCCGCGGCGTCGGGCCGAAGGAGCACGAGATGCTCGAGGCCTACACGGCCCTGGGCTTCCTCGCCGCGGTCACCGAGCGGGTCGAGCTGCTCGCGTGGGTGACGGCGGCCGTCTACCGCGAGCCGGGCCTGCTCGCCAAGGAGGTCACGACGCTCGACGTGCTGTCGAAGGGCCGGGCCTGGCTGGGCATCGGCGCCGCCTGGAACGAGGAGGAGTGCGTCGGGCTCGGCCTGTCGTTCCCGCCGACGGCCGAGCGCTTCGAGCGGCTCGAGGAGACGCTGCAGATCTGCCTCCAGATGTGGAGCGACAGCGACGAGCCGTTCGAGGGGAAGCACTACCGCCTCGGCAGCACCCTCAACTCGCCGCAGTCGGTGCAGCGGCCGCACCCGCCGATCCTCATCGGCGGCGGGGGCGAGAAGAAGACGCTGCGGATGGTGGCGCAGTACGCCCAGGCGTGCAACCTCTTCGACTCCCCCGAGCTGGCCCACAAGCTCGACGTCCTGCGCGGGCACTGCGACGCCCTCGGCCGCGACTACGACGAGATCGAGAAGACGGTCATGAGCCGCATCGACCCGGGCCCCGGCGGCGCGAACGTCGACGCGACCCTGGAGCACCTGGGCGAGCTCGCCGCGCTTGGCGTGACGCACGTGCACTCCATCGGCGGCGACGGCTCGCGCACCGACTGGCTCGAGATCTTCGGCGACCGCATCATCCCGGAGGCGAAGAAGCTCTGAACCGCACCGAGGCCGGGACCTGGCCCTCGAGGTCCCGGCCCCATGTGTCAGGAGGCCGCGGCGGCCTCTTCGACGAGCTTGGTGAAGCGGGCGGCGTAGTGGGTGAAGCCACCCGCGTGGCTGGCGTCGTCCAGCGTCACTGTGGTGGCGCCGGCCCGAGCAGCCATGGAGCGCTGCAGTGCCGGGTCGATCACGCGGTCGGCGCCCGAGACGGCATACCAGGACGGGACGGTGCGCCAGGCCGCCGGACCCGACGGGGTGAAGAGGATGCCGAGGCTCGTCGGCTGCTGCGCGGCGTCCAGGGCCGCGGCGAGCCGGGGGTTGAGGTCCTGGGCGAAGTCGCCGCGGAAGAACTGCGAGGCGATGACCGCCGCACCGGTGGCGTCGACGACGAGGTGCCCGGGCGCGAGGAACGCGGCCGGGGCGTACCCGTCGCCGAGCCCCACGATGGTCTCGCCGGCATCGGGCACGAAGGCCGCCGTGTAGACGAGCGCCTGCACGTCGGCGCGCCCGGTCGCGGCGTTCGACACGACGAAACCGCCGTACGAGTGGCCGACGAGCACCTTGGGCCCGGGGATGCCGTCGAGCCGGGACGTGACGGCGGCGACGTCGTCGGCGAGGCCGGTCAGCGGCAGCCGCACCGCGGAGGTGGCGTAGCCGTCCTTGGCGAGCGACGCGGAGACCGCGTCCCAGGCGGACGGCCCGGAGAAGGCGCCGTGGACGAGCACGACGGTCGGGCGGGGTCCTCCCGCGGGCGCTCCGGGCGCGGCGGGCGCGGCGGAGGGTGCCGACGTCGCCGGCGCACTGACCAGGAGCGCGACGACGAGGGCGAGCACGAGCGCGGTGAGCGCGCGCAACGCGTGTGGGAGTCGCCGGAGGGTGGACAGGGTGGACATGGGACCTCCTCGGGTCTCGATGCGCTGCTGGTGAGTTGCGGTGTGGGTGCGGCGTGGGTGCGAGGTGGGTCAGGTGGTGGTGACGAGGCCGCCGTCGATGACGACATCGGCGCCCGTGACGTTTCCCGCGACGTCGCTCGCGCGGAACGCGATGAGCGCGGCGCCCTCCTCGGGCCGGGTGACGCGGCCGGTGACGGAGCCGGCGGCGGCGGCCGCCGCCACGTCCGCCGCGTCGGCGCCCTGCCGCCCCGCGAGGGTCTCGGCCACGCCGCCCGCACCGAGCCAGAGGTCGGTCGCGACGGGTCCGGGACTCACGGTGTTCACCCGGATCCCGTTGGGCCCCAGTTCTTTCGACAGCGACTTGCAGAAGCTGCGCAGCGCCGCCTTGGCCGCGCTGTAGTCGATGACGCCGGGGTCGGCCAGCACGGCGTTGACCGAGCACGTGGCCACGACCGCACCACGGCCCTGGGCGAGCATCATCGGCAGCGCCGCCCGCGTGGTGCGGACCGCCGCCATGAGGTTGAGCGAGTAGGACCGGAGCCACTGGTCGTCGGTGACGGCTGCGAACCCGTCGAGACGCGGCGTGACGGCTCCGACGTTGTTGACGAGCACGTCGAGCCGCCCGCGCCCGGCAGCCGCGTCGACGAGGCGCGCTGCTCCGTCCGGCTCGCCGAGGTCGACGGCGACGAAGTCGACCGCCGCCGACGCTTGCAGGGCATCGAGCTCGTCGGACGCGTCTCGCGCGCCGGCCACGACGGCGACGCCCTCGGCGAGCAGCGCCTTCGTCACCGCGAGCCCGATGCCCTTGCTCGCGCCCGTGACGATGGCGACCTGGCCGGCCATTCCGAGGTCCATGGCTCAGAGCCCCTGGTGCGCGAGCCAGGCGAGGACGGCGTCGGCGACCTCGCGCCAGCCGCTGTCGATCGTCAGTGAGTGACCGCGTCCCTCGAACTGCTTCAGCTCGGTGACGGCGGTCGACCCGCGGTACTGCTTGAGGGTCGACCGTGTCACGACGTCCGGGACGGTGTGGTCCTCGAGCCCGGAGATGAGCAGGAGCGGCCCGCGCTCGGCGTTCGCGGTGTCGACGGCTGCCTCGGAGTGCAGCGAGAAGTTGGCTGCCGCCGCCTGGAAGAGCGGCTTCGCCGGGGAGGGGATGGTCCACGTCTCGTAGAGGCGCTCCGACTCCTCCTCGCTCACCGCGTTGCCGAAGCCGAACCGGAACTCCTTGGCCGTGAGCGACACGGCTCTCGACCGGTTGGCCGGGTTGCCGAGTGCGGGCAGCCCGGCGCGCAGCTGTGCGAGCGGCAGCGGCAGGACGCCCTTGATCTGGGCCGGGTCGATGGCCACGCCTGCCGCGCCCCGGCCCGTCCCGAGCAGCTTCTCGACGATGAGCCCGCCGAACGAGTGGCCGATGAGCACGGGCGGTGCCGGCAGTGCGTCGACGACGGCGGCCATGTGGTTCGTGACGTCGTCGATGCCGGTCCCGGCCACGGCCTCGGGGTTCGCTCGCGCCCCCTCGACGGTGTCGGGCTCGTGCGGCCAGCCCGGAGCGACGGGGTCGTAGCCCTTCTCGCGGAACAGCTCGACCCACGGTCCCCAGCTCGACGCGTGGAGCCAGAGACCGTGGACGAAGACGACGGGGCGGCCACCCGCCCCACCCGCTGCACCTGTCGCACCTTCTGCACCTGCTGCGCCTGTTGTCATGCCCACGAGGCTGCTCCCCTGCGGCGCCCGTCGTCCAAGACCGGTTCGCCACCGATCGATAACCGCGGGGCATCGCCAACGGCGCCGGGCGTCAGTAGGGTGGGCCGAGGTGCCGGGCCGACCCCGGCCACCGCCTGGGGGAGGGTGCGTGGACCTCGACCTGCGGCTCGTCCGTTCCTTCGTCGTCGTCGCCGACGAGCTGCACTTCGGGCGCGCCGCCGCCCGGCTCTTCGTGAGCCAGCCGGCCCTGTCGAAGCAGGTGCGCCGGCTGGAGGAGCAGGTCGGGGCGCCGCTGCTCCGGCGCGACAGCCGGCACGTGACCCTGACGTCGCGCGGCGAGCAGTTCCTCGACGACGCCAGGCGACTGCTCGCCCTCGCCGACGGGATGACCCAGCCGCCGCAACCGGACGGCGTCCGGATGGCGCACGTCTTCGAGCTGTCGACGAGCCGCATCGTGGCGGACGCGTTCGGACGGGCCGCACCCGACGTTCCGCTGCGTCAGCACGCGATGGACAGCATCACCCAGCTCGGCGCCCTCGTCGAAGGGCGCCTCGACGTCGCGATCCTGCGCGTCACGCCACGGATGCGGCTCGCGCACCCCTCGGGCTGGCGGCACCGGCTGCTTCGGCTCAAGCCGCTCGTCCTGGTCGGCCCGGCGGACGACGACCGCACCCCACGAGCCTCGTTCCACGCGAGCCCCCTCGCCGTGTTCGGCGACCCGCCCGGCTCCGGCACGTACAACGCGCACGGGCAGTACCTCACCGCGCTCGAGGCGCGGCTCGGGCTGTCGATGAGCTGGCTGGGCACGCCGGGCGCGTTCAGCCACTGCATCGCCCACGTCCTGCGGACGCCCGGGCCGGTGCGCTACCTCGAGTTCCTCTCCTACGCCGACAAGTACGTGGAAGCGGGGTTGCCGATGTACTGGCCAGAGGAGCTGCAGCCGTACTACCCCTGGTCGATCGCCTGGCGTGACGACGACGCGTCGCCGACGACAGCTCGGATGGTCGAGGTCGCCCTCGGGGTGGCCGCCGAACGGGGTTGGATCGAGACCGGCGGCCCACCCGAGCGCGGCGTACCCTGGATGCCCGACGACGAGCCGGCGTGGGACGAGCTGGGCGGTCCCTGACGCGGCAGCGACGTCAGCTGAGGATGTCGGAGCGCCGGAACCGGCGGTAGGCGAGCATCGTGAAGGCGACGGCCCACACGAGCGACCACAGCACGCCGTGCGCCATGTCGTTCCAGTCAGGCGAGACGGCGAGGGCGTCCTGCCACTCGCGCGAGTAGTGGCCCGGGAAGGCGTTGCGATAGGGGTCGAGGGCGTCGAGCTGGTCGAGGATGTTGAGCAGGATGCTGAAGAGCACGGCCCCGCCCACCGCGGCGAGCGGCGCGTCGGAGCGCGTGCCGAGCCAGAACGCGATGGCACCGATCGGCAGCAGCGTCACGAAGATGTAGCCCATCGCCAGCGCGAGCCGTGGCAGGAACTGGCCCCACTCGAGGTTCTCGCCGATCGGGTTGGTCAGCGGCTCCCACCCGTAGGCGATGCCGCCGACGAGCAGCCCCCACGCCGGCAGCAGGATCGTGGCGGCGAGCGTCGAGGCGACGCCGATCACGAGCTTGCTCGTCAGCAGCCGCGCCCGCTGGACCGGCGCGATGAGCAGGTAGCGCAGCGACGACCACGATGCCTCGGAGGGCACCGCGTCGCCGCAGAAGAGGGCGGCGAGGAGCACGAGCAGCAGCTCGGAGGCGAGGAAGACGAGCACGAGGCTGAAGTTCGCGGCGCCGCTCTGGGCCAGGTCGAAGATGCGGGTCGTCGTGCCTCCGCGGTTGTTGTTGCTGCGCTGCCCGAACGCGAACGATGCGACGAGCACCAGCGGCAGCGCGAGCAGCAGACCGAACGCCCAGGTCGTACGCCGTCGCCCCCACTGGCGCCGCAGCTCGGCCCGCCACGAGAGCGGGTCACGAACGAAGGTCGTCTCGGCGCTGGGCGCCGCGCCGGGCTCGATGGCGTCGAGCAGCGCCTCGCCGGGGGTGTGGTCCGGTCGGTGGGTCATCGCGCCCTCACCTGCCTCAGTCGTTCGATGAGGGAGGCGCCCTCGTCGCCGGGCTCGCCGCCCGCGCCCGCTCCTGCTGCGCCGGTGCTGGCCGCCGACGAGATGACGCCGAGGAACACCTCCTCGAGGTGGCGGCGGCTGCTCACCCCGACGACCGGGAGGCCCGCGGCGACGGCCGCGGCCACCACCTCTGCCCGGCCCCGGTCGGCGACCACGACGAGTCTGGTCGGGGTGTCGACGCGTACCTCGGTGACGCCGTCGGCCGCCTCCAGGGCGTGCACGCCGGCACGGACGACGTCGTGCCCCACGTGCTCGGGCAGGTCGAGGATCGTCGTGTCGTCGCTGTCGACGAGGTCGGCGACGGGGCCTTGGGTCACGACGCGTCCGGCGTGCATGACGACGACGTGGGTGCAGGTCATCTCGACCTCGGCGAGCAGGTGGCTCGAGACGACGACGGTGCGGCCGGTCTCGGCGTAGCGGCGCAGGATCGGGCGCATGGCCGCGATCTGCGGCGGGTCGAGCCCGTTCGTCGGCTCGTCGAGGATGAGCAGCTCGGGCAGGCCGAGCATGGCCTGCGCGATGCCGAGGCGCTGCTTCATGCCATGGCTGTAGGACTTCACCGGGCGGTCGACGGCGCCGCCGAGGGCCGCGACCTCCAGGGCCTCGTCGAAGTGGGCGTCGGCGGGGTCGCGGCCGGTCGCCGACCAGTAGGCCTCGAGGTTCTGGCGTCCGGTGAGGTGCGGCAGGAAGCCCGGGCCCTCGATGAGCGCGCCGACCCGGCCGAGCACGGTGGAGCCCGCAGTGACGGGCTCGCCGAGCACGTGCACGCTGCCGGCATCGGAGGAGATGAGGCCCATGACCATGCGCATCGTCGTCGTCTTGCCGGCCCCGTTGGGGCCGAGCAGGCCGACGACCTGGCCCTTCTCGGCGCGCCACGACACGTCGTCGACGGCGCGGTGGCCGTCGGAGTACGTCTTGACGAGGCCGTCGACGACGAGCGGCACGTCGGCGAGATCGGAGCGCGACGGCAGCATCCGGCGCCGGCGTCGGCGCAGCAGCCAGCCGACGAGGGCTGCGAGGAGCAGGAGCGCCAGCAGGACGCTCGCGAGGAGGGTCTCGGTGTCGACGCCGACGGCGACCGCGCCGCCGACCTCGGCGCCTGCCGCCACCGGGAGCGTGAGGGCCGACGCATCGCTGATGAGCAGGCGCCCCGGCGTGCGCGAGTTGGAGAAGGTCGACTCGGTGCTCGTGAGCAGCACGCGCCAGCGGGTGCCCGCCGGCATGACGTAGGTCGCCGGCGGCAGCGAGACCGTCACGGGCGTGGGCCGGCCGGGGGTCACGGTGAGTCGGATCGGCGCCACGAGCGGGTTGGTCAGGGTCACGGACCCGCCGGTCACCCGCCAGACGGAGGCGAAGAGGGTCACGTCGGTGCGGTCGGAGGTCACCGTGAACCGCATCGTCGGCGAGCCCACGACCGTCGCGGCCTCGGTGATCGGCCGCGAGTCCAGGGCTGTCGACTGCCCCGGCAGTGCGGCGATCTGGTACGTCGACACGGTGATCCCGAGCGCCGCCAGTCCGGGCACGGCGATGAGCGACGCCGGCTGGCCGCCGGGCGGGTGCAGCAGCGCGCCCGAGGTCGTCGACAGCGGCAGCTCGCGCGTCTCGACCTTCGAGCCCGACAGGCCCGGGTAGGCGGGCAGCGTGTGCAGGGTGGTCGGTGCGTTCGGACGCGTGCTGCGCGTGCCGTACGTGAAGGCGGCCGTGGGCAGGGCGGACTCGGGGCCGGCCTTGTCGCGCACGTAGTGGTCGAGCCACGTGTAGGACGCCTCGACCTCCTCGGCCTCGTGCGAGCTGGGGGCGTCGTGGCCGCCGTCGCTCCACCGGACGGCATACGGCGTGCCCGTGGCGGCGAGCGCCGACGCGGTGGCGTCGGCCTGGTCGAGACCGAAGAGCGAGTCGCCGATGCCCTGGACGAGGAAGGTCGGGGCGGTGACCGCGTTCATCGTCGGCTTGGGGCTGTGGGCGCTCAGCAGGGCGGTCAGCTGCGGCGGCGGCGTGCCCGTCTCGGAGGTCTGGACGAAGAGCCGGCAGATCGTGGGGTCGAAGCGGCCGCAGTCGGTGGCTCCCGCGCCGCCCCCGCCGCGGAGCGCCGACAGGAAGAAGTTCGTGGCCCAGACCTGTTTGAACGGGCCGGGCCCGTCGACCGGGCGACGTCCGGCGGCCGTCGTGGCCGGTGTCGTGACCGCCGACTGCGGGAAGAACGCGTCGGCGAGGTCGTTCCACGTGATCGCCGAGACGACGCCGTCGACGCGTCGGTCGGTGCCGGCGAGCATGAGGCCGAGGGCGCCGCCGTAGGAGGCGCCCATGACGCCGGCACGCGGGTCACCGGGCGCGTCGAGCTCGACGTCGGCGCGCTTGGCCGCCAGGTCGAGCAGCGCCTTCGCGTCGGCCACCTCGTATGCCGGGTCGTTGAGGTGGATGCGCCCGCCGGAGCGGCCGTGGCCGCGCGCGCTCCACGTCACGACGACGTAGCCGCGGGCGTTCAGCTCGTCGGCCTGCGTCGCCACCGAGTCCTTGGTGCCGCCGAAGCCGTGGGCGAGCAGCACCACCGGGTGGCGGCCCGCAGCCTGCGGCCACACCGAGACGTCGAGGCTGACGGCGGTGCCGTCGGGCTCGGCGCCGACCTGGACGCTCGAAACCTCAGGCGTCACCGTGTCCGCAGCGAGGGCGGGCGCGGCGGCAAGGCCCGACCCCAGGCTGGTCGCGAGGACGAGCGCGGCGAGGAGGGGTGCCCGGGGCGACATGCCCACATCACATCACGCGTTCTCGTGGAGCGGACCGGGACCGTCGAGGGTTGCCTCAGTCGCTCTGCATCCGGCGCTCGAGCACGTAGGCGGCTGCCATGCACAGCACGAGCACCATGACGGGCGGCACGTAGCGCATGAAGCCGGTCAGCTGCAGCCAGTCGTAGGGCGCCGTGGTGAAACCGAAGAACGACAGGTCGAGCAGGTAGCGCGCGATCGGCAGGGCGCCGAAGAGGAGGCCGACCAGCCCGACGACGTTGATGACGAAGCGCGAGCCCGCACCGGATTCCATGCCCCCAACCTAGGGGTGTTAGAAACGACC
>CBHRRQ010000050.1:0-19628 GCA_966081555.1 uncultured Terrabacter sp.
CGGCGCTCGACGCGTGGTTCGCGATGCGCGAGACGAGCCTCGGGCTCGTCCCCGACCTCGGCGGCACGGGCCCGCTCGTGCACCTCGTCGGCTACGCCCGCGCCCTCGAGATCTGCGCGACGGGCCGCAAGGTCTCGGCGCCCGAGGCCCTCAGCATCGGACTCGTCGGGTCCCTCGCCCCAGCCGCCGACCTCGCCGAGACCACCGGCTCGCTCGTCGAGGCGCTCCTCGCGGCTCCGGCGCCCGCGCTGCGCGCGCTCAAGCCGCTGCTGCGTGGTGCCGTCGACGCCGACCGGGCCACCCAGCTGGGTCGCGAGCGCGAGGCCCAGACCGGGCTGCTCCAGGCGATGCTCGGCGGCTTCGGCGCCTGACGCCGGGGGCCCGCTCACCGCCTCTGGGAGGGGGCGGGGAATCGCTGTCACCACCTCGCGGTTGGATCGGAGGAGGAAGGCAGGAGGTGGTTGCGTGGGCATGCAGCCGTGGATGGCGATGAGGTCGATGTCGCGCGACTCCTCGGTGGCCGAGCAGTCGCTGCGACCGGGCACGCGTCGGCGCGTCCTGACGTATGCCGCTCCGTACAAGAAGGCGATCGCCACCTTCCTCGCGGTCGTGGTGCTCGACTCGGTGCTCGTCGTCACCGTGCCGCTCCTGCTGAAGAGCCTCGTCGACGACGGCGTCATCCCGAAGGACTCCTCCGTCGTCGTCCGGCTGGCGGTGCTCGTGGCGGGCATCGCCCTGCTCGACGCCGTGCTGACGGTCGTGTCGCGCTGGTTCTCCTCGCGCATCGGCGAGGGTCTCATCAACGACCTGCGCACCCAGGTCTTCGCGCACGTGCTGCGCCAGCCGATCGCCTTCTTCACGCGGGCCCAGACCGGCTCGCTCGTGTCCCGCCTCAACAACGACGTCGTCGGCGCCCAGCAGGCGTTCACGTCGGTGCTCTCCAACGTCGTGTCCAACATCGTCTCGGTCGCCCTCGTCGTCGGTGCCATGCTGGCCCTCTCGTGGCAGCTGACGCTGGGCTCGCTCTTGCTCGTGCCGCTCTTCCTCATCCCGGCCAAGCTCATGGGCAAGCGTCTGGCGGGCCTCGCGCACCGGCAGATGACGCTCAACGCCGATATGGGCACGCGCATGACCGAGCGGTTCAACGTCGCCGGCGCCCTGCTCGTCAAGCTCTTCGGCAACCCCGTGCGTGAGGAGGCCGAGTACGCCGAGCGTGCCGGCCGGGTCCGCGACATCGGTGTCCAGATCGCGCTCAACCGCACGGTCTTCATGGCTGCCCTCACGGCGGTCGCGGCACTCGCCACCGCCATGGTCTACGGCTTCGGCGGCGTCATGGCCGTGAGCGGCAGCCTGTCGGTGGGCACGCTGCTCGCCCTCGCCGCGCTGCTGGCCCGCCTCTACGGGCCCCTCACGTCGCTGTCCAACGTGCGCGTCGACATCATGACCGCGCTCATCTCCTTCGAGCGCGTCTTCGAGGTGCTCGACCTCGAGCCGCTCGTCAAGGAGCGGCCCGGCGCCGTCGACCTCCCCGACGGTCCGCTCGCGGTCGAGCTCGACGACGTCTCCTTCCGCTACCCGTCCGCCGACGAGGTGTCGCTCGCGTCCCTCGAGTCCGTCGCCTCGGGCGACCGGCGGGGGAGCGGCGTCGTGCTCCACGACGTCTCGCTCACGGCGCCCGCCGGGCACCTCGTCGCGCTGGTGGGCCCGTCCGGCGCCGGGAAGACCACCCTGACCTCCCTCGTCTCGCGCCTCTACGACCCCTCCGAGGGCTCCGTCATCGTCGGGGGCCGCGACCTTCGCGACGTGACGATGTCGTCGCTGCGCGACCGCATCGGCGTCGTCACGCAGGAGGCGCACCTCTTCCACGACACCATCCGGGCCAACCTGCTCTACGCCCGGCCCGACGCGAGCGACGACCAGATCCACGCGGCTCTTCGCGCGGCGCAGATCAGCGACCTCGTCGCCGAGCTGCCCGAGGGTCTCGACACCGTGGTCGGCGACCGCGGGCACCGGCTGAGCGGCGGCGAGAAGCAGCGGCTCGCCATCGCCCGCCTCCTGCTCAAGGCGCCCGACGTCGTCGTGCTCGACGAGGCGACCGCCCATCTCGACTCCGAGTCCGAGGTGGCCGTGCAGCGTGCGCTCGACGCCGCGCTCGAGGGTCGCACCTCCATCGTCATCGCCCACCGCCTCTCGACCATCCGTCAGGCCGACCTCATCGTCGTGCTCGACCACGGTCGGGTCGTCGAGACGGGCAAGCACGCCGAGCTGCTCGCGGCGGGAGGGCTCTACGCCGACCTGCACGCCACCCAGTTCGACGACCGGGCGGTCGAGCACGCTGACCGCAACGGGCGGGTGCCGGCGCCGAGCCGCCCCACCGACGCGCTCGACCACGTCTGACGGCCAGGGCAGCTTGCCAGCCGACCGCCTCAGGGTGAGACGCGCTCCTCGAGCCCGGCTGCCAGACCGGCGATCGTGGCGAGGTCGACCAGACCGCCCAGGGTGTGCGCCAGCCGTCGGCGGCGCACCGGGCCGAGCCGCAGCCGCAGGTGCACGCGGGTCGCGTCCGCGCCGGCCGGGGTCAGCCGGATGCACCACGTCAGGTGCATGCGCCCCCGCGTCGAGGTGAAGAGCAGGTGCGCCTCCGGCACGAGCTCGGCGACGGTGAAGGTCGCGTCGGCCCCGCCCCAGTCGGGGATGACATCTCCCAGGGACAGCTGCTGCAGCGACGGGTCGACGTGGCGCAGTGCGCGGCGCGACGTCGGCACCACACGCTCCACGGAGCGCGGGAGGTACCAGCCCGCGCGCGCCTTGCCGAGCTGCACGAACCACGGCCACACGCGTACGGGCGGGGCCGGCAGGGTGAACGCGCGGTCCATGACGACGTCGGCGGCCACGAGCGAGTCGCCGGGCAGGGTGGCTCGGCGCTCGGCCGGCGTCGGACGCACGAGCACGCGGTCGACGAGGGACGGAACAGGGAAGGGCATCCTCAGGCGTCCTCCTCGTCCCAGATGCGGACCTTCTTCGGCTTGGCCGGAGCGTCCGCGCGGTCGGTGCCGCCCGCGGCAGCCTGCGCTTCCCGCCGGATCGCGAGGACGATGAAGACGAGACCGCCGGGCATGAAGAGCCACCACTGGTACGCGTACGCCTGGTGCGGCCCGAGGTCCTCCTCGGGACGCGGCAGCACGCGTACGGGGTGGCCGCCCGCCGGCGCGGCGGGCGACTGCGCCCCGAGCACGACGTACGCGTCCAGGCCGCTCAGGGAGGGCACCTGGGCTCGCGCGTCAGCGACGTTGATGCTCGCCAGCTGAGGGCGCGGCAGGTCGCGGCCGAGGCTGACCTCGCCGGTGCGCAGCCAACCCGTCACCTCGACGTCGCCGGTGGGTGGCGGGTCGACCGTCGGGGTCGTCTCGGCGTTCTCGGCGTTGGGCACCCAGCCGCGGTCGACGAGGATCGTGGTGCCGTCGGCCCGGAACGGGGTGAGCACCTCGAAGCCCACCGTCTGGTCGAGGGTGCGGTTGCGCACGAGCAGGTCGGAGCCGGCGGCGTACGTGCCGGTGAGCGAGACCTTGGTCCACTGTCGCTCCTGCGGCAGCCCGGTCCCGACGAGCGCCGGCGAGAAGGCGACCGGCGCCGCGCCGTAGTTGCGGGCGATGGCGTCGACCTTCGTGCGCTGCTCGACATGGCGGTGCCACTGCCAGAGGCCGAGGTAGAAGCACGCGACCCCGAAGAGGACCGCGACGAGGGTGCCCAGCAGCCATCGCCGCGTGAGCCAGAGTCGAAGCACGCATCGACGGTACCCGGCGCGGGAGGAAGCCCCGACGACCGGTCCGCGTCGTCAGGTGCGGGTGATCTCGCTGGTGTCGAACTCACCGGTCTCGGCCAGGGTGGTGGCCACGGTCTGGAGCTTCTCGTTGAGCTGGTTCGAGGAGTGCCGCAGCGCGTCGAAGGCCTGCTCGGGCGTGAGCTTGAGGCGTTCCATGAGGATGCCCTTCGCCTGACCGATGACGTCTCGGCTCAGCAGTGCCCGGCTCAGCTGCTGCGTCTGGTCCTGCAGGTGGCCGCGCTGACGGACGACCGCCGCGGCCAGGGAGGCGTGCGCCGCCAGGATCAGCCCGATCTGCTGTGCCTCCGCGCTGAAGGCGTCGGCTCGTCGGCCGTACATGCTGAGCGAACCGGTGGTGCCCGTCCGGGCTGACTCGACACCAGAGGCCGCGCCAGTGCCCGCGCCGGTGTCGGCGTCAGTGCCCGCGCCAGTGTCCGCGGCCGCGAGCCGGTAGGCGGCCGCCGAGCACGCACCCAGCTCGACCGGTCGGGCACCGAGATTCGGCCAGCGCGGGTCGGGAAACGAGGAGGCGTAGACGACAGGTGCGTCGAGCGCGTCAAGGCAGGGACCCTCACCAGCGTCGTACTGGGCGCGGTCGACGGCCGATGCCTCGGGGGCAGTCGCCGCGGCCGTGCGGCAGGTGCCCCGCTCGAGAAGGCTGACGGTGGCCATCTCGCACCCGGCGACCGTGTCGACGGCCGCCTGCGCGATCCGACGGAGCACGGCGTCGTAGGAGTCCGCGCTGTAGAGGTTCTCGGCGATGGCTGCGAAGGTCGCGGCGAGGCGCGTGGTGGGGGTCGTCTCGAGGCGCCGCCCGGCTGCCTCGTCACGGGCAGCGGCCGCGAGCTCTCGTGCCCCGTGTGCCTCGTCGCGCTCGTGCTTGGCCTCGTCGCGGGCGGCGCTCGCCTCGGCGCGCTCTGAACGCTCGGCCTCGTCGGCGGTGAGGGCCAGCTCGGCTGCGCGCAGGTCCAGCAGGCGCTCCCTCTCGTCGAGGGCGGACTCTCGCTCGTCGGCGGTCAGGTCGCGCGCGTCGGCGGCTGCATCGCGCTCGGCGGCCAGCTCGTCGCGCCAGTCGGCGACGAAGTCGCGCTTCTCCGCGGCCCACTGGCTCTCGTCCTCAGGTGAGTGCGCCGCCACGGATCCGCCTCCTCGTCCACGGGGGCCCTATGTGGACTCTATGCCTGCCGGGCGCGCGGTAGCTGCGGAACTCAGCGGTCCAGCAGGATCTCGAACTCGAGCTCGTGGTCGATGGGCAGTCCGGCTCTGTCGCGCAGGGACAGCGTCGGCTTCAGCTTGCGGGCCGCCCGGACGGCATACCTGCGGAACGCGCACAGGTCCATGCCGACGTGCTGGTAGAACGCTATCGCCGTGATGTTGTTGTTCGTCGTCACCAGCCAGACCCTGCGACAGCGACGCTCCACGGCCTCGTCGACGCAGCGTGCCACCAGGGCGCGGCCCACGCCCTGCCTCGGGCGGCTCGAGGAGAGGACGACGATCTCGAGCTCGTCGCCGCGGACGTCCACGAGCGCCATCCCCGCGCGGCGGCCACCGCGCAGCGCCACGTAGCCCTGCAGCCCGGTCGCGTCGATGAGCTCGCCACGGCGGGCGACACTGGTGGACGACCAGTCCCGGACCAGCCGACCTCGCACCCACCGGCGGTCGGAGGGCGCGAGCGGCCGGATCACCAGGTCGCGGGTGCCGGACACAGGGCCAGTGTCCCGCGCAGGGCGAGGTGCGGCTACGAGGCCGGCGCCTTGACGGCGAGCACCGGGCACGTCGCCTCGAGCAGGATGCGCTGGGCGGTGCTGCCGAGCAAGAGCTTGCCGACGGGCGTCCGGTGACGCAGCCCGAGGACGATGAGCCTGGCGTCGTGCTGCTGCGCCACCTGCACGACGGCCTCGCTCGGATCGGTGAGCGGCGAACGGCCGACCGAGACTGTGAGCCCGGCCGCCCGGAGCCGGTCCGCCGTGTCGCCCAGCTCGCCGAGGACTTCCTCGGTGGTCGGGTCGGGGTGCCGCGGGTCGGCCGCCACGACGACGAGGTCGTCGGCGGTCAGGAGGGCCTCCCGGCCGGCGTGAGCCAGAGCGGCTCGGCCGGCCGGGGAGGCGGAGTGCACTGCGACGATGGTCATGAGGCGCTCCTGCTGGCGTCTGGTTTGTCTGGTGTGTCTGGGATGTCGGTGGTGTCGGTGGTGTCGCTGGGTCGTCGCAGGGATGGGGGAACGGTCGCCGGCCGCTGGGGACAGTTCATCCGAGCAGCCCCGTCGGCAGGTCGACCGGGATCAGCGAGGGCAGCGTGATCAGTGCCAGCCCCAGGACGAGCGTGTAGATGATCGTCGTCCTCGTGCGGGCGCGGGCGATGAACAGCAGGTACGCGGGGACGAACACGAGCACGGCCGCGAGGTAGCCGACCACCATGACGAGGGCGAGGAAGCCGATCATGACTGCGAAGGTGCGCAGCGCCGTGGCGACAGTGAGCGACTCCTGCAGCCCGGACCGCATCCACCGCTTGCGGTGACGCAGCTCCTGGACGAGCAGCACCGACCCGACGGCGAGGCCCGCGACGGACACCAGGCGGGGGAGCAACGCCGCCTCGGGGGAGAAGCCGCTGCTCGCCCAGAGCGCGCCGGCGAAGACGAGCAGGGCGCCGATGGCCACCGACAGCGACCAGGGGGAGTTCTTCAGCAGGCCGTCGGTCTCGGCCTCGTCGCCGGAGTGCATCAGCTGGGCCGCGGCGGCGTGCCCGTCGTCCGAGGCCAGGTTGCGGCGACGGCGCACCAGCTTGACGACCGCCCACAGGGCGGGGCCGATGAGCACTGCGAGGAACACGATGACCCACGGGCGCGCCATCCACCCCAACCCGTCGTTGAGCGAGGCGGTCAGGTAGTAGTAGCGCTCCATCGGGATGGCGAGGACGAAGCCGATGAGGAACGGGGCGCGGGGCGAGTCGGTGGCCTTGAGCACCCAGCCGACGACGCCGAGCAGGATCATCACCCAGAGGTCGCCGATCTGCGCCTCGCCCTGGAAGGCGCCGAGGAGCATCACGACGAGCAGTCCCGGGCCGAGCACGGCGAAGGGCACCTTGGTGAGCCGGGCGAGGGTCGGAGTGCCGAGGAAGCAGAGGAAGGCGCCGACGACGCTGGCGATCGCGAAGCACCAGATGATGAGGTACATCAGGTCGAGGTGCTCGGTGACGATGGACGGGCCGGGCTGGATGCCGTAGGTCAGCAGCATCCCGAGCAGCATCGCCGAGGGCACACCCCCGGGGATGCCGAAGAGCAGGGTGGGGATGAGGTCGCCGGCCTCGACGGAGTTGTTGGCGCTCTCGGGCCCGACGATGCCGCGCGGGTCGCCCTTGCCGAACTTGCGCTTGTCCTTGGCCGTGGCGACGGCCTGGCCGTAGGCGAGCCAGGTGCCCGCGGTGGCGCCGACGCCGGGCAGCACTCCGGCCCAGATGCCGATGAGCGACCCGCGGAGCACCTGGCCCCAGTGGGTGAGCCACTCGCGGATGCCGGCGCCCCACCCGCCACCCAGGGTGACGAGGTTGCGGCTGGTGCGGCGCTGGCCCACCCGGGTGGCGATCTCGGCGAGGCCGAAGATGCCGAGCGCGACGGCGACGAGGGACAGTCCGTCGCCGAGGAAGAGGCTGCCGCCGGTGAAGCGCTCCTCAGCCGTGGTCGGGGAGGTGCCCACCATGCCGAGCAGCAGCCCGAGGAGGCCGCACAGCACGCCCTTGACGACGTTGCCGCGGGACAGCACCGCGGCCAGCGACACGCCGAGCACGGTGAGCATGAAGAGCTCGGGGCTCGCGAAGGAGAGCACGAGCGGCCGGGCGAGCGGGATGGCGAGGGTGAGGCCGAGGGCGCCGATGATGCCGCCGGCCATCGAGGAGAGGAAGGCGAGTGACAAGGCGCGTTTGGCCTGGCCTCTCCTGGCCATCGCATAGCCGTCGAGCATCGTGACGCTGGCGGAGGCCGAGCCCGGGGCACCGAGCAGGACGGCGGAGACGGTGTCGGACGTGTGCACGACGGCCAACGCGCCGATGAGCAGGGCGAACGCCTGCGCCGGTTCCATGCCGAAGGTGACCGGCAGCAGGATGGCGACCGCGCCAGTGCCGCTGAGGCCGGGGATGAGGCCCATGACGAGCCCGGCGGCGACGCCGACGAGGAGCATGAGGAGCAGGGAGGGTTGGGCGAGGGACTGGAGGGCACTCAACGCTGAGTCGAACATGGCAGCCTCAATCGATCGTGACGTTGTAGGTGGAGGTCAGCAGCTGCACCACGTGCTCGCGCACCTCGGGGCTGACGGTGTATGCCGCCGCGATGCGCTGTCGCAGGTCGGCTCCCGCGTCGAGGGGGTAGCCGCCCAGGACCTTGGTCGCGGCCTTCTCGAAGGCCGGTGAGACTCCGAGCTTCTCTGCGGTGGTGCGGAGCAGGTCGACGGCGGCGGGCGGAGTCTCGGGCGGGACCCAGAGACCCTTCTGGTAGGTGTACGTGACGCCGAGCACCGTCTTGTACGCGTCGAGCTTGGGTCCCGAGGGCGCCGTGCCGTGCAGCGTCTCGTACGCCTCCACGACGGTCGGCAGGTCCTTGAAGTTCGGGTCGCGGACGACGTTGCGGTTCTCGTCGAGCTGGCCGAGGGAGAAGAGGGCGACGGCGCTCTTCTCCTCGAGCAGCGTCTTCACGGCGGACGGGTACGCCGAGGTCGTCTGGTAGTCGATGTCGATCTCGCCGCGCTGGAGGGCGAGGTTGACCGGGCCGCGGCCCTCGAACCCGAAGATGGCGCTCACGTCCATCTCGAGCAGGTCGAAGGCGAGCAGGGTGGTCAGGTCGAGACCGGTCGCGGCGATGCCGCCGAACTTCAGTGGGGCGGGACGGTCGACGACGTCCTCGAGGCTCGTCACTCCGGCCGCGGTGCGGGCGTAGACGACGGCACCGGTGCCGTTGGCCAGCACGGGCACGAGCTTGGTGAAGTCGTAGCGCACGGCCTGCTTCCGGAGCAGCCACGGGACCACCGTGGTGGCCGTGCTCACGAGCAGCTCGGTGCCGTCGGCGCGGGCAGAGCTGACGAAGTGGTTGGTTCCGGTGATGCCCTCACCGCCGGCCTCGTTGGTCGGGGCGAAGCCGGGCGAGCCGGGGATGGCGTGCGTGAGCTGGGTGCCGATGAACCGGGCCCACGTGTCGGTGCCGCCGCCCTCGGCGAGGGGGATGAGCAGCTCGAGGGTCTCGCCGGCGTAGTCGCCGTCGGCCGTTGAGGCCGGCGGGTGCAGCAGGTCGCTGCCCAGGAGGGTGCCGGCGGCGGCGAGGAGGGCGAACCCTCCCATGACGCCGAGGGCGGTCCTGCGGCTCGGCAGGGGGAGGTCGTCGCCGGACTCGTCCTCGTCCGGCTCGTCGTCGCCGGGCAGGCGGTCTGGCACGTCGTCAGACGACACGTCGCTGGTCGCGTGCGGCCGTGGGTTCGTGCCGGCAGCGACTTGCGCCGACGGTGGCGGAGTGTCCGCGGCTGCCTTGTCCAGCCAGGGGAGCCGGGGGCGGGTGGAACGGTTCATTGCTATGACCTTCTCTCGGACGGCGCTGTGCCGGAATGGTCTGCGGCCTGTTTTCGGCCGGCGGTGCGTGGTCTTGGGGGGTGGCTCGGAGGTCGCGGGGGCCGGGACCTGTTCAGGCGATGGCTCGGTGTGGTTCGGGCGTGGCCGAGGCGACCGCGGGCAGCTCGATCGAGCCCTCGACGAGGCGGCGGTAGGTGCGGACGGCCGCGACGACCGGTTCGCCCCCGTCGCGCGAGTAGCGCGTGGTCACGAGACCGGCCGGCGTCAGCATCGAGAACCCGTCGTCCAGGTCCGATGCGTCGGGCACCAGCCCGGACACGACGGTCCCGGCCTCACGGGCGGCGAGGGTCAGGGCGACGCTCCCGGTGATCGGGAGGGCCGGGTGGACCCGCCCCATCGACAGCATCCGGACCACGAGGTCGGCGCCGGCCTCCCGCTCCGCTGCGTCCGGAGCCGCCACGACGGCCAGCTTCGGGACGGCGCGCTCGGCTTCTTCGGGAGACCCCGCGAGTCCCATGGCGACCGCGCCTGCTCGCCGGACTGCGTCCAGCGCCGCGAGCAGGTCCGAACGCGCATCGAGCTGGGCGGGCGTCTCACGGGCGGTGATCCCGAGGTCGGTGGCTCGCACGATGACGACGGGGGCTCCCGCGTCCACGAGGCTGGCGGTGACGCGTACGTCGGCGGCCGCGAGCGTGTCGGCGGGGGACCCCGTGGGGAGGAGGGCGCCAGTGCTGCGGCCGGCGGGCGAGATGAAGCCGAGGTCGACTCGCGGGCCGGGGACGGCGACACCCGGGATCGTCGTGGTGGGGGTCTCGTCGAGCAGGCCGTCACGCGTGGGCACGTCCTGCACCATGACCTGGCCGGTGTTGGTGTTGAGCACCCGCACGCGGGTCGTCGTGCCGGTCGGGGTCACCCAGCCCTCCCGCACGGCGAAGGGGGCGACGACGGCCGAGCAGTTGCCGCAGTTGCTGCCCCAGTCGACCTTCGCCTCGTCGATGCCGACCTGGGCGAAGGTGTACTCCACGTCGATGCCGGGACGGTGCGACGGGCTGAGGATGACGGCCTTGCTCGTCGTCGAGGTCGCCCCGCCCACCCCGTCGAGCTGCCGCGGGTCCGGGCTTCCGAAAAGGTCGAGGAGCGTGGCGTCGAGGCTGCGGCCGGGGACGTCGAGGTCGGCACGCCGGAAGACCCAGCACTTGCTGGTGCCCCCGCGCATCCAGGTGGCCGGTACGGCGCTCATGGTCACTCTCCAGGTGGGTCGGTGTCTGACCCTTCCCAGAGTGGAGATCGCGATGGTGAAGCACCAGCACGCATTTGTGTAGCGCCCTTTAGCAGTTGTTAAGATACAAATATTCTGCGGTGTGTCCGCCTCCGCTTTGTCTCGTGTAGAAGGCCCTAGCACTGCCAGCAAGGCGGCAGGGCAGGGCTCGTCAATCCTGTAGGGCGGCCGACATCGACTTAAAGGGCATGAAGCAACGCTTCAGGGAGGAGACGGTAGTGCTGGACATCCGACGTCTCGAGGTGCTGCTCAAGGTCGTGGAGCACGGCTCCGTCACCGCGGCGGCCGAGGCCATGACGTACACCCCGTCCGCCGTCTCACAGCAGCTGCGCCGGCTCGAGCTCGAGGTCGGCATGCCGCTGCTCCAGCGCCACGCCCGCGGGATGGTGCCCACCGAGGCAGGTCACGTCCTCGCCGTCCACGCCCGCAAGGTCTTCCGCCAGATGGCGGCGGCCGAGAGCGACCTGCGTGACATCGCGGGCCTGCGCCGAGGCAGCCTCGAGCTCGGCACGTTCCCGACCGTCGGCAGCAGCTTCCTGCCCCTCGCTGTCAAGCGCTTCCGCCAGCTCTACCCGTCGATCCAGCTCAACATCAGGAGCGCCCGCGAGGCCGAGCTCATCGAGATGCTCGAGGAGGGCATCGTCGGCCTGTCGATGCTGTGGGACTACGAGTGGGGTCGCATCCAGGCCGACCAGCTCTCGCTCACCACGCTCTTCACCGACCCCACGGTGCTGGTCGTGGCCACGGACCACCCGCTCGCCCGGCGGCGCCAGGTGTCGATGCAGGCGCTCGCCGACGAGCGCTGGATCATCCGGTCGGACGACCACCCCGTCGTCGAGGTGCTCAGCCGCAGCGCCCTGGCCGCCGGGTTCGAGCCGCAGATCGCCTTCCAGGCCAACGACTACCAGGAGGCCCAGGCCATGGTGAGCGTCGGCCTCGGAGTCGCGCTCGCGCCGCGCACCGCGGTCGTCAACAAGCACCCGAACGTACGCATCGTGTCCCTGGGTGACACCGCCCCGCACCGGCGCGTGCTGGTCGCGCACCGGCTCGACCGCGTCCGCGCGGCCACCGAGATGGCGTTCCAGCAGGTGCTCTCCGACATCGCCGCCGGCTACGACCCCGACACGGGCCGGGTGGTCGACGAGCCGGGCACCTGAACGACCGACATCGTGCTTCCGCGCGCGGGACCGCTCAGCCGTGGGCGTCGCGGCCGGACGCGCCGTCGACGGTGAGGACGATGAGCGGGCTGTGCCGGAGCATCTCCGGCACGTCCGTGCGACGCCACCGCCGGGCGGCCGCCTCGATGTAGGGGCGACGCTCGTCGGGGTCGGTGACCACCCGCGCGATCACCGGCACGTCGGCGACCACGGACTGCTTCAGGTGGACCACGACGCGCGGGTCGGCCGAGATGTTGTGGATCCAGTCCCGCGTTCGGTCGGCGCGCGGCATACCGGTGATGAACAGCTGGTCGTCGTCGTGGTGCAGGAAGATCTCGATGCGACGTCTCTGGCCGGTGCGCCGACCCGTGGTCGTCACGTCGATGATCTGGCTGTGCTGCAACGCGGCCCGGGTGGACTCGTCGAGCGGGCTGTCGGGGTCCATGGCGCGATCCTCTCGACGGAACCGACTCGGCAACTGTAGGCGAGTCGCGAGTGGCCCGCACAGAAGCGGGACAGGTCCGGGCCGCGGGAGGTTCAATGGATCGTGGCCCGTCACCGGTCGAGGCGGTTCGCCTACTACGTGCCTCTCATCATCGCGTTGGCCCTGATCACCACCGCGCTCATCGTCACTGCCGATCTGGCGCACCGACTGGCTGACGCCCTCTACACGTGGACCCGGACGTAGGCGAGGAACGGCTCCGGGCGGGCCCGGGGACAAAACGGGAAAATGTCATGACAACGGTCGCCCGGGGTGTGGAGAATCTGCGGGTGATTCTCGACGCCGTCCTCCGCCACGCGCGACCCCCGTCGCCCCTCGCAGGACGGCTGTCGGTGCAGTCCCTGCTCTTCGCCCTCGGTGAAGGCACCTTCATGACGGGGTCTGCCGTCTTCTTCACCCAGATCGTCGGGCTCTCGGCCGCCCAGGTCGGCCTCGGGCTCACCTTCGCGGGGATCGCCGCGTTCCTCGCGGCCCTACCGATGGGCAAGCTCGTCGACCGCTTCGGCCCCAAGCGGATGTGGGCCGTGAGCGCGGCCGGGCAGGCGGCGATGTTCGCGCTCTGGCCGCTCATCGAAGGCTTCGAGGGCTACGTCGCGATGGCCGTCGGCATGGAGGTCATCGGCGCTCTCGGCGGGGCGGCATACGGCGCGTACACCATCGACGTGCTGCCTGCGGACGAGCGGGTGAAGTCACGCGCGTACATGTACTCCTCGCTCAACGTCGGCTTCACGATCGGCTCGATGCTCGGGGGCATCGCGCTCGCCTTCCACTCCAACGACGTGCTGCACGCGCTGCCGTGGTTCACCTCGATCGCCTTCCTCGTGAACGCCGCCGCGATCACCCGCCTGCCCAAGGCCGCTCACGACGAGCGCACGCCCGAGGACCGGAGGACGAAGATCCCCGGGCCCGGCCCGCTGCGCAACCCCGGCTGGCTGCTCACGACGTTCTTCGGTGGCGTGTTCTGGACCAACCAGGTGCTGCTCAACGTCGTCATCCCGCTGTGGCTCGTCGAGAAGACCGACGCCCCGCGGGTGCTGCTCGCGTTCCTCTTCGGCACCAACACCGTCATGTGCATCTTCCTGCCGATGGTCACCTCGCGCGGCGTCAAGGACGTGCCGACAGCGCTCAGGGCGGTCCGGCTCTCCGCCGTCTTCTTCGTCGTGTCATGCATCATCACGCTGGCGACGCACGACACGGTCGGCTGGGTCACCATCGCGCTCGTGTGGCTCGGGCACGTCACGGTCACCGGGGCCGAGCTCTACCTGTCGGCGGCGAGCTGGTCGTTCGAGGCCGAGCTGATGGACCCGCGCCAGCGCGGCGCGTACCAGGGCGCCGCGGAGCTGAGCGGCACGCTGGGCCGGGTCTGGGCCCCGGCGCTCTACACGTTCCTCGCGATGAACTGGGGTGCGGGCGGCTGGCTGCTCATCGCCGGCATCATCATCGTGGCCACGATCGGCATCCACCCCTCGACGGGACTCGCCAAGCGTTTCCTCGAGCGGCACGTGCCGCCGGACGTGCTCGCAGAGGCCCGGGCGTCGGCACCCCAGCCCGAGGAGGCGCTCGCGGCGCCCTCCCTGCTGCCCACGGACACGCCGGTGCCCGACCCCGACCCGGTCCGCTGAACGCAGCGGCCCCTGCCCGCTGCGGTCGACCGGTCGACAACCGCGTCTGCATCGTCATGTGGCCCGACGGTGCAGGTGCATCCTTGGGATGAGGAGGTCGGCATGGGCAAGAAGGGCAAGGGCAAGGGCAAGGGCGGCGGCGACACGGGCCACTACCTCTCCCCGGGTGTGTACATCGAGGAGGTGTCCTCGGGCAGCAGGCCGATCGAGGCCGTCGGCACGTCGGTGGCTGCCTTCGTCGGGCTGTCGCCGTTCAGCGCCAGGCGACTGGCCGGCAGCCTCGCGGTGGTGGCGGCGGTGGCTCTGCTGGTTCGCCGCCTCCGCTGAGGGGGCGCCCAGGCGACCGGGCGGGTCTGCCGGTGGCGGAGTACGTCGATTCCGGCCCGGGCCGTGCGGGCCCGTGGCTATCGTCTCGGCCATGACAGGCCCCATGACGATGAACCGTGTCATCCATGCTGCGGTGCGGCGCGATCTCGACCGCCTCGCCACCGCCCTGGCCACCGCTCGCGACGGCGACCGCGCCCGCGCCCGACAGCTGCACGCCGCGTACGCCAACCTCCACGACCAGCTCAAGCACCACCACCAGGGGGAGGACACGCACGTCTTCCCGTTCCTGGCCAAGGTGGAGGGCGCCTCGGAGCTCGTGGAGGTCATGGAGACGGAGCACGAGGCCATGGCCGACGCCCTTGCCGGTGCGCGCACCGCGGTGGACGCGTACGCCGCGACCGCGTCGAGCGCCGACGCCCTGGCCGCGAGGGACGCCGTCGTGGCGGCGAACGCGGTCGTCGAGCGGCACCTGGACCACGAGGAGAACGAGCTCGAGCCGCTCATGCTCCCGCACATGGAGACGCCGGAGTGGAAGGCGGTGGAGAAGCAGCTGCGCCCGACGTCGATCACGCAGTCGGGGCAGTTCATGGCCTGGGTGCAGGACGGCATGGCGGAGCGCGAGCGCCGCTATCTCCGCTCGACGATCCCCGTCCCGGTGACCTTCCTGCTCAGCAGGCTCGCGGGCCGGGCCTACCACCGCGACGTCGCGCCTGCGTGGCAGTTCGCCGAGTAGCCGGCGTACGCGGACGGCACACGTCAGGGCGTACGCGTCGGGAGCCCAGGCGTCTCAGTCCGTGACGGTGCTCGGCCGCACGCCGTGGACGAGGTCGGCGTACTCGCGATGGCGTTCGATCCATCCCTTGACGAACGGGCACAGAGAGAGCACTGACAGGTCGCGTCCACGGACGTCGTCGAGGGCGAACCTGGCGAGAGCGGAGCCCACGCCCTGTCCCTCGAAGGCGGTGTCCACCTCGGTGTGCGTCATGACGACCAGCTGCTTGGCGCTGATGAACTCCGCGAAACCGGCGAGGACGCCGTCGACGTGTGCCTCGTAGCGCGACTGCTCCTCGCTGCGGGAGAGCTCGATCGAGGATTCGGACGACGCGGCCGACGACATGGACAACACCCTGCCACAGGCCCCTGCCCTGCCCCAGACTGGCTCCATGCCCGAACCCAGGACCGAGAACGACGCCCAACCCGAGACCCGGCGCTCGACGGCGACCGTGACGCCGGTGCTCGTCGCGGAGCTGCTCGCCGACGGCGACCGTATGCCGGTCTACGTGCACGTCATCGACCACCCCGAGGCGCGCGTGCTGGTCGACACCGGCCTGACGCAGCTGCATCCCGCGGTGGACGACATGGACCCTCGCCTCATTCCCCCCAGCGAGCAGACCGGCCTCGACCCCACCGAGGTGGACATCGTCGTCAACACCCACCTGCACTTCGACCACTGCGGCGGAAACCACCTGTTCGCAGGCAAACCCGTCTACGTGCAACGGGCCGAGCTGGACGACGCGCGAGGCCTCGAGGACTACACGATCCCCGAGTGGGTCCAGGCGCCGGGCGTCGACTACGTGGCCGTCGACGGCACGTTCGAGCTGCTGCCGGGCGTCCGGCTCGAGCCGACGCCCGGGCACACGCGAGGCTCGCAGGTGGTCGTCGTCGAGACCGGCGGACGCACGCTCGTCATCGCGGGCGACACCGCCGTCTTCCACGACGAGCTCGACAACCCGCGCACCGAGGGCCAACGACGCATCCGTGCCCTCGCGCCCGACGAGGTCTGGCTCTCGCACCAGCACGAGCCGTGGCGCCCGACGGCCGCTGACGACCCTTCCCACGCGAGAGGCTGACGGCATGCGGAAGCTGGCGTTCGGCATGAACGTGAGCCTGGACGGCTACGTCGCCGCTCCCGGCGACGACCTCGGTTGGAGCGTGCCGAGCGACGAGCTGTTCCAGTGGTGGTCGGACCGGGTGGGCTCCACCGGCCTCGCGCTCTACGGACGCAGGCTGTGGGAGACGATGAGCGCCCACTGGCCGATGGCGGGGGAGCAGCCCGGCTCGTCGCCGGCCCACGCCGAGTACGCCCGTCGCTGGCGGGACATGCCGAAGGTCGTCTTCTCGTCGGGGACGCCGGCGGTGGCGTGGAACGCGCGCCTGGTCACCGGTGACGCCGTGACCCAGATCGCCCGGCTGAAGGGGGAGGACGGCGGGCGGATGGACGTGGCCGGGGCCACGCTGGCGGCGGCGGCCATCCGCGCCGGGCTCGTCGACGAGTACGTCCTCGTCACCCACCCCGTGCTGGTGGGCGGCGGCAGGCGGTTCTTCACGGCCTTGGACAGCTGGGTGAACCTCGACCTCGTGGAGACGAGGCCGTTCCCCGACGGAGTGCTCCTCACGAGGTACGAGACCAGGCGCTGACGTCGCGGCGGGCTCCGGTCACCGATCCTCCGCTACAGGAGGACGGCGGCTCCCATGGCGACGGTGCGGTCCTCCGGGAGCCGGAAGTACTCGGTGGGGGAGGCGGCGTTGTGCGCGAGACCGACGAAGAGCCGCTTGCGCCAGGTGCCCATCTCCTCGCCGGGCCCGCGCTGCACGGTGATGCGTGACAGGAAGTAGTACGCGCTGTCGGGGTCGACGTCGATGATCTCGAGCTCCCGGGCGAGGGCGAGGGCACGCGGCACGTCCTGGTCCTCCTGGAAGCCGAAGTTCAGCGTCAGATGGGTGATGGCGTCGTAGGGGTCGCCGAGGTGGTCCAGGACGACCCGGTCGGCGTCGTCGACGAAGGGGACGTTGAGCGAGGCGGTGCTGACGATGAGGACGTTCTCGTGGATGACGTGGTTGAACGTCGCGTTCTCGCGCAGCGCGAGCGGTGTCGAGTCCTTGCCGGGGTGGAGGAAGACGGCGGTGCCCGGGACCTTCGCGACGGGGTCGTGGTGCAGCCAGTCGATGAACGGCTCGAGGGGACCTTCCATCGACGTGCGGCGCTCGGTGACGAGGGTCCGTCCGCGCTGCCACGTGAGCATGACGGTGGCCACGACCATCGCGATGAGGACGGGCAGCCAGCCACCGTGGAAGAGCTTCGTGACGTTGGCGCCGAAGTAGGTCAGCTCGAGACCCACGAGGGGGATGCCCAGCAGGAGCAGCTGCCAGCGGTTCCAGCGCCAGTGGGCTTCCGCGTACACGAGGAAGAGCGTCGTCGTGATGAGGAACGTCCCCGTCACCGCGAGGCCGTATGCCGTCGCGAGCCTCTCCGAGGACTGGAACGTGACGAGCAGCAGGATGACGCCGACGAACAGCGTCCAGTTGATGGCCGGCACGTAGATCTGCCCGCGCTCGTGGCTCGAGGTGTGGCGCACGGTGAGGCGCGGCAGGTAGCCGAGCCGCTCGGCCTGGCGTGACACCGAGTAGGCGCCGGAGATGACGGCCTGCGACGCGATGACCGTGGCCAGCGTCGCGAGCACGACGAGCGGGAGCGTGAGGGCGTCGGGCGCGAGGCGGAAGAAGGGGTTGGCGGCGGCGGCCGGATCCCGCAGGATCAGGGCGCCCTGCCCGAGGTAGTTGAGCGTCAGGGCGGGAAAGACGACGACGAACCAGGCGCGGCGGATCGGCTGCCGCCCGAAGTGGCCCATGTCGGCGTACAGCGCCTCGGCCCCGGTGATGGAGAGCACGACGGCTCCCATGGCGACGAAGGCGATGATCGGGTGGTCGACGACGAAGAGCAGGCCGTAGTGCGGCGAGAGCCCGGTGATGATCGCGGGGTCGCGCACGACCTGACCGAGACCCAGGACCGCCAGCACGAGGAACCACAGCGCCATGACGGGGCCGAAGAACCGCCCGACGAGCTGGGTGCCGAAGCGCTGCCCCGCGAAGAGGGCTGTGATGATGACCGCGCCGATCGGGACGACGAGGTGGGCGAGCGAAGGCGTCGAGACCGACAGGCCCTCGATCGCGGACATGACGGAGATGGCCGGCGTGATGACGCTGTCACCGTAGAAGAGCGAGGCGCCCAGCACCCCGAGCAGCATGACGAGGCCGAAGCGTCTCCCTCCGGGGCGGACGGCGGTGCGCGCGAGCGCGGCGAGGGCCATGACACCGCCTTCGCCATCGTTGTCGGCGCGGAGGATGAAGGCGACGTACTTCACCGAGACGACCACCGTGATCGACCAGAAGACGAGCGAGATCACGCCGTAGACGTCGCCCGGGGTCGCCGCAACGGTGTTGTGGTCGATGGAGAAGACCGTCTGCAGGGCGTAGAGAGGCGAGGTGCCGATGTCGCCGAAGACGACGCCCAGTGCCCCGAGCGCCAGCCCGGCCACGCCGCTTCGCGAGCGCTCAGTTTGGTGTGCCACGACCCGACATCCTCGCAGGGCCTGCTGGGTCGCACCTGCCCCAGCGGTGAGGTCAGGCGTCAAGATCGCGTCAAGATTCGCTCGTCCCGCGATCGCGCTCCCTGGTCGTCGGCGGGGCCGTCAGGAACGCGTCAAGATCGCGTCAGGATGATGACGTCGGGACCCGCGGCGAGAGCGGCCGGGTGTGCGCTGGGTGCATGAACGGCACCCTGTTCGCCCCACGCCAGGCCCTCGTCCGGTGGGCGGCGCTCCTCCTCCCCGTCGCGGTCGCGGCCCTGCTCTCGACCGTCCGGGACACGGTCCGCGGCAGCACCGCGGCGATGGTGCTGGTGGTCGTCGTCGTCGCGGCCTCCGCCTACGGCGACCGGCTCGCCGGCGTCATCTCGGCCGCGTCCGCCGCCGTGGGCTTCGACTTCTTCCTCGTCGAGCCGTACCACTCCCTGTCGATCAGCAGCAGCGACGACGTCGAGCTCGCGCTCGCGCTGCTGACGGTCGGAGTCGCCGTCACCGAGATCGCGTCGTGGGGTCGGCGACAGCGAGCCACCGCGCAGGTGCGCGAGGGGTACCTCCGGGGACTGGCCGCGCTCCTCGACCTGCCCCCGTCATCGACCGCCGACGAGACGGCCCGGACGATCGGGACGGCCATCACGCAGGCTCTCGGAGCCGATCGCACCGAGTGGGTCGCCGGCCACCCGGCTTGGAACGACGCGGTCGTCACCCTCGACGGGCGGATTCGATGGGGCGGGCGGACGCTGCCGGCCGGGAGCACCCCGCTGCCCACCGACTCGTTCACCGCGCTGCCCGTGAGCGCCCACGGAAGGCCGGTGGGCCACTTCCGCGTCGTGTCGTCCACGCGCGTCGTCCGCCCGTCCGCGGAGCAGCTGCGGGTGGCACTCCTGCTCGCCGATCGGATGGCAGCCGCTTGGCCGGAGGGCTCCGCGGCCCGGGCGGACGGTACGGGTCGCCGAGAGCTGAGCTGACCCGCTTGGGCGGCGGCAGGTCTGCAGCGCGTGGCTGCAGAC
>CBHRRQ010000051.1:0-19587 GCA_966081555.1 uncultured Terrabacter sp.
GTCATGCAGCACTTCAACGTGCCGGCTGAGTCGGTCGACGAGGACTTCTTCACCGTTGGTCAGATGTTCGACGGGTCCTCGATCCGCGGCTTCCAGGCGATCCACGAGTCCGACATGAAGCTGGTCCCGGACCCCGCCACCGCGTTCATCGACCCGTACCGCGCCGAGAAGACGCTGGTCATGAACTTCTCGATCCTCGACCCGTTCACCGACGAGCGCTACAGCCGCGACCCGCGCAACATCGCGAGCAAGGCCGAGGAGTACCTCAAGTCGACGGGCATCGCCGACACCGCGTACTTCGGCGCCGAGGCCGAGTTCTACGTCTTCGACGACGTGCGCTTCGAGACGAAGGCGAACGCGTCGTACTACTACCTCGACTCCATCGAGGCCGCGTGGAACACCGGCCGCGAGGAGGAGGGCGGCAACCGGGGCTACAAGACCCGCTACAAGGGTGGCTACTTCCCCGTCTCCCCCGTCGACCACTTCGCGGACTTCCGCGACAAGATCTGCCTCGAGCTCAAGGAGGTCGGTCTCAACGTCGAGCGCAGCCACCACGAGGTCGGCACCGCGGGCCAGATGGAGATCAACTACCGCTTCAACACGCTGCTCCACTCGGGCGACGACCTCATGAAGTTCAAGTACGTCGTCAAGAACTCCGCGTGGGCGCAGGGCCACACCGCCACCTTCATGCCGAAGCCGCTCTTCGGTGACAACGGCTCGGGCATGCACACGCACCAGTCGCTGTGGAAGGACGGCGAGCCGCTCTTCTACGACGAGCGCGGCTACGGCGGCCTCTCGGACATCGCGCGCTGGTACATCGGCGGCCTGCTCAAGCACGCCCCGTCGCTGCTCGCCTTCACGAACCCGACGGTGAACTCCTACCACCGCCTGGTCCCCGGCTACGAGGCTCCGGTCAACCTGGTCTACTCCGCCCGCAACCGCTCGGCCTGCGTCCGCATCCCGATCACGGGCACGTCGCCCAAGGCCAAGCGCATCGAGTTCCGCGTCCCCGACCCGTCGGCGAACCCGTACCTCTGCTTCGCGGCCCAGCTGATGGCCGGCCTCGACGGCATCAAGAACCGCATCGAGCCGCCGGAGCCGGTCGACAAGGACCTCTACGAGCTGCCGCCCGAGGAGCACGCGGCGATCGAGCAGGTCCCGGGCTCGCTGCCCGAGGTGCTCGCGGCGCTCGAGGCCGACCACGACTACCTCCTCGAGGGCGACGTCTTCACGGCCGACCTCATCGAGGCGTGGATCGAGTACAAGCGCAAGAACGAGGTGGACCCGATCCGCTTCCGCCCGCACCCCCACGAGTTCGAGATGTACTTCGATCTCTGAGCGGAGCGAAGCGGAGCCAGAGGTCGAACAAAGGCTCAGCGACCTCTGAGCGGAGCGAAGCGGAGCCAGAGGTCGAACGAAGGCTCAGCGATCTCTGAGCGGAGACTTCAGCGAGTCCGCTCGTGCTGCCAGCACCACCGCATCGGCAGCGCGGGCGGACTCGTCCGCGTTTCGGGGATCTTCTCAAAAAGGGTGTCATGAACTGCGCCCTCGATCGTCTACCTCATGACGACGGACTGACAAGGCCGTCGCCACACGGAGGTTGGCTGGTTCGTGGAGGGACTGCCGCATCCGTGCCCACCCCGAGTGGGCAGACGAACAGCCCCGCTCACCCGACGGCGAGCGGGGCTGTTTGCTGTGTGGCCCCGCTGTCCACCTGCCTGCCGGGGTCGGCACCGAGGGTCCCGTCCGACTGGGTGCCGGGTACGAAGGAGGCATGAGTGATGACCCCTTCGACCTCCAGCGGTTCGTCGAGGCGCAGGACCGTGGTGGTGCATACGCGTCCGCCCTCGCCGAGCTGCGCGCGGGCCGCAAGCGCGGCCACTGGATGTGGTTCGTGCTGCCCCAGGTCGCCGGGCTCGGTCGCAGCGAGATGGCGAGGGCGTATGCCGTGTCGGGCCTCGCCGAGGCCCGCGCCTACCTGCGCCACGAGGTGCTCGGCCCTCGCCTGCGCGAGTGCGCCGAGGCGCTGGACGCGTTGAGCGAGCGAGACCCCGTCGCGGTGCTGGGCGGCATCGACGCGACGAAGCTGCGGTCGTCGATGACGCTCTTCGAGCGGGCCGCGGCCGACCCGTCGGACGCGGAGCCGTTCGCTCGCGTGCTCGACCACTTCTTCGGCGGTCGCCGCGACGACGCGACGACCGGGATCCTGGGTTCGTGACGGGCGACCCGGACGGCCGGCCGTCGGCTGACGACGCACCCGACCCGCGACGGTGGAAGGCGCTGTGGGTCTGCCTCGTCGCCGGCTTCATGACCCTGCTCGACGTCAGCATCGTCAACGTCGCGCTGCCCTCGATCCAGAGCGGTGTCGACGCCACTCCGAGCGACCTCCAGTGGGTGGTGTCGGGCTACGCGCTGGCCTTCGGGCTGACCCTCGTGCCGTCGGGGCGCATCGGCGACGCGCTCGGCCGCCGCACCGTCTTCGTCGTCGGCGTCGTGCTCTTCGGCCTCTCGAGCCTCGCCTGCGGGTTGGCCCCCAGCGCAGGCCTGCTCGTCGTGGCACGCCTGGTGCAGGGCGCCGCGGGCGGCATCCTCAACCCCCAGGTGTCGGGCCTCATCCAGCAGCTGTTCCGTGGGGCCGAGCGCGGGAGGGCCTTCGGCCTGCTCGGCGCGACCATCGGCATCTCCACCGCTGTCGGACCGGTCGTCGGCGGTGTGCTGCTCGACGCCCTGGGCCCGGATGCCGGGTGGCGGTGGATCTTCTTCGTCAACCTGCCGGTCGCTGCGGCCGCCGTGGCCCTCGCGCTGCGCTGGCTGCCGGACCCTCCGGCCAGGGTGCGCGGGCGCGGCATCGACGTCGACCCCGTCGGCGTGCTGCTGCTGGGGGCCGGCGTGCTCGGGCTCCTGCTGCCCGTCGTCGAGTCGGGACGGGACGGCTCGAGCGTGCCGTGGTGGGTCGGCCTCGCGGGGGTGGCCTTCGTGGGGGCGTTCCTGGCGTGGGAGCGTCGCTACACCGACCTCGGACGGGAGCCCCTCGTCGACCTCTCGCTCTTCAGCGTGAAGGGCTACCCGTCGGGGCTGACCGTCGGCACCATCTACTTCGGCGGTTTCACCGGCATCTTCTTCGTGCTGACGATCCACGTGCAGCAGCAGCTGCACTACTCCCCGCTGCAGGCCGGGCTGACCGTCACCCCGTTCGCGCTCGGCTCGGCCGTCACGTCGGCGCTGGGCGGTCGCCTCGTGAGCCGCTACGGGCGCCTGCTCGTGACCGCGGGCCTCGTCATCATGCTCGCCGGACTCCTCGCCGTCGACCTCACGGTCGCGCGTGCCGACGGTCCCGACCTCGGGTGGTGGCTGGTGGCGCCGCTGCTCGTCGCCGGAATCGGCAGCGGGCTGGTGATCTCCCCCAACATCACCCTCGCGGTCGACGGCGTGCCGGTCGACCGGGCCGGCACCGCGGGCGGGCTGCTGCAGACCGGTCAACGCATCGGCACCGCGATGGGCATCGCCCTCGTCGGCGCCGTGTTCTACGCCGGTGCCGGCTCCGGCGGCCTCGACCCCAGCGGCGCGCTCGAGGTCTGCGCGGTCCTCGTCACGGTGGCGCTCGCCGCCAGCGCCGTCGACCTGCGCAACCGGCGGCACGCCGCAGACCCGACCTGACGGCATACGCGCGAGGGACGCCCGCCGCGGCGAGGCCCGCGGCCTACGTCGATCGCTGTAGGCCGAGCTCGGTCGGGGACGGGTCGCCACTGCGCACCACGGATCGCACGATGGCGACATGGTCGCACCGGTGGTCACCTCGCTCGGACACGCGGGCCTGCGCATCGACGCCGCCCACGTGAGCCTGCTCTGCGACCCGTGGATGTCACCCCAGGGTGCCTTCCTCGGCTCGTGGTTCCCCTTCCCCGACAACGCGCACCTGCTGCGGCCCGACGTGCTCGACGCCGACTGGGTGTCGATCTCGCACGAGCACCTCGACCACCTGGACCTCGACCTGCTGCGCCTGCTGCCCGAGCAGGTGCGCATCGTCATCCCGCACTACCCGGCGCCCGAGATGCTCTCGCGCATCAGGGGCGCCGGCATCCGCAACGTCGTCATCGAGCTCGACCGCTGGGAGAGGCTCGCCCTCAACCGGCACGGCGACTGGATGACGGTGATCCAGGAGCAGTCGCCGATGTGCCACGACGCCGCGGTGCTGCTCTTCGTCTCCGGTCACGCGATCCTGCACACCAACGACGCCCGGCTGACCCCGGCGCAGCTGCGCCGTGCCGTCGAGGAGGTGGGGCGTCCCCTCGACCTCATGGGTGTGCAGATGTCCGGGGCGTCCTGGCACCCGATCTGCTACGAGTACCCGCCCGAGGTCGTCGCCTCGATGAGCGCCGAAAAGCGGCTCGGCAAGTTCAAGGCCGTCAACCGGCTCCTCCGCGCCGCGCCGCCGAGGATCGTCCTGCCGTATGCCGGCCCGCCCTGCTTCCTCGACCCTGCCCTCGCACGCCACAACGACCGCATCGCGCCGCCCGGGATCTTCCCCGACACGGCGCAGGCTGCGGCGTACCTCCGCTCGCGACTGCGCGACCAGCGGGTGGAGCGGCTGCTCCCCGGCGACCGCATCGAGGTCGGCACGGGTGCCGTGGAACGCGACCCGCACTGGGAGGGTTTCCGGCTCGCCGGCGACCGCGACGACCTCCGCGACCCAAGCGACCTGAGCGAGCCCGGGCGCCTGCCCGACGACCTCCACGCCTACCTGTCCGACTACGCCGCCCGGCGCGCCGGCGACCTCGCCGCCGTCTACGCCGCGTTCCCCGACCCACCCCGCGGGAGCGGCCTGGACCGGCGCTTCGCCCGCCACTTCGAGCAGCTCGGCGCCTTGTCGGACTACTTCCTGCACCGCATCGCGATGACGGTGCGCTTCGTCGTAGCCGGTGCCGACGGGGGCACGTGGGACGTCGAGCTGGGCCCGACGCGGTGCACCGTCGACCTGACGGGCAGCACGCCGGCGCCCGCCTACCGCATCACCGTCGAGGCCCGCTGGCTCGACGCCGTGCTGACCGGCCGGGTGCGCTGGGAGGACCTGTTCCTGTCGTTGCGCATCTCGTGCTGGCGCGACCCCGACCGCTACAACGACTACCTCGTCGGGCTGCTCAAGCACGCCGACGCGGCGGCCCTCGACGAGGTGGAGCGCTACGAGACCGAGCGCGACCCCGAGGATACGGTGATGCTCCCCGAGCGGTGCGCGGACGGCATACGCGAGTGGGAGGTCAGCCGGTACTGCCCCCACGCCGGTGAGGACCTGGCACACGGCGCGGTGCTGCGCGACGGCGTGCTGCGCTGCCTCGCGCACAACTTCGAGTTCGACCTCGGCACGGGCGAGTGCCTCAACGCCCGCTGCGACCCGCTCGTCAGCCGTCGAGCCGTGTCGCCGGTGACCGCCCCGTGACGAGGTAGCGCACGGTCCACCACGCGACGCGCACCGTCGCTCCCAGGGACGGGTGCCGCAGGAACGTCAGGTCGGCAGCCACCCGACGCGGCACGAGCTGCTCGGCGTACCAGCGCTCCAGTGCCTGCGGGTCGGCCGCCCCCGAGACGGCCGGCCCGACGTTCTCGTCGACGACACTGACGTCGTCACGGAGGGTGATCTGCGCAGGACCGGTGAGGCCCGGCGTCTCGTCGAGCACCCAGGCGAGGTCGTCCGGGTAGAGGCTCGCCAGCGCCGGCGTCTCGGGGCGCGGACCCACGAGGGTCATCTGGCCGAGCAGGACGTTGACCAGCTGAGGCAGCTCGTCGAGGCTCGTCCTCCGCAGCAGGCGGCCCGGGCCGGTGACGCGGGGGTCGCCCCTCCGCGTCACCTCGGGACCCGCCGTCCCGAGGCGCATGGTGCGGAACTTGTAGAGGGTGAAGGGTTTTCGTCCACGGGTGAGCCGCACCTGGCGGAAGATCACGGGCCCGGGGCTGGACAGCCGCACCGCGACCGCCACGGCGACGAGGACGGGTGCGAGCGCCAGGAGGCCGGTGACGGCCACGACCACATCGAGCGCCCTTCGTTGCCACGAGATCCGGCCGTCATGCGAATCGTCCTGTGCCGCTGGGGATCTCACGCTCTCGTGGAAACGTCCCCTCGCGGCGGGCTCAGGCACGGCCTGGCTGGTCGTCATGTGCTCACCCCGTTCCGGATGCGACGAGTACGCCGCTGAAGATGGTCACCGCCGCCGCGACGTCCTGGTCGAGACCGACCTGCAGCGACGACGGCGTCATGTGGGTCCAGAGCTCGACGCCGCGCCGGCGCCGGTCGAGCAACGCCCGGGTCAGGGCGTTCGGCGTCAGGTTCGCGTCGGTCAGCGTGTACGTGCCCCCCTTGTAGGGCTGGCTCCACGTCCAGATGTCCACGGCCCGCGCGCCGTGCGCGAGCGGCACGTCGACGTACGTGTGGACGTCCGCCTCCGCCGACGCGCGCGAGCCCTCGTAGGCACCGGGGTGCGCGAGGGCCTTTCGCGCCTGGAGCCGCACGGACCCGCCCCAGCGCCGGGACGCCTCGTCCCACGCGGCCGCGATCGCGGCGTCGCGCGTCGTGCCCCACGCGGCGTACTCCGCATCGGAACGCAGGCCGGCACTGAGGTTCACCACGTCGAGGCCGCCCTTGGCGACGTAGCGGTCGACGGCCGCGAGCGCGACCGCCGGGTTGCGCGCCGTCGCGTCGGTGCCGCACGCGCGCCGGGCGGCCAGGGAGTCAGGGCCGACGAGGGAGGCGGCAACCCCGTTCCAGGCGAGACAGCCGAGCTCGGGCACGATGAGGTCCACGACGACCTTGTGGCCCGGCAGCCGCTCGTGGAGCGACCGCGTGGTCGCCGTGAGGAAGGCGAGGTCGGTGGCGGCATCGGTGCCGTCCTCGTAGCCGAGCTCGTCGGCGATCTTGACGCCTGCCACGCCGGGGCGCCCGGCCAGCGCCACGACCGCGTCCAGCACGGCGGCGTAGCGCTCGGGCCCCGCCACCCAGGCCTTGACGAGGTCGGCCTCGACCCAGGCTCTCGCGCCGTGCGCCGCGACGGCAGCGGCGAGGGCGGCGTACTGCGGACGCACGGCCGCGGTCGAGGCCGGGGTGCTGCTGCTGGACGGGACCGCCGCCGACCCTGACGTGCAGGCCGCCGCGCCGAGCAGGACCAGCGCGACCCAGAGGCCGAGGGCTGCCACGGGCAGGCTCGGCGGTCGTGCCGGAGAACGTCTCATGGGTGCCCCCGGGCGAGCCGCCGCCAGGCGACGACGAGCAGCACGTCGGTGACGAGGTAGGCGACCGCGCTCGCCCAGGCCGCGCCGAGGGACCCGTGGCGCGGGATGAGGAGCAGGTCCAGCACCAACGTCACGACGAAGCCGCCGCCCAGCACCAGCGAGCCGAGTCCCGGCCGCCCCGTCCCCAGGAGGAACCCGGACCCGACGCCCGCTGCGGGCTCGAGGACGAGTCCGAGGGAGATCCACACCGCGGGCCACACGGCGTCACGGAAGAGCTCCCCGTAGGCCAGCGGCAGCACGAGGGCCGCGCTCGATGCGACGAGGGCCGCCGCAGCCGCACCGAGAGCCAGCAACCGACCCACGCGCAGCCACCCGTGGTCCCAGCCGCCGCCGCGCCGGGCGGCGAACTGCGGGTAGGTCACCCACGTCAAGGCCAGGCCGGGCAGGCGGAGCAGCTCGGCGTACTTCGAGGCCACGACGTAGACGCCGACCTGGGCGGGACCGGTGAGGGCCCCGAGGACGACGACGTCGAGACGCAGGTTGAGCAGGTTGAGGATGCCTCCGACCTGGCTGCGGGCGCCGAAGGCGGCCATGCGCCGGGCCAGCCCGAGGTCGGGTCGCCCCGCGAGGCGACCACCGCGCTCCCGCACGCGACGGGCGATGCGCACCCAGGCGTACGCGGCGACGACGACGTCGGCGAGGAGCAGGGCGGCCACGAGGAGGGGTCCACCGCTCATCCCGAGTCCCCACAGCCCGAGGAACGCCGGGACGAAGACCGCCTCCTCCGCCGCCGTCACGACGTTGGAGCCGCGGGGGTCGCCCAGCGCCTGGAGGCACGACTTGCCGACCGCCACCGGCAGCTGGGTCGCGACGGTCGCCCCGGTCGCGAGGACGACCAGGGTCGTCGTGGTGGACATGAGGTGGTCGTGCACGAGCGGGGTGATCAGCAGCCACGCGCCGGTGCCGAGCGCTCCACCGGCGACCATGAGGACGGTGGTCGTGGGCCACAGGCCCGGGTGGTCCGAGTCGGCCCCGGCGACGAAGAAGCCCATGGTGCCGGGAAGCCCGCTGGAGGCGACGACGCCCACGAGGCCCGGCAGCACCCTCATGAGGGCCAGCAGGCCGACGTCGCCGGCGCCGCCCACCCGGGCCACGAGCACCGTGACGAGGGCGACGGACAGCAGCGCGACCACCCGGGCGCCGACGTTGCCGAGCACCGATCGGGCCGTCTCGCCCCTCAGGACGCCGGGGCGCACGTCGAGGGTGCGGGCGCGGCTCATCGTCCCCACCACGTCCGCGGCACGCGCAGCAGCCGGTCCTTCGTGGCGCCGGGGTCGATGCCCGCGACGAGGCCGAGGAAGGCCCAGACGTGCCGGAAGTGCAGCACCTCGTAGAACAGGGCGCCGACGGCCAGCGCGCAGCCGACGCCGAGGAGCAGCTCGGGCCGCGGCACGAGGTCCCGCACCCAGGCGGACTGCCGCCCGCTCACGCATCGCCCGAGCCGAGCGGCCACGGCGAGGAGCAGGATGACGAGCCCGGCCCCGCCCAACGCGCCACGCTCGACGATCGTCGCGAGGTAGTCGTTGTGCGCCTCCTTGACGTACGCAGCCCCGGCACCCTTGAGCGCGGCCTTCGTCTGGCCGGGTCCGACGCCCATGAGGTCTCCCCCCAGGTAGAGGCCCATGGTCTCGCTGGCGAGCTCCTGCCGCGACCCGCTGGACTCCCCCGTTCGGCCCAGCGAGTCACGGAGCACCTGGACGCTGTCGGATGCGGTCTCGCCGACGCGGTTGAGGTCGACGTGGGGAACCACGAGGGCCACGGCGGCCACCAGCAGCAGGGACGTCGAGACGGCGGCGAGCACCCCGCGCCGGCGCCCGAGCCCGACGACGAGCACGACGCCCGTCATGGCCGCGAGGCCGACCGCCGCGCCGTTGGAGCCCGTGAAGACGAGGGCGAGCAGGATGACCGCCGCGGCGAGCGCGCGGACGCTCGCCAGACGCACCACCGAGCTGGCGAGCAGCAACCCGAGCCCGACGAGGAAGTAGTTGGCCGCGAGGTTCGGGTCGTCGAACGTCAGGGCGGCGCGGCCGCCGTTGCGCGCCGACGTGCCGGCCATCCAGCTGATGCCCGCGATGCGTCCCGTGCAGAGCACGGCCGCCCAGAACACGCTCGACCACACCCACACGCGCAGGACGACCTCGAGCAGCCGGCGCCGACGGCGTACGGCGTTGGCCAGCGCCGCACCCCAGGCGAAGAGGAAGAGGTCCTGCAGGACGGGCAGCAGGGCCTCCCCCACTTTCACGTGGTACGCGGCGAACGAGCCTGCGACGACGAGCACGGTCACGGGGAGCAGGTAGGGCACGAGCACCGGCACCCCCTCGCGCTTGAGCCAGACGACGACGGCCACGACGACGGCGAGGATCCCGACGTCGGCGATGGCCGTGTTGGCCGGGCCGCTCGGCACCAGCAGCGGGAGGCCGGCGACCGCGATCCCCAGCAGGTATGCCACGTGGCGGGGTGACGAGGAGAAGTACGGGTCGTCGAGGGGGTGGCGATCGCTCGGGTGTGCCCCACGCCCTGGGGAGTCCCCGGGCGTGGTGGGCCGGCGCGCTCTCGTCAGCAGCACTGGACCAGCTCCGTGGCGAGCAGCAGGTGGCGCCGGGCGAACGCCGGCTCGTCGGCGGTGGCGGCGGCCTCGGCGGCGGCGAGCGCCAACGCTCCTCGCCAGCCCGACGGGTTTCGCTGGGTCCGGCGCAGGTGAGCACCGACGACATCGCGCACGGCCGTGCCCAGCCAGCCGACGCCGGAGACCGCGAAGCGCACCGGCTCGCCCCACGCGCCTGCCACCAGGCCGGGGTGCCCGTTGACCTGCCGCCCCGGCGGCGTGTGCCGGTCGAGGTAGAGCAGGTACGCGAGGACGAATCGCGTCACGTCGCGCAGCCCGTCGCCACCGAGCTCGGCGTGCTCCCAGTCGACGACTCCGGTCACCTGGCCGGCACGACGCAGCACGTTGCCGCACCAGAAGTCACCGTGCACGACCGACCGGGGCACGCCCGGCGGCAGGGCGAGCTCGGCTCCCAGCCGCATGACCGCGTCACCCACGCCCTCGGCCACGCCGTCCTCGGGCCACCGCGCACGCACGGCGACGGCGAGGCGGGCCGGCTCGGACAGCGCGCCGGACCGGCCGTCCCGTCGGGTCGTCACGTCTGGCACCGGCACCCGCGCGAGCTCGCGCAGCCAGGAGCCTGCGACCGCGAGATCGTCCCGGACCGAGTCCGGCCGCGACGTGTGCCGCCAGCGGTGGTAGTCCACCGACATGGGGACTCCGGGAACGACACTCGTCACCAGCACCCCGCTGCGACGGTCATGGCGGCAGTCGAGGACCCGTGGCACCGTGCCACCGACCCGGTCGGGAGCCATCTCGGCGACCGCAGCCAGCGCCGCTGCCTCCGCGAGCACCGCGGGCACCGCACCCGGCACCATCGCCACCTTCAGCACGAGGCGAGGTGCCGACCCGTCCGCACCGAAGACGAGCACCGTCGCCTTGGGGTGCTCGTCCCGGGAGAGCCCCACGACGACGAGACGTCGCGGGTCCGCACCGAGGTGGTCACGGAGCACCTCCTGCAGCAGGTCGGCGGCGCGTGCCTCGACCACCGCAGCTGTCATCGTCGCGTCCCGAGGACGATGCGGCCCGGCACGGCCGACGCGACGAGCAGCCGAACCGCGGCGGCGCCGGGGCGGGTGCCGACGGCTCGCCGGGCGAGCCGCGTGGCGCCGTGCACGATCCGGTGGCCGTGGACGACGCCCGGCGGCGTGGTCAGGAAGCTGTCGACGAGCCACGCGAGGGTGCCGGCGTCGTCGCTCGTGACGAACGACGCGATCCGCCAGCTGGGCAGGAGCACGTACTCGGCGTCGACCTGCACGCCGAGCCGGGCCGCTGCCCGGCGCAGCCTCCTGCGCCCTCCGCGTCCGCTGTCGGCGAGCGCCACGACCGTGCCGGCGGGAGCCCGCTGCACGCGTACGCCGTCGGCCGGCTCGGACGGCCACGCCACGAGGGCCCCGCTGGGCACGAGGAGGGCGGCAGGTGCGGGCAGGTTCACGACGCCCGGCCCAGCTCGGCACGGACGAAGAGGTGGCTGCGACGCGTCGGCGCCTGGGAGTAGACGTGGTCGAGCACGTCCCCGGCCGTCCGGGAGTCGTACCGCTCACCCAGGTGCTCGCGCGCTCGGGCCGCCCAGGCCCGCGCCTCGTCCGGGTGGCCGAGGGCGTGGTCGAGCGCTGCCGCGAGCAGGTCCGGTCTCGCCGGCGGCACCAGCAGGCCGGTCTCGCCCGGCACGACGACGTCGGGCACGGCGTTGACGGCCGTGGCCACGACGGGGATGCCGCACTGCTGGGCCTCGACGATGACGCAGGGCAGGCCCTCGTAGCGGCTGGCCAGCGCGAAGACGTCGAACGCCGGGAGCAGCTGCGCCACGTCGTCGCGATTGCCCAGCAGCAGCACGCGGTCGTCGAGACCGAGGCGCCGCACGTCGGACGCGGTGCGCCGCGCCAGCTCGCCGTCCCCCACCCACACGAGCATGGCTCGCGTGCGCATGCGGGCCACCGCCTCGAGGAGGTGCTCGGGCGCCTTCTGGTGGTCGAGGCGACCGACCGTCCCGACGACCGGCGCCGTGGCCGGCAGGCCCAGGGACGCACGTGCACGAGCGCGTGTGGCCGGGGCGAGGACGACCGTCGGGTCGTCGACCACCGGGCCCACGGTGTGCAGCTGCTCGGGCCGGGCGAGCCCCCGCCGCAGGGCCTCGACGGCGACGCCGGTGCCGACGGCGAGGTAGACGTCGGTGATCCGGGACAGGCGCCGCTCGACGGCGACGTATGCGGCGTGCGGCGCCGGGTTCTGGAACTCGTGGAACGGGAAGCCGTGGAGCGTGTGGACGATGAGGCCGACCCCGGCGCGGTGGGCGGCCAACCGTCCCAGCACGCCCGCCTTCGCCGAGTGGGTGTGCACGACGTCCGGCGCGTGCGTGCGCACGAGGCCGAGGATGCGCCGCAGGGCGGCCGCGTCGTCGGACGGGCTGATCTGCGGAACGAGCTCCGGCACGACGACGACCTCGACCCCGGCGGCGCGCGCCCGGTCGAGCAGCACGCCCTCGCGGGTGCCGGTGACGATGACGCTCTCGTAGCGCGCGGGGTCCAGCGCCGTGGCACCGCGCACGACGACACCGCCCGCGCCCGCGATGCACCGCGTGACCACGTGCATGACCCGGCGCCTCATGGCCGCCACGCCTCCCCACCGGTGAGCACCGGCAGCGCCCGCGCGCGGTCGAGCAGCTCCTCGAGGGTCATGCCCGGACGGTTTGGCAGGCGGACCTCGTAGGCCGGCAACCGCCTCGTCAGGAGCTCGGCGACCTCCACGACCGGCGGGTGGGCCGGACCCCGGCCGGTGGCGAGCGCCAGGGTCGCGGCGAAGGCCCAGTAGCGGCGCAGCTCGCCGGCCGCGTAGGTGCCGCCGACGATCTCGCGGGCCGCTGTCGCGGCGTCGAGGCGGCGCACGACGGGGTCCGCGGTGTCCCCGCGCCGCAGCACGAGGACCGTGCCCGGCGTGACGTCGTCGACGTGCCGCAGCCAGGCCGACTCCCGTCGGCCGTGCGGCATCCTTCGTCCGGTTCCGACGTCGGTGCGGGCCGGCTCGAGCAGGCTTTGCAGCCCGGTGCCGTCGGACGTGCAGAGGTTGTCGCTGACCGGTGCGCCCGTGGCGGCGTCGAGAGTGCCGATGAGCGTCGACTTGCCGACGCCGCCCGGCCCCGCCAGCACCACGCCGTGGCCGGCGACGACGGCGGCCGACACGTGCAGCGGCACCCGACCGTGCACCCCCGCCCACCACAGGGCGGGGAACTGCAGCAGGGCGGCGCGGTGCAGCAGGACCCGACGGTCGGGGGCGGCGAGCCCGAGGGCGCGGTGGCGCCAGCTCGGGGCGGGGTGGACGACCACCTGCAGCCGCGCACCGTGCGGGTGCAGGACGAGGTCGAGCCCGCTGGAGCAGGCATCCTGCAGGATCACCTCGTGCCCGTCGGTCCAGGCGCCCCGGGTGACCAGCCGGTGCCGCGCACCGGGACCGACCGGTTCGCCGTGCGCGACGGTGACCACGACGTCGGCGGCCCGGTCCAGGGAGGACGGTCCCGGACCGCCGGGTCCCTGCTCGTCGACTCCCTGCTCGTCGACTCCCGGCCCGTCGAGCTCGTGGCCGGCACACGCCTCCCGGACCACGCGGGTCCACCGCGCCGCGGCCGGGCCGACGGCCGAGACCTCGACGGTGAGTCCTGCCGTCCGTAGCCGCACGCTCATCGGTGCAGCACCTCCCCGGGGTCCTTCGCCGGCCACGGCTCGGTCTGCTCCGCACCGTTGTGCCCGTTGATCTTCGGGGTGGCGCCGAGCGGCACGGTGGGCACCACCGGCTCGGGCAGCTTCGTCTTCCACGGGCGCACGGCCGACGGCAGTCCGTTCGTCGACGCCTCGTGGCGCGACGCGCTCGCCCCCTTGGCGGTCGCCCGCTTCAACGCCTGACGCTGCCAGAACCACCGGCGCGGGTAGCTGAGCAGGCCGACGACCGGCCAGCCCAGCGCGTCGACGAAGGACATCGTGTCGACGAGGCTGCGCACCTTGACGTGGCGTGGCGAGAGCACGATCACCACGGGTGACGCGCCCGGGTCGACCCAGCCCCGCCCGACGACGGAGCAGGTGACCCGGTGCGACCCCTTCTCGCCGTCGGGGCCGAGCAGGGTGGCGACCGGCCGCGCCGCAGGCTCGTCCCGCGGGTCCACGAGCACGGCCAGGACGTTGCTCGCCTCGTAGCGTCGGGCCAGCAGGGCCAGCCGGTCGGCGATCGGACCCGCGGCGCGCGCGGTCCGGGGCGAGGCGTCCAGTCGCGGCAGGTGGCCGACGTGCGGCAGCTCCAGCGCGCGGGCCACGGAACGGCCCGAGCGCAGGCGCGGACGGAGCGCCTCGAGCCCCGCGGCCAGGCCGCCGCCGACGAGGGCGCCGATGAGCGCCGCGAGCACGGCACGCTGCGTGTCCTGCCTCGGCAGGGCCACGGTCGGCACCCGAACGGGGTCGAGGAGGACCGCGTGGGACGGGGACGGCGCCGCCAGGTTGATGTCCGACATCTGGCGCTCGAGCTCGGTCTGGGCGGTCACGAGCGAGGTCAGCTGCGCCTGGATCGCCAGAGCGGCCCCGCCCTTCGGGTCGACGTTGTTCAGCTTCGCGACGAGCCGGCTGCGCTGGCGGGCGAGAGCGTCGAGCTGTCGCTGCACCCCCTGGCGTCGCTGGGTGCTCGTGGGCTGGTCGCCCACGTTGGAGACCTTGATGACGTCGGCCGTGATCGACCTCGCGATCGTCGCCGCCCGCGCCGGGCTGGTGTCGGTGACGACGATCTCCATCACCGGGGACACCCCGACCCGTCGCACGTCGATGTGGTGCGCGGCGAAGTCGTTCGCGTCCGCGCGCAGGCGCGCCTTGTCGAGCGCCGCCCGCACCACGCCGGGGCTCGTCGCGATCCCGAGCACCCGCTGGCTCGTCGCGTCGGCCTGGACGTTCGAGGCGGCGAGCTCGGTGCCCATCTGCACCCGCGCCACCGCCTCGTACGCGTCGGGTTCGGCGCGGCTCATCTGCGACACCACGACGTACGGAGCCACGATGCAGAGGAGGATCACCAGCCAGTGGCCCCGGATGACCCGGCCGAACGCGTCGTCGATCGTCAAAGTCCCCACCTCGTCGTCCGCAGTTGTCGATCCGCGCCACCCGTGACCCCACACGGACCCCGTGCAGCGCTGCTGTCCTCACGACGCTAGGAGCGTCCCTCGGGCCGGGCATCGCGTCGGCAGATGACCCCCGACTACGTCGAACGGATGACCCCCGGCTGATGGGGCCCGAAACGGTGCCGCCGGGGCGCGAGCTGCCCCCGGGCACGACGAGGCGACCGGGACGACATCCCACTGGGGGTTCGGGGAAATGGTCGTCGCCCCGGCCGCGCTCGGAGGCGCTCGGTGTCCGGGATCATGCTCCCGGGGACCGGACCCGGCGCCCTCCGGCTGCGATGAGCCGGGGTCAGTGCAGCACCGCGAACGGCCGCATGCGGGCCACCGGGCGCACGATGCGGTGCCTGGTCAGCACCGACATCGCGGCGTTGACGCCGTGGTCGTCGAGGTGCGGTGTCGACGAGGGGGACTCGTCGGTGTAGCGGTACCGGCGCGTGGTGTGCCCACCGGGGTCGAGCGTCGAGCGCCCGTCCTTCTCGAACTGGTCGATGACGGTGCCCGCGCCGTGACAGGCCGAGTGCAGGCTGTCGCCGCTCCGAGGGCCCGCGACCGCGAGGTACGACGAGGTCCGGTGGGTGCCCGGGAGGAGCACGGCCTGGCCGGTCGTCGCGAACACCGAGCCGACCGGCATACGTTCGGCGGGAAAGGCGCGGCACGAGTTGTGCCGGTGCACGACGGCCCGCTGGCCCCCGACGTTCTCCTCGTAGATCGAGTTGTGCGGCGAGTCGACGACGAGCCGTCCCGGCTCGCCACCGAAGGTCTCGAGCGCGATCCGGCGCAGGGCGGCATACGTGGCGACGCGGAAGGCGTAGCCGTAGTTCATCGCTGCGGCGTTGGCCAGCATCAGCCGTTGCCCCTCGGTGCTGTCGAGGTCGACGGGCGCGCACCCCCGGGCGAAGTAGAGCCGCATGCGCTCGCGCAGCTGCGCGGCCGAGCGGGCCGATGCCAGGTGGTAGAGCGGCTTCTGCACGGCCATGACCGCGCTCATGGTGCGCGCCGTGTCCTTGCGCCGCTGGAAGAGGTGGCCGATCTCGCCGGTGAGCACCCCGCCGCCCGCGTGGTACTGCAGCGTGACCTGTCCCGGCCGCACGCCCAGCAGCTCGGCCGCCTCGGGGTCGAGGATCTCCTCGACCTGCTGCAGCTCGACGAAGTGGTTCGTCGGGCCGACCGTGCCGAAGCGGAGGCGGGCCAGCTGCCAGGTGAGGGCGGGAATCTCCTTGCGCAGCCGGGCTGCCCCGCCCCACGGCTCGAGGTCCACCCGTCCGGACTCCTCGATGCGTTCGAGCTCCTCGGCCTCGACGCCCCAGCGCTCCGCGGCGAACTGCGCGCCCTCGGTCGCGGCGGCGACGACCTCGCCGGCCGTCAGCTCGCGGGCGCCGCGCGTCGGGTAGGGGTACTTCTCCTTGACCGCGCGGTAGAACGCGTCGACGGCGTGGTCGGCGGGCTTGTCGGTGCCGAGCGCGATGAGGGCCATCCCGCAGTTGACCGACGAGCTGGTGAACGTCGGCCGGATCGTGCCGCGCGTGGCCACGGCGATGCTCGAGGGCATCTCCATCTTGCGCTTGTGGTGGAAGTCGGGCAGCACGACGGGCGGTGCCGCGAGGTCGAGCCCGGCCGTGCCCATCTCGAACGAGTGCAGCACTGCCTCGTCGGCCAGCAGTCCCGGCCCCTCGATGACCGTCGCGGTCCGGCGTGCCGTGGCACCCGCGGGGGTGACGGTCGCCGGGGCCAATGTGTCGCTGCCTGGCTGTGCGGCCGCGGTGGCGGCGATGACGGTGAGGTCCACGGGCGTGCCTCCTGTGAGGGTCGTGGTGAGGGTCGTGGTGAGGGTCGTGGTGAGGGTCGTGGTGGTCGGGGTGGTCGGTTCAGTAGTCGTCGGGGTAGGGCGCCGCGACGACGAGCCGTCGGTCGTCGTCAACGCGCTCGTAGTTGTGCAGCAGCCGCTCGAGGACGCTCTTGACCTCGTCCACCGAGTTGCGCGATGCCGCCTCGAAGAGCGCGTCGAGGTGGTCCTCGAAGTCGGGGTCGGTCGCGTCGGTCCACGTGCTGAAGATGCGTGGGTGGCTCGTCTGCTGCCGGTCCTCCTCGGCGGAGAAGAGCGCCTCGTGCAGCTTCTCCCCCGGTCGCAGGCCGGTGTAGCGGATGTCGGGCTCCTGCAGCCCGAGCTGGCGGCAGTAGTTGCGCACGAGGTCGACGATGCGTACCGGCTGGCCCATGTCGAGCACGAACGTCTCGCCGCCGCGGGCCAGGTGGGCCGCCTCGAGGACGAGACCCACCGCCTCCTCGATGGTCATGAAGAAGCGGGTGACGTCGGGATCGGTGATCGTGAACGGCTCGTCGTTGCGCACCTGCTCGGCGAGGACGTGCAGCAGCGAGCCCCGACTGCCCAGCACGTTGCCGAAGCGGACCGCGGAGACGATGGTCCCGCCAGAGCGGCGCGACGCGTGTCGGGTCACCCGCTCGGCCAGCTGCTTGGTGGCCCCGAGGACCGACGTGGGGTCGGCCGCCTTGTCGGTGGAGATGAGGATGAACCGGCCGACACCGAGGTCCACGGCTGCCCTGACGACGTTGAGCGTGCCCGCCACGTTGGACTTCACGCCCTCGCAGGGGTGGCGTTCCAGCATGGGCAGGTGCTTGAGCGCCGCGGCGTGGAAGACGATGTCCGGGCGCACGTCGGCGATGACCTGATGCATGCGGCACGCGTCACGGATGTCGGCGACGACGACGTCGTCGGAGTCGAGCAGCCCCTCGCCCGTCAGCTCGAGCTGGAGTCGGTGGAGGTTCGACTCGTCGTGGTCGAGCATCACGAGCCGCTCCGGGCCGAAGCCGTTGACCTGGCGGCACAGCTCGCTGCCGATCGAGCCGCCCGCGCCGGTGACGAGCACCCGGGCACCGCTGATGGTGGGTGACACCTCCGGCGACACGACGTGCATCTCGGGCCGGCCGATGAGGGCACCGACCTCGAGCGACCGCAGGTCGGTGCCCACCACGTCACGCTGGAGCATCGAGACGAACGACGGGAGGTGCCGGACGCTCGCGCCGACCCGGGCGGCCGTCGTCGCGAGCGTGCGCACCTGGTTGGCCGGGAGCCCGGGGATCGCGAGGAGCACCACGTCGACGCGCTGGACCGTGACGACCGACAGCAGGTCGGACAGCGTGCCCAGGACGGGGAGCCGGCGCACCACGCGCTTGCTCGTGTCGTCGTCGAGGAAGCCGATCGGCGCGAGACCGAAGTCGCGCACCCTCTCCAGGTCGCGGGCCAGCGCGCGCCCCGCCTCGCCCGCTCCGACGATGAGGGTTCGCAGCCCCTTCTGCAGCGTGGGTACGAACCCGATGTCTGCTGGTGTCCATCCGTAGCTCAGTGTCGTGGTCACTGTGCCCCTCCCCTTCGTGCACTCTCGGCCAGCGCCGCGCAGACCTGGTCGACCTCCGCGTCCGTGATGACCGCGTCCATCGGAAGCGACAGGATGCGGTCGAAGACCCGGTCGGCGCCGGGCAGTCCCTCCGCAGGGACGATGCAGTGGTCCCTGAACCAGGTGAGGTGGTGGAGCGGGATGAAGTGCACGGACGTCATCACGCCACGGGCGCGCAGCTCGTCGATGAGCTCGTCACGCCCCATCCCGTATGCCGGCTCCACCCTGACCGTGTAGAGGTGCCAGGCGTGCCGGCCCGCGAGCGCCCTTGCGGGGCGGCGCAGTCCCGGTATGCCGCTGAGGCCCTCGTCGTAGCGTGCGGCGACCTGCGCCCGCCGGGCCTGGTCGGCGTCGAAGTGCCGCAGCTGGGCCCGGCCGATGGCGGCCTGGACGTCGGTCATGTTCGCCTTGAGCCCGTCGACGGCGACGTCGTAGCGCCAGCCGCCCCCGGGCAGGTAGCGGCGCCATGCGTCCGCCGACATGCCGTGCAGCCGGGCCTGCCGAAGGCGGCCGGCCAGGTCGGGATCGTCGGTCGTCACCATGCCGCCCTCACCGATCGCGAGGTTCTTCGTCGCGTAGAAGCTGAAGCAGGTGGCGTGCGAGATGCTGCCGACCGGCTCGTCGCCGACGACGGTTCCGAGCGCGTGGGCGGCGTCCTCCACGACGTGACCGAGGTCGACGCCGGCTGCCTCGGCGAGCCCGCGCACGTCGCTCGGCAGCCCGGCCAGGTGGACGACGACGAGGGCGTCGACGCCGCCGCAGCCGGTCGCTGCCGCGGCCACGGTCTCGCACGATGGCATCGCCGTGACCGGGTCGACGTCGGCGAGGACAGGGACGTGCCCTGCGTGCCGGATGGCGGCGGCCGCACCGCAGAAGGTGACCGTCGACATGAGCACCTTCGAGCCGGCGGGCAGGTCGAGCGCGCGGAGCGCCAGCTCGATCGCGGCCGTGCATGAGCTCACGGCGATCCCGTGGTCGGCGCCGACGTACGCGGCCAGCTCCGCCTCGAACTCGATCACCTGCTGTCCGGAGGTGACCCACCCCGACTCGAGGACCTCGGCCACCGCCTGGCGTGCCTCGGGGCAGATCCGGGTCCGCGTGAACGGCACCACGTGCGGCGCCGGGGCGGCGGGGTGGGTCGGGGC
>CBHRRQ010000052.1:0-19565 GCA_966081555.1 uncultured Terrabacter sp.
CCCTGCCAGCTCAGGCGGGCGCCTACGGCAGGCTGGCCATGAGTCGCGCGGTGCGCCCCGCGGGGTCGTCCTCGTGGCGTGCGAGCGCGTCGCTGCCGTCGGGCCCGAGCGCGATGAGGGCGCTCGCAGCGAGCTCTGCCAGTCGGGGGTCGGGGTCGTCGAGCAGGGCCGCGAGCACCGGAACCGCGGTGCCCTCGCCCAGCTCGCCCATGGCCTGGACGCAGGCGCGACGGAGCGACAGCGGCTCGTCGGGCGTCGTGTGCCGGGCCAGCACGGCGGCGTCCTCGTCGCGGCCCAGCCGGCCGATGGCTGTCGCAGCGGTCTCGCGGACGGTGAGGTCGGGGTCGTGGTCGAGCAGGTGCCGCAGCTCGGGCAGCCCGCGCGTGAAGCTGCGCTCGCCGCTGAGGTGTGCCGCGACCATGCGCGTGCGGGCGTGCTCGTCGCGCATGCCCTCGCGCAGCACCTCGGAGATGCCGACGCCCATCGACTGCAACGCCTCGGCAGCGGTGGCCGCCGGCAGGCCCCGGTCGGGCACGCCGATGGCGGCCAGCACCGCGCCGGCTGCGCTCGGGTCGCCGATGAGACCCAGCGCGTAGGCGGCGCTGTTGCGCACCTCGACGGACTCGTCGCGCAGGGCCTCGACCAGCTGCGGCACGGTGTGCCCGGCTCGGGCCAGACCCAGCAGCTGCGCGGCACGGGCCCGCCGCACCGACGAGCGGTGACGCATGTCGCCGACCGCTGCCTCGACGGCGCCGTGCACCTCGAGGACGCGCACGAGCTGGTCACCGGGGCCGCCGCGGATCTTCGTCAGCAGCTCGACGATGTTGCCGTCGAGCACCTCGCGGGTGACACCGGTGGCCCACGTGAGCTGCTCGGCCGCGGACCCGTCGTCGTCCTCGCCGGAGGCGACGGTGATGAGCGGCCCGCGCAGCGGGGAGAGCAGCATCTGGTCGCGCTGCTGGCGGCTGTGACGCCGCGCGCGCACCGCGACGACCGTCAGGACCAGGAGCAGGCAGCCCCCGAGGACGGCCAGCGTGGCGCCGAGCAGCAGGGCGCCACCGATGATCACGGCGTGCGGCCTGTCGCCGCGCGGGCGGTCGCCCAGCCCGTTGCCGGTGACCTCCCGATGGTCATCGGGCCCGGGCGAGCATGCCGTTGACCCGGTGCAGGAGCTCACGCGGGCTGAACGGCTTGATGACGTAGTCGTCGGCGCCGACGGCGAAGCCGGTGTCGACGTCGGAGTCGCGCGACTTGGCGCTCAGCAGCAGGACGGGCACCGAGGCGTGGTCGCTCTCGCGGATCTTGCGCAGCACGTCGATGCCCGACAGGCCCGGCATCATCACGTCGAGCACCGCCAGCTGGGGCGGGTTGGCGGCGAACGCCTCCCACGCGCTGATGCCGTCGGGGACGGCCTCGACGGCGTACCCGGCCTGGGTCAGCTTGAACTCGACGAGGTCGCGGATGTCTGCGTCGTCGTCGGCAACCAGGACTCGGACGGAACTGGCATCGGGATCGCCGGCAGGCGCAGACATGGCACTCCATGGAGACGTTCGGGTATCGACCACCAGTTTAGGAACAAATCACCCGAATGGGTCACGAAACGCCGAAGGGGAACGGTGCCGTGAGGCACCGCCCCCCTCCGGTCGCGACTCGCGTGAACGTCGCCGCGGGACGCGTCAGGACACGTCGTCGAGCTTCGAACCGCTGGTCTGCTGCACCTGGGTGAGGAACTCGTAGTTCGTCCGGGTCTTCTTGAGCCGGTCGATGAGCAGCTCGATGGCCTGCTGCGGGTCGAGCGCGGCCAGCACCCGGCGCAGCTTCCACATGATCTTCAGCTCCTCGCTCGCGAGGAGGATCTCCTCGCGGCGCGTGCCCGAGCTGTTGATGTCGACGGCCGGGAAGATGCGACGGTTCGCGAGCTCGCGGTTGAGCCGCAGCTCCATGTTGCCGGTGCCCTTGAACTCCTCGAAGATCACCTCGTCCATCTTCGAACCGGTCTCGACGAGCGCGGTCGCGAGGATGGTGAGCGAGCCGCCGTTCTCGATGTTGCGGGCCGCGCCGAAGAACTTCTTCGGCGGGTAGAGCGCGGCCGAGTCGACACCACCGGAGAGGATGCGACCACTCGCCGGGGCTGCCAGGTTGTAGGCGCGGCCGAGCTTCGTGATCGAGTCGAGCAGCACGACCACGTCGTGGCCGAGCTCGACGAGACGCTTCGCGCGCTCGATGGCGAGCTCGGCGACCGTCGTGTGGTCCTCGGCCGGCCGGTCGAAGGTCGAGGAGATGACCTCGCCCTTGACGGCGCGCTGCATGTCGGTGACCTCCTCGGGACGCTCGTCGACGAGGACGACCATGAGGTGGCACTCGGGGTTGTTCGTCGTGATCGCGTTGGCGAGGGTCTGCATGATCATCGTCTTGCCGGCCTTGGCCGGGGCGACGATGAGGCCGCGCTGGCCCTTGCCGATCGGGGCGACGAGGTCGATGATGCGCGTCGTCAGCACGTTCGGCTCGGTCTCGAGGCGCAGGCGCTGCTGCGGGTAGAGCGGCGTCAGCTTGCCGAACTCGACGCGCTTGGCAGCCTCCTCCGGAGAGGTGCCGTTGACGGTGTCGAGGCGCACGAGGGCGTTGAACTTCTGGCGCCCGACGCTGCCCGACGGCTGCTCCCCCTCACGCAGCGCCTTGACCGCGCCGGTGACCGCGTCGCCCTTGCGCAGGCCGTTCTTCTTGACCATGCCGAGCGGCACGTAGACGTCGTTGGGGCCGGCGAGGTAGCCCGACGTGCGCACGAAGGCGTAGTTGTCGAGCACGTCGAGGATGCCGCCCACGGGCACGAGGACGTCGTCGTCACCGACCTGGAGGTCGGCGTCGTTCCAGTCCTGACCGCCCTCGCGGCCACGGCCACGCTTGCGGTCGCGGCTGCGCTGACGGTTGCGGCTGCGGCGGCTGCCGCCGGCGTCGTCGTCGAAGTGCGACTGCTGACCGTGGCTGTCGCCCTGGCGGTGGTCCTGCTGGCGGCCCTCGCCCTGACGGTTGTCGTGCTGCCGATCCTGCTGGCGGTCCTGCTGGCGGTCCTGCTGGCGGTCCTGCTGGCGCGCCTGCTGGCGGTCCTGCTGCTGGCGCTCGTTCTGGCGCTCGGCGCGACTGCCCTGCTGCCGGTCCTGCTGGCGGTTGGAGCGGTCGTCACGGCGCTCGGACGGGCGCTCGGACTGGCGCTCGGCCTGCTGGCCGCGGCCCCGCTGGCGGCTGCCCCGCTCGTCGCGGTCGGCATCGGCGTTCGCGGCGCCCGCAGCCTCGGTGGGCGCGGTGGACGCGGTGGGCTCGGTGGGCTCGGTGGCCTCGTCGCGCGGCGTTCGGGTCTCGGAGGCGGCGCGGCCGCCGGCCGACTCCGGCTGCTGAGCCGTCGTCGCGGTCGACGCGGTGGTCTCGGTCGGCTCGGCCGTCTGCTCGGCGGGGCCGGTGCCGGCCGACCCGGCCGGGCGGCTCGCGCGGCGGGACGTGCGCGCCGGGGCGGTGCCGTCGGCCGTCTCGGCCTTCGCTGCGGCAGGGGCGGTGGCCGCCGAGGCGGAGGAGCCGCCCGCCTGCCGGGCCTTGATGGCCTCGACGAGGTCGCTCTTGCGCATCTTCGTCGTGCCGGTGATGCCCATCGACGACGCGACGCCCTTGAGCTCGTCCAGCTTCATGGCCGAGAGACCGGACACCGGACGGGTGGTTGTTTCTGACACGAAGGATCCTTCCCCCTCGTTTGCGGCCCGGGAGACACAGCGGGCCGGAGCTGGACCAGGTGACCTGGTCGTCTGAGATCCACTTCGGCGCAGAACGCGCCCAGAGGCAGGTGACTTCGCCTCAGCGTGGGGGTGATGCACCGTCCTGCGAGTGTCGCGGCTGTGGTGCGCGCCAAGAATACCATCCGGTGGTTCCCGCGACCGGGCGGATGGTCGGAGTGTCGGTGCTCAGCACGTCGTGACCGTGGCGCCGTGGCGCGGCACGCCGGGCGTCAGCCGCTCCCAGTGCGGGGCGAGGCGACCTGCCTGCACGCCCGCCACAGCCTCACGCGTCGTGAGCACCAGGACGCTGGGGCCCGCGCCCGAGACGACGGCCGCGTGACCCTGCGAGCGCAGCAGGTCCACGAGCTCCATGGTGTCGGGGTAGGACGGGCGGCGCGCCTCTTGGTGCAGCCAGTCGCGGGTGGCCGCGTGCAGGTGGGACGGGTCGGCCGTCAGCGCGTGCACGAGCAGCGCTGCTCGGCCGGCCCCCGCGGCAGCGGCAGCGAGCGGCACCGTGGCGGGCAGGACCGCGCGGGCGGTGCGGGTGGCCAGCTGGGTCTCGGGGACGAACACCACGACCTTGACATCAGGGTGCGGCTCGATGCGGGCCGTCACGGTGCGCTCGCCGTGGTCGTGGCCGCTGTCGTCGGGCATCCAGCTCACCGTGAGGCCGCCGAGGGCGCTCGCGGAGGCGTTGTCGGGATGCCCCTCGAGCTCGCTCGAGAGGTGCGTCGCCAGCCCGAGGTCGACGGGCACCTCGACGCCGGGAGCCGGCCAGGCGGCATACGGCTGCGCTGCACCCGGCTCGGCGGCATCCGTCTCAGGGGCGTCGGCGGCGAGTCCGAACGAGAGTGCCTGTGCGGCAACGACCCCCGCGACGATCGCCGTCGCGGACGAGCCGAGCCCACGGCTGTGCGGCACGCCGTTCACGGCGACGATGCGCAGCCCGGCCGGTGGGGCGACCCCCAACGCCCGCCAGGTGTGCTGCATCGTGGCGTGCACCAGGTGTCGCTCGTCGGTGGGCACGTCGGCAGCACCCTCGCCGGTCACCTCGATGACGAGGCGGGGCTCGTCGGACGTGGTCACGACGTAGTCGTCCCAGAGTCCGAGCGCCAGTCCGACGGAGTCGAACCCGGGCCCGAGGTTGGCGCTGCTCGCCGGCACCCGGACGTGCACGGACCGCCCCGCGGGCACCCTGCTCACGCGTTCAGCCCTCGAGGCCGAGCGCCTGTGCGGCGCTGAAGGCGTCGACGCTCACGCGGGTGGGCACGACGTCGCTGCCGTCTGCGGTGCGCAGGGCCCACTGGGGGTCCTTGAGACCGTGTCCGGTGACTGTGCAGACGATGCGCGCACCGGACGGCACGAGGCCGGCCGCGTGGCAGGCGAGCAGACCGGCCACCGAGGCGGCCGAGCCGGGCTCGACGAAGACGCCCTCCTCGGCCGAGAGGTAGCGGTGGGCGTCGAGGATCTGCTCGTCGGTCACGGCGTCGATGCGGCCACCGGACTCGTCGCGAGCGGCAACCGCCTGCTCCCACGACGCCGGGTTGCCGATGCGGATGGCGGTCGCGACGGTCTCGGGGTGGTCGACGGGGTGACCCAGGACGATGGGCGCGGCACCGGCGGCCTGGAAGCCCCACATCGCGGGGAGGCGCGTCGCCGGGCCCGCAGGCGCGTCGGTGACCGGTGAGGCGAGGTACTCGCGGTAGCCACGCCAGTACGCCGTGATGTTGCCGGCGTTGCCGACCGGCAGGCAGTGGATGTCAGGCGCGTCGCCGAGAGCGTCGACGACCTCGAAGCTCGCGGTCTTCTGGCCCTCGATGCGCGCCGGGTTGACGGAGTTGACCAGCTCGACGGGGTAGGCCTCGGCGAGCTTGCGCGCGAGGGTCAGGCAGTCGTCGAAGTTGCCGTCGACCTGCAGCAGCGTGGCCCCGTGCGCGATGGCCTGGCTCAGCTTGCCCATCGCGATCTTGCCGTCGGGCACGAGGACGCCGCACGCCATGCCGGCCTTCGTCGCGTATGCCGCCGCCGACGCGGACGTGTTGCCCGTGCTCGCGCAGATGACGGCCTTCGCGCCCTTGCGCGCGGCGACGCTGATGGCCGTCGTCATACCGCGGTCCTTGAAGGAGCCCGTCGGGTTGAGCCCTTCGTACTTGAGGTGCACCTCGGCGCCGACGCGCTCGGAGAGCTTCTCGGCGTGGATGAGGGGCGTGCCGCCCTCGTGGAGCGTGACGACGGGCGCGCCCTCGAGCATCGGGAGGCGGTCGGCGTACTCGCGGATGACTCCGCGCCACTGGTGGGCCATCACGAACCTTCCACGCGCATCACGGAGTTGACGCCACGGACGACGTCGAGCGTGCGCAGGCGCTCGACCGTGGACGAGAGGGCCGCGTCGGTCGCGGTGTGGGTGACGATGATGAGGTTGGCCCGGGCGGACTCGCCGTCGGACGCCGCCACGAGCTGCTGGCGCACCGTCTCGATGGACACGTCGTGGTCGGCGAAGGCCGCGGCGACCTGGGCGAGCACACCGGAGCGGTCCTCGACGTCGAGGCTGATGTGGTACCTCGTCTCGGCGTCGCCCATCGTGAGCACGGGCAGGTCGGCGTAGCTCGACTCCCCCGGCCCCAGACCCCCGCCGACGCGGTGGCGGGCGACGGCGACGAGGTCGCCGAGCACCGCGGAGGCCGTGGGGTCTCCACCGGCGCCCTTGCCGTAGAACATCAGCTCACCCGCGGCGTCCGCCTCGACGAAGACGGCGTTGAAGGCCTCGCGGACGCCGGCGAGCGGGTGCGAGCGCGGGATCATCGCCGGGTGCACGCGTACGCTCACGCCGCGCTCCCCGCGCTCGCAGATGGCGAGCAGCTTGACGACGGCATCCATCTCGCGTGCCGCGGCGACGTCGGCGGCCGAGACCTCGGTGATGCCCTCGCGGTAGACGTCGGTGCCCGAGACCCGGGTGTGGAAGGCGAGGGAGGCGAGGATCGCGGCCTTGGCGGCGGCGTCGAAGCCCTCGACGTCGGCGGTGGGGTCGGCCTCGGCGTAGCCCAGCGCCTGGGCCTGCTCGACGGCGTCGGAGAAGCCGGCGCCGGTCGTGTCCATCTTGTCGAGGACGTAGTTGGTCGTGCCGTTGACGATGCCGAGGACCTTGCGCACCTCGTCGCCCGCGAGCGACTCGCGCAGCGGACGCAGGAGCGGGATCGCGCCCGCGACGGCGGCCTCGTAGTAGAGGTCGACGCCCTTCTCGGCGGCCGCGGTGTAGAGCGCGGGGCCGTCCTCGGCGAGCAGGGCCTTGTTGGCCGTGACCACGGACGCGCCGTGGTCCATGGCGCGCAGGATGAGCGAGCGAGCGGGCTCGATGCCGCCGATCACCTCGACGACGACGTCGGCCCGCGTCACGAGCTCGTCGGCGTCGGTCGTGAAGAGCGACGGGTCGACCCCGAGGTCCGAGCGGTCGCGCCCGGCCCGTCGCACGGCGATGCCGACGATCTCGAGCGGCGCGCCGACGCGGGCGGCCATGTCGTCGGCGTGCTCGGTGAGCAGGCGGGCCACGGCTCCGCCGACGACGCCCGCCCCGAGCAGGGCGACGCGCAACGGCCGGGGGTCACTCACTGCACTGTCCACGGTGCGAATCCTGCCGTCTGTCCGCGATCTGGACGCCCATTGTTTCGCGATCCGGACATGCCCGGTGGAGGATCTGCGGTGCCATCAGACGTCGAGCGCGAGCAGGTCGTCGATGGTCTCGCGCCGCACGATGAGCCGTGCCACGCCGTCGCGCACCGCGACGACCGGAGGGCGCGGGGTGTGGTTGTACTGGCTCGACAGCGAGCGGCAGTAGGCCCCCGTGCCGGGCACCGCCACGAGGTCGCCGGCCCTCACGTCGGCCGGCAGGAACTCGTCCTTGACGACGATGTCGCCGCTCTCGCAGTGCTTGCCGACGACCCTGGCGAGCACCGGGTCGGCCGTCGAGGCACGGTTCGCGAGCGTGCAGGAGTAGTTGGCGTCGTAGAGGGCGGTGCGCACGTTGTCGCTCATGCCGCCGTCGACCGAGACGTAGACCCGCTGGGCCCCGCCGTCGAGGTCGACCGGCTTGACGGTGCCCACCTCGTAGAGCGTGAAGGTGCTGGGGCCGGCGATGGCACGGCCCGGCTCGACCGAGATGCGCGGCACGGCCACGCCGTCGGCCCGGCACTCGCGCTCGATGATCTCGGCCATGCCGGCTGCGAGGTTCTTCGGGGGCAGCGGGTCGTGCTCGGTCGTGTAGGCGATGCCGAAGCCTCCGCCGAGGTCGAGCTCGGGCAGCTCGGTGCCGAGCTCGCGGGCGATCTGCGTGTGCAGCCCGACGATGCGACGGGCCGAGACCTCGAAGCCGGACGTGTCGAAGATCTGCGAGCCGATGTGGCTGTGCAGCCCGAGCAGCCGCAGCGACTCGGGGCGGGCCAGGATGCGCCGCGCCGCCTCGAAGGCGTGCCCGCCCGAGAGCGACAGCCCGAACTTCTGGTCCTCGTGGGCCGTCGCGATGAACTCGTGCGTGTGCGCCTCGACGCCCACCGTGACGCGGATGAGGACCGGCGCGACGACGCCCAGCTCGGTGGCCACCGCGGCCACGCGGTCGATCTCGTCGAACGAGTCGATGACGATGCGCCCCACGCCGTACTCGAGGGCGGTGCGGATCTCGGCGAGGCTCTTGTTGTTGCCGTGCACGCCGATGCGCTCGCCGGGCACGCCGGCGCGCATCGCCACGGCGAGCTCACCCCCGGTGCAGACGTCGAGGCTCAGGCCCTCGTCGAGGATCCACCGCGCCACCTCGGTGCAGAGGAACGCCTTGCCGGCGTAGAACACGTCGGCGCCACCCGACAGGCTGTCGAACACCTCGGCATACGTCTGCTTGAAATCCCTTGCACGTGAACGGAAGTCGTCCTCGTCGATGACGTATGCCGGCGTGCCGAACTCGCGCGCCAGCTCGGCCACGCTCACTCCCCCGACCGTCAGGGCGCCGTCGGCGCCACGTCCGACGGAGGTCGCCCAGAGCGAGGGCACGAGAGCATTGACGTCGACGGGGGTCTGGAGCCACGCGGGGCCGCGATAGCCCTCGGCGTGCAGCGCTCCGGCTTCGTGTGCGCGCATTCCTACATCCTCTCGGGGGCCGAAGCGCCCAGTCGTGCGAGTCCATTGCGCAAGACGACGCGTACGGCGTCGGCGAGCAGCAGCCGCGCAGCATGGACCGAGCGCACCGGCTCGTCCACGACCGCGGGGCGCAGGGGGTGGTCCCAGCCGTCGGCGAGCTCGGCGAGATCGGTTACGGCCCGACGCTGCTGCACGGGGTCGCCCGCATGGGTGTCGAGCCGTTGTGGCAGGTCGGCGAGCGCCACGAGCAGGTGCCGCTCGACCACGTGGGTCAGCCGCTCGACGCGGGCCGACGGGCGGCGCTCGACGCCGGCGGCCTCCGCGTTGCGGATGAGGCGGCAGAGCCTGGCGTGCGCGAGCTGCGCTCCGAGGACGGGGTCGCCGGGCGGCCGGCTGCCGGGCACCTCGGCGGGGACGGGCAGCGTCGCTCCCCCGAGTCCGTACGCGTCCTGGTGCTCCAGGACGTGCGCGACGATGGCCGACCGCGGGGCGTCCTCCAGCGTCACCGCGATGAGGCCGCTCGGCGCCACCTCCACCGCGGCCACCGGCTTCTGCAGGGTGAGTCCCTGAGCGAGCACGCGCGCGAGGTCCCGGGGGCCGAGGCCCAGGCGCGGTGCCCAGCGCTGCGCCACCGGCGTCACCCAGTCGGCGACGACCCCGGCTGCCCGGGTGTCGGTCGGCCGGAAGATCGCCCCGTCGGGCAGGCCCGCCGCCGCGGTGCCCGGCAGCTCGCCGCTCCTCGCGGCCTCCGCGGCGACCTGCTCGAGGAGGGCGCGCAGCTGCTCCGGCGTCATGGCGCCGAGTCTCCGAGTGGGCCTCCGGGCCGCGGCCGCGGCATCCGAGGCCGCGCGACGGGCGCTGGGTCAGGGGTGCATTCAGCGTTCGGGCGCCTCGGCTGCTAATCTCACCGGGCGCACGAAAGTACGCACCGCCCCCGTAGCTCAGGGGATAGAGCACCGCCCTCCGGAGGCGGGAGCGCAGGTTCGAATCCTGCCGGGGGCACCGACGAACGATGGGCCGACCTGATCGCGCGGAGCGCCGCTCAGGTCGGCCCCATCGTCGTCGTTCCCTCGGGGGATGCGCGGAGGTTTCTTCCGGGAATCGAGGAAGAACCGGAGTCCTGCCGGGGGGACTCTGCCGGAGGCACCTGCGGGACACCCACCCCGACCCGGTGCCACGATGGGGCCGTGCTCATCTCGAAGCCGGTCGCCGAAGCCATCCGCGCGGGAACCGTGACGCAGGCCTTCCGGCGCTGGGACGCGCCCCGGGTCACGGTGGGCAGGGTGCAGCTGACACCCGCCGGGCTCGTGCGATTCGACGCGGTGAGCCAGGTGCGCGACCCGGCGAAGCTGACCGAGCGCGACGCGCACGCGGCGGGCGTCAAGGACCTCGCGAGCCTGCAGAAGGCCCTGGCCCCCACCGACCGCAAGCCGTCCGCGAGGGGAGGCCGCGGCGGCGACAAGGTCTACCGCATACGGCTGAGCTGGGCCGGCGAGGACCCGCGAGTCGCCTTGCGCGAGAAGGCTCCCGACCACCACGAGCTGGAGCAGATCGCGACGAGGCTGGCCCGTCTCGACGCGCGACCGAGTGGCGCGTGGACCCGCGACATCCTCGAGTGGATCCGCGACAACCCTCGGGTGGTCTCCAAAGAGCTGGCCGCCCTCCGTGGCTGTGAGCTGCTGCCGATGAAGGTCGACATCCGCAAGCTCAAGGCCCTGGGACTCACCATCAGCCACGAGGTCGGATACGAGATCTCGCCGCGCGGCGCGGCCTACCTCGACTGGGCCGACCGGAACGACCGCTGACGGCAGCACTGCCCACCCACGAGTCCGCGAACGTCCTCGGCACGGTGACGGTGAGCAGCGCCCCACCGTCACCCGGCGCGCTCAGCACCAGGTCGCCGCCGAGGTCACGCACCGTGTCCCTCAGCAGGTGCAGTCCGACGTGCCCCTGCCCGGAGCCCGCCGGGCCCTCCCTCGGCGCGAGGCCCCGGGGGTCGCGGGGGCCCACGCCGTCGTCACGCACGCGAACGACCACGTCGTGCCCGACGACCCGAGCCTGCAGCAGTACCGACGACGCGACGGCGTGCTTGACGACGTTGCGCAGGCCCTCGCGGATCGAGCGGTAGACGACCTGCGCCATCGGCAGGCCGGACGCGGCGAGCGCCGGGTCGAGGTCGACCTCGACGGCCAGGCCCACGGACCGGGCCTGGTCGGCGAGCCACTCGACGGCCGGGACCAGGCCGCCCTCGGCCAGGTCGGCCGGGTAGATGTCGGTCATGAGCGAGCGCAGACCCTCCGCGTCGCGCTTGAGCCCGGTCGAGAGCTCCCCGACGATGGTGCGGGCCCGGGTGGCCTCGGGCGGGAGGTCGTCGACGAGGGAGCCCATGAGGTAGCCGAAACCGGCGAGGTTCTGCAGGACCCCGTCGTGCAGGTCGTCCGCGATACGGCGCCGCTCGAGGTCCGACGCCGACAGCGCGTGCCGGAGCATCCGGCTGCGGTCGGCCTCGCCGCGTTCGACCCGTCGGGCCAGCGAGACGGCCAAGGGGAGCACCATCACGGCGAAGAGCAGCAGGGACCCGAGCCCCAGCAGCGCCAGCCGGCCGAGCAGGGCCGTCTCGTCCTCGTGCACCGGGTCGGCGGTCCAGTAGGACTCGAACACGAGCGGGACGCCCTCCGCGTCGTGGAGACCGGCGTACACCTCGAGGAGCTCGCCGCTCGCCCGCTCGTCGGCGTTCTCGGCCTTGGAGAGGTCCGACACGGCCGACGTGACGTTCTCGGTGCCGAAGAGCTCGGAGACGTCGTCGTCGAGCGGGAAGGTCTTGCCGATGAGCTGCTGCTCGTCGGCCCAGAGCACGCGCCCGTCCTCGGTCCAGATCTTCACGTGCACGACCGTGCCGTCGCGCATCCGGTTCTGGAGCAGGTAGGCCAGCGTCGAGGTGGGTCCGGGGTCGCCGGCACGCACCCGTCGGTCGACGAGGGGCGCCACGACGTAGCGGGCCAGCCCCGAGCCGCGCACGGTGGCGTCGCGCAGGGCGATCTGCGAGGCGAGCGGGCGGGCCAGGAGCACCGTGCCCAGCCCGACGAGCGCCAGCGCCGCGAGGGTCCACAGCAGGAAGCGGCGCAGGGCCGACCGGGTCACCCCGCCCGGCAGGGGGTCGGCAGCGCGCACGAGCGCCATCTCAACCAGCCCCTCTGAGGCTCACCATCCCCAGGCGACTCGCCGTGACCACGGCTTCCAGCTGCGAGTGGGCGCCGAGCTTCGCGAGCACGCTCTTGATGTGCCCGCGACTCGTCAGCACCGAGATCCCGAGACTGCGCGCGATCTCGGTGGCGTCACGGCCCTCGGCGAGCAGCCCCAGCACCTCCGCCTCGCGCGATGTCAGGTCGACCGGTGGCAGGCCGCGGGCCGGCTGGGACCCGACGAGGCCACGGAGCAGCTTGGGGTGCACGTGGAAGCCGTCCCGCGCGGCGGAGTGGATCGCCTCGATGACGTCCTCCCACGACCCGTCCTTGGGCAGCAGTGCACACGCTCCCGCGTCTGCGGCGCGGCTCAGCAGTCCCTGGTCGAGGTGGGCCGTGAGCACGATGACCCGCAGGTCCGGCAGCCGCTGCGTCAGCTCTGCCGTGAGGTCGATGCCGTCGTCGTGGCCGAGGCGCACGTCCATGAGGACCGCGTCCGGCCGCTCGCGCTGGAGCAGCTCGAGCGCAGCGGGGGCCGAGTAGGCGACCCCGGCGCAGGTGAGTCCCGCCTCGCGCTCGACCGCGAAGGCCATCGCGTCGGCCACCGCACGGTGGTCGTCGACGACAGCCACCGCGAGCAGCTCCACGGGCTCGCCGACCAGCTCGTCAACGTGCTTCAGGTGCCCACCGGGCAGGCCACGACCCATCTGATCCCCCATACGTCCGCGTGCCGGGCCACCCCTCCCGTCCGGCAATTATCACAAGGCACGGGCGGCGAGGCAGGCGTTTCACCCCAAATCTTGGGGAGGGCCTCCGCCGACGATGGGTGTTGTCGCCGCAGCACGCCACGACCCACCCTTGGACGTGCTCCCCCGCACCGACCGTCCCCACACCGAGCTCCCCAGCACCGACCTCCCCAAACCGCCCTCCCCCGACGGTGACCCGGTCCTCTTGCCCTCCCTGGACCGGCGTCATCACCACGGTGGCCCCGCGCCACCGGCTGACGCCCGCCGAGCCGTCCCGGCGGGCGTCAGCGCTGGGTCGTGTCGGTGACCTCGCCGACGAGCTCCTCGAGGACGTCCTCGAGGAACACGACGCCGGTCACGGCGGCGTCGCCGTCGATGACCCGGGCCAGGTGCGACCCGCTCAGCTGCATCGTCGTGAGGACGTCCTCGATCTCGTCGCCGTCGCGGACGGTGGCCAGGCGGCGGATGCGCTTGGGCGGGATGGGTTGCTCGTGACGCTCGTCGTCGGCGTACAGCACGTCCTTGAGATGGATGTAGCCGGCGATCTCACCGGCGGCGTCGCACACCGGGTAACGCGAGAAGCCCTGCTTCGCGACGAGCCGCTCGATGTCGGCCGGGGTGGCGCCGAGCTGGACCGTCGTCAGCTCGGTGACGCCGACCGCGACGTCGCGGGCCAGCTTGTCGGAGAACTCGAGGGTCTTGGCGACGAGACCGTGGCGCTCCTCCTCGATGAGCCCTTCACGCCGTGACTCGCCGACGATGTGGGCGACCTCCTCGACGGTGAAGACCGACGTGATCTCGTCCTTGGGCTCGACCCGGAAGAGTCGCACGAGGCCCTTCGCGACGGTCTCCATGGCGTGCACGATGGGCCGGAGGGTGCGCGAGATGAAGAAGAGCGGCGGCACGAGCACGAGCGCCGCCCGGTCGGGACCGGCGATGGCGAGGTTCTTCGGGATCATCTCGCCGACGACGACGTGCAGGTAGCTGACGATGAGCAGCGCGAGCGCGAGGGCGACCCCACCCGCCCAGGCCTCGGAGAGCCCCCGGGCGTGGAAGACGGGCTCGAGCAGGTGGTGCAGCGCCGCCTCGGCCAGGGCACCGAGCCCGACCGAGCAGACGGTGATGCCGAGCTGTGCGGTCGCGAGCATCGAGCCGAGCCGCTCGAGCGCGAGCAGGCACGACGCGGCGCGTTTGCTGCCCGCGTCGGCGAGGGGCTCGAGCGTCGAGCGGCGCACCGCCATGGCCGCGAACTCGGCGCCGACGAAGAAGGCATTGCCGAGCAGCAGGAAGAGCGAGACGACGTAGACCCAGGGCCCGTTCACGAGCGGGCCCCCTCGCCCGCCGAGGGCGTATGCCGGTTGGCCGGTTGGGTCGCCGGGTGTGCGTCGGCGTCCGGGTTGCCGGCGCCGCCGCTGTCGCCGATGTCGTCGACGTGGCCGTCGGCGCGGTCGGCGGCCGGCAGCGAGGCGGGGTCGGGCACGAAGCGGAGCCGGTCGACCCGGCGACCCTCCATCCCCACGACGTTGATGCGCCACCCCGGCAGCTCGACGACGTCACCGACGACGGGCACGCGGCCGAGCACGTGCATGACGTAGCCGCCCATCGTCTCGTAGGTGTGCCCGTCGGGGACGTCGGCGTCGAAGGCGTCGCGCACCTCGTCGGGACGCCACAGCCCCGGCACGGTCCACGACCCGTCGACGAGCTCGCGCCCGCCCTGCCGGCTGCGGTCGTGCTCGTCGGACACCTCACCGACGATCTCCTCGACGACGTCCTCGAGGGTGACGATGCCCGACGTGCCGCCGTACTCGTCGACGACGACGGCCATCTGGAAGCCGCCCTCGCGCAGCTGGCGCAGCAGCGGGTCGAGCCGGATGGTCTCCGGCACGACGAGGCGCTCGGACATCAGGGCCGAGACCGGCACGTCGCGGCGTCGCTCGTGCGGCACCGCCATCGCCTTCTTGACGTGGACCACGCCGTCGATGTCGTCCCAGTCGTCGCCGAGGACCGGGAAGCGCGAGTGGCCGGTGCGCCGCGAGAGGCGCAGCACGTCGTCGGCGGACTCGTCGCGGTGGACGCCGGTGCAGCGCACCCGCGGGGTCATGACGTCGTCTGCGGTGCGCTCGCCGAAGCCGAGCGAGCGAGTCAGCATGCGCGCCGTGGTGACGTCGAGCGTGCCGGCCTCGGCGGAGCGCTGCACGAGGCTCGCGAGCTCCTGGGGCGTGCGCGCGCCGGAGAGCTCCTCCTGCGGCTCGATGCCGAGCGAGCGGAGGAAGCCGTTGGCCGAGCCGTTGAGCACGACGATGAGCGGCTTCGCGACGACGGCGAACACGCGTACGGGCAGGGCGACGACCTTCGCCGTCGACAGCGGCGCGGAGATGCCGAGGAACTGCGGCAGCAGCTCGCCGAAGACCATTGAGAAGATGGTCGCGAGGACGAGGGCGATCGTGCTGGAGACCGCCTCCACCGCGGCGTCGCCCAGACCGGACGCCTCGAGCGGTCCCGACACCAGCACGCCGATCGACGGCTGTGCGAGGTAGCCGACGACGAGGGTCGTGATCGTGATGCCGACCTGCGCCGCGGACAGCTGGGTCGAGAGCTGCTTCAGCGACTGCAGCACGACACGGGCCCGTGAGTCGCCCTCGTCGATGGCGCGCTGGACCGTCGGCCGGTCGAGCGCGACGAGCGAGAACTCGGCGGCCACGAAGACCGCCGTCCCAGCGGTCAGCAGCACGGCGCCGAGGACGAGCAGCCACTCGGTCACCGTCGCGCCGCCCGTCGGACCGGGACGGCGGGCACCTGGGCTCGGATGGACGTCATGGTGCGCCAACTATAGGGAGGCGGGCCGACGGCGTGGCGACCAGCGCCCGGGCGGTCTCGGCGGTGCTCCCCGACGACAGCCGGCGAGCTGCCCGGTCCGCCTGTGGCCGCCGTGTGCCGTGTGGTTGAGTGGGGCGCGTCAGGGGTCTCGGCGGGGCGAGCGAAAGAGGGCACGGTGGACGGCGCAGGAGCGCAGTGGGGCGGTCGCATCGAGGTACGCGGGCTGACCAAGAGGTTCGGCTCGTTCACCGCCGTCGACCACCTCGACTTCGACGTCGAGCCGGGGCGGGTGACCGGCTTCCTCGGGCCCAACGGCAGCGGCAAGACGACGACGCTGCGCATGCTGCTCGGCCTCGTCCGCGCGACCGCCGGCACGGCGACGATCGACGGCCACCGCTACCGCGACATCCCCAACCCGCTCACGGTGGTCGGCTCGGCGCTCGAGGCCACGAACTTCCACCCCGGGCGCACCGGCCGCAACCACCTGAGGGTGCAGGCCGCCGTCGCAGGTGTGCCCGACCGGCGCGTCGACGAGCTCCTCGAGCTCGTGGGCATCCCCGCGGCCGCCCGCAAGCGCGCCGGCGGCTACTCGATGGGCATGCGCCAGCGGCTGGGTCTCGCCGCGGCCCTGCTCGGCGACCCCCGCGTCATCATCCTCGACGAGCCGGCCAACGGCCTCGACCCCGAGGGCATCCGGTGGCTGCGCGGCTTCCTGCGCCACCTGGCTGACGAGGGACGCACGCTGCTCATCTCCAGCCACATGCTCTCGGAGGTCGAGCAGACGGTGGACGACGTCGTCATCATCGCCAACGGCAAACGCGTCGCCCAGGGCACCGTCGCCGAGCTGCGGGGCAACCCGACGGCCTACGTGCGCACGTCCGACCCCGACCGGCTCGCCGAGGGGCTGCGGCGTCGCGGGCTCACCGTGACCACCGCCGGGCGCGGCCTGCGTGTCACGACCGACGACCTCGAGACCGTCGGTGACGTCGCCCACGCGAGCGACGTGGCGATCCACGAGCTGCGGTCGGAGCAGACCCACCTCGAGGAGCTGTTCTTCAACCTCACCGAGAGCGAGGAGTTCCGCAACCGCAACCTCCTCCAGTCGGGGGACGCCGCGACCACGGAGGCGCCGCCACCGAGCGACCTGCCGCCGCCCAGCGGGCCACCCATCGACCCCGCGCTGCTCGCCGAGCCCGAGCCCGACCCACAGGTGGGTGACCGCCAGGCACGCGTCGACGGTGGACGTGACGGGGGTGCGCGATGACCGCCGTACGCGCCGAGCTGCGCAAGTTCTTCACCACGCGCCTCTGGTGGGGCATGGCGATCGCCGTGTTGGTGAGCGGGGCCGCCTTCGCCGTCCTCTTCGCCTTCTTCTTCACCAGCGACGCCGTCCAGGGCCCGCAGGGTGCGGTCGCGCCGCGCGGCGACGCGGCCATCGCGAAGGCGGTCTTCACCGGCGGCCTGCAAGTCGGCTACCTGCTGACACTGGCCGTCGGGGTGCTGACCATCGGGTCCGAGTACCGCCACCAGACGATCACCGCGACCTTCCTCGCCGTCCCCCGCCGCGGTCGGGTCATGGCGGCGAAGGTGGCGGCGCTGCTCGTCATCGGCGCCTTCTACGGGGTGCTCTCGCTGGCCGGGGCCGTGGGCGCCGGGTCGCTGGTGCTCACCTCGAAGGGCGTGGCGCCCTACGCCGACACCTCGATCTGGCGCACGCTCGCGCTGTGCCTGCTCGTCCTCGGCCTCTGGGCGCTGATCGGTCTGGGCGCCGGCATCCTCATCCCCAACCAGATCGCGGCCCTGCTCATCTCGGTCGCCGTGGCCTGGATCGTCGAGCCGGTGCTGAGCCTCGTCCTCGCCCTCACCGAATGGGGGAAGAGCATCTCGCCGTACCTGCCGAGCCGGGCCACGAGCGCCATGGTCGAGGCGACGAGCGGAGGCTTCGACGGGCAGCCGGTCGAGCAGCTCTCGTGGTGGGCCGGGGCCCTCGTGCTCATCGCGTATGCCGTCGTGATGGCCGGTCTCGGCACGTGGCGCACGCTGCGCTCCGACATCAGCTGAGCGCCTCGCACGCCGCCACATCCGGGTGCCGCGGGGCGTGCTCGGATGCGTGCCCGGGGCGTGCTGGGGCGCGTGCCCGGGGCGTGCGGCCGTGCTGCACAAGGGGGCCCGGCGGCCGCCCGTGTCAACGTGACGAAGCCCTCGTCGACGGTCCGGCTCGACATCCGAGCCGCCGTCCGGTAACAGGGCGTTCAGGGCTAGGCTTGACCCCTGTATACGCAACGACGCTCCCAAGCCAAACGAAAGAGGCGCATTCGCCGTGTCCGATCAGTCCACGTCCGGTGACCCGATAGCAGCGTTCGGGCCGAACGAATGGCTCGTCGACGAGCTCTACCAGCAGTACCTGACCGACAAGTCGTCGGTCGACAAGGCCTGGTGGGGGTTCTTCGAGGACTACCGGCCGGGTGAGGCCGACTCGGGCCAGCCCAAGACCACGGCGGCGGCCGCAGCCCCGAGCCGCACGGCGACCGCGACGAAGGCCGAGACCGGCAGCGCGCCCACCAACGGGTCGAGCAACGGCTCCCCCGCACCGGCCAAGGCCGCCCCCGCCCCCGCCGAGGCCACGACCGCGGCCCAGCCGAAGGCAGCCGCCCAGCCGCCTGCCACCGCTGCCCCGCCGACGGCCCCCGCCGAGGCCAAGTCCGAGCCCAAGACTGAGCCCAAGAGCGAGCCGAAGGCCGAGCCGTCGGCCGAGGCACCGAAGCCGCGCGACATCCCCGCCGTCAAGGGCACCGGCCCCGTCAACGAGGACGTCGTGACGCCGCTGCGCGGCGCCCCGTCCCGGGTCGTCTCCAACATGGAGGTCTCGCTGTCGGTGCCGACCGCGACGAGCGTGCGCGCCGTCCCGGCCAAGCTGCTCATCGACAACCGCGTCGTCATCAACAACCACCTCGCCCGCTCCCGCGGGGGCAAGGTCAGCTTCACCCACCTCATCGGCTACGCCATGGTCAAGGCCCTGGCGATCATGCCGGAGATGAACAACGGCTTCACCGAGGTGAACGGCAAGCCGGCGCTCGTGCAGCCCGCCCACGTCAACTTCGGCCTCGCCATCGACCTGCAGAAGCCCGACGGCAGCCGCACCCTCGTCGTCCCCTCGGTCAAGTCGGCCGAGGAGATGGACTTCGTCCACTTCTGGACCGCCTACGAGGACATGGTCCGCAAGGCCCGCAACAACAAGCTGACGGTCGAGGACTTCCAGGGCACGACCATCTCGCTCACCAACCCCGGCGGCATCGGCACCGTGCACTCGGTGCCGCGCCTGATGGCCGGCCAGGGCGCCATCATCGGCGTCGGCGCGCTCGACTACCCCGCCGAGTGGCAGGGCGCGAGCACCGAGACGCTCAACCGCAACGCCGTCAGCAAGATCCTCACGCTCACCTCGACCTACGACCACCGCATCATCCAGGGCGCGCAGAGCGGTGACTTCCTGCGCATCATCCACCAGCTGCTCCTGGGCGAGAACCGCTTCTACGACGAGATCTTCGAGTCGCTGCGCATCCCCTACGAGCCGGTCCGGTGGATCCAGGACATCGACTCCTCGCACGACGACGACATCAACAAGGTCGCCCGCGTGCAGGAGCTCATCCACGCGTACCGCGTGCGGGGCCACCTCATGGCCGACACCGACCCGCTCGAGTACAAGCAGCGTCGCCACCACGACCTCGACGTCACGACGCACGGCCTGACCCTGTGGGACCTCGACCGCACGTTCGCAACCGGCGGCTTCGGTGGCTTCCCGTTCCTCAAGCTGCGCAAGGTCCTCGGCATCCTGCGTGACTCGTACTGCCGCACCGTCGGCATCGAGTACATGCACATCCAGGACCCCGAGCAGCGCAAGTGGATCCAGGACAAGGTCGAGCGGCCCTACGAGAAGGCCA
>CBHRRQ010000053.1:0-19332 GCA_966081555.1 uncultured Terrabacter sp.
CACTGAGCACGCGCTCCCTCGTCCCAAGCACGTATGCCGCCGGGCCCGGTCACGCGACCGGGGCCGGCGGCATACGTGCCCGAGGACCCGCCGACGCACCCGACACGAGCGTCCACGCAGCGAGAGACGGTGTCCACCAAGTGGGCAGGTGGGGTTGAATAAGGACTCGTGACCGAAGCACCAGCCGCGACCCAGCCCATCACCATCCCGGCCGAGCTGATGCCGGCCGACGGACGCTTCGGCTCCGGACCCAGCAAGGTCCGCCCCGAGCAGGTCGACTACCTCGCCTCCCTCGGGCGCACGGTCCTCGGCACCTCCCACCGCCAGGCACCGGTCAAGAACCTCGTCGGCGAGGTGCGCCAGGGCCTGCGCGACCTCTTCTCGCTGCCCGACGGCTACGAGATCGTGCTCGGCAACGGCGGCTCCACGGCCTTCTGGGACATCGCCGCCTTCGGCCTCGTCCGCGACCGCGCGCAGCACCTCGCGTTCGGCGAGTTCTCCAGCAAGTTCGGCGCCGTGACGAAGGCCGCCCCGTTCCTCGGCGAGCCGACGATCGTCAAGGCCGACCCGGGCACCCTCGCCTCCCCGCACGCCGAGGCCGGCGTCGACGTCTACGCCTGGCCGCACAACGAGACGTCCACCGGCGTCATGGCCCCGGTCGAGCGGGTCGAGGGCGCCGACGACGACGCGCTCGTGCTCATCGACGCGACGTCCGGCGCGGGTGGCCTGCCCGTCGACATCACGCAGGCCGACGTCTACTACTTCGCCCCGCAGAAGTGCTTCGCCTCCGACGGCGGCCTGTGGTTCGCCGCCTTCTCGCCGGCGGCGCTCGCCCGGGTCGACGAGATCGCCGCGAGCGGCCGCTGGGTGCCCGACTTCTTCAGCCTGCCGACGGCGATCGACAACTCGCTGAAGAACCAGACCTACAACACCCCGGCCCTCTCGACGCTCGCGCTCATGAAGAGCCAGCTCGACTGGATGAACGGCAACGGCGGTCTCGAGTTCACGACCGGCCGCACCAAGGACTCGTCCACCCGCCTCTACACGTGGGCCGAGCAGACCGACTACACGACGCCCTACGTCGCCGACCCCGCCGCGCGCTCGCAGGTCGTGGGCACGGTCGACCTCGACGACTCCATCGACGCGGCGGCGGTGGCCAGCACGCTGCGGGCCAACGGCATCGTCGACGTCGAGCCCTACCGCAAGCTCGGCCGCAACCAGCTGCGCGTCGCGATGTTCCCGGCCGTCGACCCCGAGGACGTCTCGACGCTGACCCAGGCCATCGACCACGTGGTGGCCCGCCTCGGCTGACCCGGAGCCCCGCCCACCTCATCGAGAAAGCGATCCGTCCCCTCCCGCGAAGGCCCCCTTCGAGCCGAGGCGGACGGATCGCTTTCTCGATGGTGGAGGGGCGACGGGAGCCTTCCTCACCGTCGCGTGACTTTCGCGGGTATGGCTCGTTGACCAGCACAGACCGCCAATGGGGGCGGCAGTCAACGAGGAGTCACCATGGTCCGCATCGTCCGCGCCGGCACCACCGCGCGCAGGGTCGCTGCCGCCGTGCCGGTCATCGCCCTGGCCACGGCCGGCATCGCCTTCGCCGCCACCCGCGGCTCCGACCAGGCCACTGCGCCCACGTCGATCACCGTGCCCGACACGGCCATCACCCAGGGCAGCCCGACCTACCCGCAGGCCGGCCCCGCCCCCGCGCCGATGCAGCTGCCCCCGATCTACCAGACCTTCACCCAGGACTACGCCCGCGTCGACGTGCCGTCCGAGGCACGCGCCGCGATCACCGCCATCGGCTCGTTCGCCCCGGTGCGGCTCGACGCCAACGGCATCCCGTCCGTGGCCGTCGCCGCCTACCAGCGCGCCGCCGGGGTGCTCAACGGCATCAAGCCCGGGTGCGGCATCGACTGGGCGCTGCTCGGCGCCATCGGCCGCGTCGAGAGCAACCACGCCCGCTTCGGCGGCAACGTGCTCGATGCGAGCGGCATCGCGCGTCCGGGCATCATCGGCATCCCCCTCGACGGCTCGCGCGGCACCGCCCGCATCACCGACACCGACGGCGGCGCCCTCGACCGCGACACGATGTTCGACCGCGCGGTCGGTCCGATGCAGTTCATCCCCACCTCGTGGCAGATGGCCGGCCGCGACGGCGACGGCGACGGCGTCGCCAACCCGCAGAGCCTGACCGATGCGGTCACCGGCGCCGGGGTGCTGCTGTGCTCGGGCGGCACCGACCTTCGCGCGCCGGGCGCCGCCTACCAGGCCGTGATGCGCTACAACCACTCCGACTCCTACGTCCGCACGGTCCTCTCCATCGCCGACGCCTACCGCCGCGGCATCACCGTCGTGCCCATGAACGCCCTGCCCGCCGCCCGTCCCGCGTCCGGCACCGGGTCGGCCACGCCGGAGGGCTCGGGCTTCGCGTATGCCGGTTCGCCGGCTCCCCGTTCGACGGCTTCGCCGAGCGCTCGCCCCACACCGGGCGCATCGGCGAAGCCGTCACCGTCGGGCAAGCCGTCCTCGTCGCCGAAGCCCGCGCCGAAGCCGGCCCCCAACCCTGCACCCAAGCCGGCTCCGGTCCCGAGCACGCCCGCACCCGGGCTGCCGCTCCCCCTGCCGTCGGTGCCTCGCGTGCCGCTGCCCTCGGTGACCGTGCCCAAGCCGACGGTGAAGGTGTCTACGCCCACGCTCCCCGCCGAGATCGTGCGGCTGCTGGCGCTGCCGCACCTGCCCCTGCTGCCGGGCGACCCCAAGGACCTCGTCCGGGTCCTCGACCCGCTCAAGGGCACGAACGGCACCCTCGTGTGCCTCCTCGACGACAAGGTCGTCACCTGCCCCTCCGGTGGCCTGCTCGGCTGACTCCCCCACCCCCGGCCGAGCTCGCGCCACGAGGCAGGAGCGGTCGCCCCTTTCGGGGCGGCCGCTCCTGTGGTGTCGGGGATGGAGGCCCGGGTGGATGGCTCAGCGCTTGACGAACGCCGCGACGACCGCGATCGCGATGAAGAGCAGCAGCGCCGCGAGCGTGGCGCGGTGGCGGAACTTGAAGTTCACTTCGTCACCTCGGGGGACGTCGGCACCGCCGAGGCGAGCTGGATGCGCAGGCGCGGGTGCCGCTGGGTCTGGATGGTCACCGCGACATTCTGCCGACGTGCGAACCACAGGGCCACCGCCACCAGGCTGAGGCCGACGGCGATGGTGCCGATCGCGATCGTCCAGCGCGGGCCCCAGGCGTCGCCGATCCAGCCGATCATCGGCGCACCGAACGGCGTGCCACCCATGAAGATCGCCATGTAGAGCGCCATGACGCGACCACGCATCACCGGGTCGACGCTCACCTGCACCATGGCGTTGGCCGTGGTGAGAGCCGTGAGGGCGGACAGGCCGGTCGGCACGAGGAAGATCGCGAACAGGACGTAGTTGGCGGCCGTCGAGAGCAGCGCCGTCGAGATGGTGAAGCCGACGAGTGCCGCGAGCAGCACGCGCAGTCGCGGGCGGGCCCGGCGCGCCGACAGCAGCGCCGCGGCGAGCGAGCCGACGGCCATGATCGAGCCGAGCAGACCGTACTCCCCCGGCCCCTTGTCGAAGACCTTCGTGGCCATCAGGGCCATGGTGACCTGGAAGTTCATCCCGAAGGTGCCCAGCACGAAGACCAAGGCCATGATGAGCACGAGGTCGGGGCGCCCCTTGACGTAGCGCAGTCCGGCGCGGATCTGGCCCTTGCCCCGGGCCCTCGGCGACGGCGTGAGCAGCTTCGCGTCGAGCCGCAGCAGCGCGACGAGCACGAAGACGAAGGTCGCGGCGTTGGCGTAGAGAGCCGGCGCGATGCCGAAGCCCGCGATGACGAGGCCCGCAGCGGCCGGGCCGATGAGGCGGCCCAGGTTGAACGAAGCGCTGTTGAGGGCAACCGCGTTGGGCAGGTGCTCGGTGTCGACCATCTCCGACACGAACGTCTGGCGCGCCGGGTTGTCGACCGCCGTCGCGACCCCCTGCACGAAGGCGAGGGCGTAGACGTGCCACAGCTCGACGACGCCGATCGCCGTCAGCACGGCGAGGAGCAGTGCCGTCACGAGCAGCGCGGTCTGGGTCAGGAAGAGGACACGCCTCTTCGGGAAGCGGTCGACGATCATCCCGGCGAAGGGAGCCAGGAGCAGGAACGGCAGGAACTGCAGGCCGGTGACGAGACCCAGCGCCGTGGCCGAGTGATCGGTGAGGACGGTGAGCACGAGCCAGTCCTGGGCGACTCGGCCCATCCAGGTGCCGACGTTGGAGACGATCGCGCCGGACGCGTACACCCGGTAGTTCGGGATGGACAGGGAGTGGAAGGTCGGGCTCACTTCGTCGCCACCTTCGCGAGGACGGCCGCGGCTTGCTGGAGCAGCTCCCTCTCCTCGTCGGTGAGCGTCTCGAAGCGCGCGAGCAGCCACTCGTCGCGGTGCCGGCGGATGCGGCGTAGCGCCTTGCGGCCCTCACCCGTCAGCGACAGGATGACCTGTCGCCCGTCGGTGGGGTCGTCGGCGCGCGAGATGTAGCCGGCCTCGACGAGCGCGCTGGTGGTGCGCTTCATGCTCGGGGCCGACACCTGCTCGATCTCGGCGAGCTCGCTGTTGGTGCGGGGCGTGTCCTCGAGGCGCGCCAGCACCGAGAACTGGTGCGGCGGCAGCTCACGGTCGGACTCGAACCGGACCCGGCGCGAGATGCGCATGCAGGCCAGTCGGATGTCGTTGGAGAGCGAGACGAGCTCGGCCCTGGAGAGCTGGGTGATCGGAGTCTTGGTACGCAAGTGGCGGGTCCTCGGAAGTGCTGTCTGGGTGATGCTTAGCCTAACTCATTACCTCGGCTAACCATTCCCCGCGTGTCCAGGGTTGTCGCCACGTGAGACGCACGAAGGCCCCCTCCCGAGCGGGAGGGGGCCTCACGGCATACGTGCTCGGGTCGAGCAGCGGCGGGGACGGCTCAGGTGAAGAGCGCCTCGAGCGGAGTCTTCGCGAAGTAGAGGACGAAGAGGCCGGAGACCACCCACAGCAGCGGGTGGATGCGGCCGGCGTGCCCCTTGGCGATCTTGACGAGGACCCACGCGATAAAGCCCGCGCCGATGCCCACCGTGATGTTGTAGGTGAACGGCATGAGCACGATGGTGAGGAACGCCGGCAGGGCGACCTCCATGTCGTGCCAGTCGATGTTCGTCACCTGGGTCATCATCAGGAAGCCGACGATGACCAGGGCCGGGGCCGCGGCCTCCGACGGCACCACGGCGAAGAGCGGCGCGAGGAACGTCGCGAGCAGGAAGAGCACACCGGTCACGATCGAGGCGAGGCCCGTGCGCGCCCCCTCCTCGACGCCGGACGCCGACTCGATGTAGGACGTGTTGCTGCTGACGCCGCCGGCGCCACCCGCGATCGCGGCGACCGAGTCGACGACGAGGATGCGGTCGGTGTGCGGCGGGTTGCCCTCGTCGTCGAGCAGCTCGGCCTCGGTGCCGATGGCCACGACCGTGCCCATCGTGTCGAAGAAGTCGGCGAGCAGCAGCGAGAAGACGAAGAGCGAGGCCGTGATGATGCCGAGCTTCTCGAACGAGCCGAGCAGGCTGAACTGACCGAGGATGCCCAGGTCGGGCGTGTTGGTGATCGAGCTCGGCAGCGCCGGCACCGTGAGCACCCACGTGTCGGGGTTGGTCAGCGCGCCCTTGTCGTCGTAGACGCGCGGGCCGAGCTTGAAGATCGCCTCCAGCACCATGGCGAGCACCGTCGCCGAGACGATGCCGATGAGGATCGCGCCCTTCACCTTGCGGATGAGCAGGATCGCGATGAGGAAGACACCGACGACGAAGACGAGCGTCGGCCAGCCGCTGAGGCTGCCGCCGATGCCGAGCTCGCTCGGCACCGACCCGGGAGTGGAGGGCCGGCGCGCGAAGCCCGCGTCGATGACGCCGATGAACGCGATGAACAGGCCGATGCCCACCGAGATCGCGACCTTGAGCGGCGGCGGGATCGCCTTGAAGACGGCCTTGCGGAAGCCGGTCAGCACGAGCACGAGGATGATGACGCCCTCGATGACCACGAGACCCATGAGGTCGGCATACGTGATCTTCTGCGACGCGTGGGTGATCACCATGCCGGTGATGAGGCCGTTGATGCCGAGGCCGGCCGCGAGCGCGATCGGGAAGTTCGCGAAGAGGCCCATCGCGATCGACATGACGCCGGCCACCACCGCGGTGCCCACCGCGACGAGCAGCTTGCTCTCGACGAGGTCGTCGACGCCGCCGATCATGTGGCCGGAACCGTCGATGACACCCGAGAGGATGATCGGGTTGAGCACGACGATGTAGACCATCGTGAAGAAGGTGACGATGCCGCCCCGCACCTCGCGCGCCACGGTGGAGCCGCGCTCGGTGATCTTGAAGAAGCGGTCGAGCCCGGATGCCGTGTCCGGGCGAGTGGTGGTATCGGCTGACATGCCGCACACCTTAGTGGTGCCGTGTTTCGGCTGCGTTCCCAGACCGTAGGCTGGCCGGCGTGACCGACCCGTCCCCCGCCCCCTCGGCAGCACCCGAGCAGATCGAGCCCCTGCACGTGCCGATGCTGCGCATCATCGAGGTCGGACTGGCCGCGTGGGTCGTCGCCCTCGTCGTGACGCTCGTCGTGCCCGCCCTGCACGAGGGGGACCGCGACTGGTGGCCGTGGGCATGCGTCGCCGGCTTCGTGCTCGGCGGCATCGGCTGGGCCTACGTACGCCGTGGGCGCGGCAACGCGCGCGACGCAGCCTGAGCAGCGCCCTCGTTCGCCCCGCCGGGGTCAGTCGGTGACGGGGTCGTCCGAGCCGTGCTGACCCGGCTCGTCGACCTGCACGGGCTCGTCGGTCGGCTCGGGCTCGTCGGTCGGCTCGGGCTCGTCGGTCGGCTCGGGCTCGCCGGTCGGCTCGGGCTCGTCGTTCGGCTCGGCACTCTCGGAGGGCTCGAGGTCGACGGCGAACTCGTCGACGATCGGGTCACCGACCGACGTCGGCTCCGGGTGCTCGATGTCGGTCTCGGAGTGCGCGCCGCAGCCGTGGTCGAGCGAGACGACCCGGCCGTCGGACGGGCTCCACTCGTTGGCGCACACGCCGAACGTGCCGCGCAGGGCGCCGGCCATCGGCAGGAAGTAGCCGCACGTCGTGCACCGCTCGGTGGCCTTGGCCGCGACCTCGGACGTCGGGCCGTTGTCGCCGGCGTACCACCGCGTGGCCGCGGCCTCGCGGCCCTCGGCCGACAGCACGCGGGGCCGGCCGAGGCCGAGCTCGAAGAAGGCCATCTGGTCGACGTCCTCGTCGCCGGTCGCCTCGAAGCCGGCCTCGAGGTTCGGGTCGTCGGGGCGGAAGGGCAGCACGTCTCCCGCGCCGAGGTCGCCGGGAGCCAGCCGGTCGGCATACGGGAGCCACTCGGGGGCGAGCACGGCCTCGGGGCCGGGCAGCAGGTTCGTCTCGCAGACCGTCGCGACCTTGCCGCGCGGCACGCGCGCGACGCTGACGCCCCACCGCCACCCGCGGTAGCCCGGCGACGTGCACTCGAACCAGTGCATGCCGAGGCGCTCCTCGAGCAGGTCCATGCCGAGGTGGGCGCCGACGGTGCCCGGCTCGGCGACCTCCTCGAGGGCGGCCCGGGCCAGGTCGGCCGCCGCGAGCAGCACGGCGTCCTTCTTCGTCGAGGAGGTGGCGGTGACGGTCATCGGGTCACTTCTCCAGCTCGTCCGCGAGCCCGCGGAGGGCGCGCGCGAGGTTCGAGGCCAGCTTGCGCTCGGGCCGGCGGCCGGCGCGGTAGCCGGCGCTCGCGCCGTCGAGCAGCTGGACGACGTCCTCGATGATGACGACGAGCTCCTCGGGGGTCTTGCGCGTCTGCGCGGTCTTGTTGGCGACGACGGACTGCACCGGGTCGAGGACCTTCACGGAGAGCGCCTGCGGCCCCTTGCGGCCGTCGACGACGCCGAACTCGACCCGGACGCCAGGCTTGACCGTGACACCCGCAGGGAGGGCGTTCGCGTGCAGGAAGACGTCGGCACCGGACTCGTCGGTGATGAACCCGAAGCCCTTGTCGGCGTTGTAGAACCTGACCTTGCCAGTCGGCACAGTCCACCTCGTTGCATGTCGTCGGTCGCGCGGATGACGGCACGACTCGATGGCGCTCCTTGCGCTCGCTTCAAGCCTAACGGCTCCGGGCAAGCCGGATTTCCGAGCGCCGTCAGGCGGGGCTGATTCCCCAGGTACCGGTCCACTCCTCGCCCGGCTCGAGCACGACGAGCCCGTCGCCGGAGTTGAACGCGTCGGCGGGGCAGCTCATCGGCTCGACGGCGACGCCGACCTCGCCCTTGCGGTCCTCGGCGATGGCGGTGAAGACCTGCAGCCACGGGAAGGCCGCGTCGGCCCACAGGGTGGCGGCGCGGTCGGCGGCGCTGACCGTGCACCGCCACATGCCGTCGTCGTCGCGCACGACGTCGGTGTAGGCGGTGTCGAGGCGCACGTCACCGACCGCGTGCGGCTCGAGGAAGTCGAGCGGCTCACCCTCGACCGGGAGGGTCGCGCTCGGCAGCAGCCGGTCGTCGACCTGCACCCAGCTGCGGGCCGGGATCGTCAGCTCGACGTCGGGCAGGAGGGTGTCGCCGATCGCGAGGTAGGGGTGGGCGCCGTAGCCGAAGGGCGCAGGCGACGGGCCGACGTTGCGGGCGGCCGCGGTGACGACGAGGCCGGAGTCGTCGAGCACGTACGTGGTGCGCAGGTCGAGGAAGTGGTCCCAGCCCGGCTGCGGGTGCAGCCGGTAGCCGACGGTGACCATGTCGTCCTCGATCTCGACGAGCTCCCACAGGGCCCAGCGCACGAGGCCGTGGCTCGCGTTGCCGCGCGGCACCTCGGTGATGGAGAGCTGGTGCTCCGTGCCGCCGAAGGTGTACCTGCCGTCACGGATGCGGTTGGGCCAGGGCATGAGCTGCTGGCCGCGGCCCGACGCGCAGGCCTCGTCGGCGGCGTACCCGGCCACGACGTCGACGCCGTCACGGGTCAGCGTGCGCAGACCGCCGCCGACCTCGACGACCGTCGCCTCGAACGGGCCGTGCCCGATGGTCCACTGCTGCCCGGTGGGCTGGGCCGACGCGGCACCGGCTGCGGACGCGGGCGAGAGCGCGCTCATGCGCCCAACGCTAGCGGCCGACCGGGTCGGCGACGCGGAGGCCCGACGAAACGGGCACTAGGTTGGGAGGATGGCCACCCCGAGCCGCAGCCTCGCCGACGACATCCGCGGTCGCAGCGACGCCCAGCTCATCGACCTGGTGCTCGCGCGCCCCGACCTCGCGCGGCCCTCGCCGGCCGACCTGACCTCGCTCGCGGCGCGAGCCGGCACGCGCGCCAGCATCCAGCGGGCCGTCGAGGCCCTGGACCGGGGCCACCTGCAGGTGCTCGAGGCCCTGGTCGTGGCGGGTGACGCCGCCGACCGGGCCGACCTGCTCCGGCTGCTCGGCACCGACGACGAGGCCACGGTGGACTCGTTGGTGGAGGACCTCTGGAGGTCGGCGCTCGTGTGGCGCGGCGCCGACGGCCATCACGTCGTGCGCACCGTGCCGGAGGTGCTCGGCACGTCCGTCGCCGGGCTCGGGGCCCCGATGCGCGAGCTGCGCCCGTCGGCGCCCCCCGAGCAGTCGTCGCCGGAGCACATCGCGGCCCTCGTCGCCGAGGCACCCGACGACGCGCGGGCGATGCTCGAGCGCATGACGTGGGGCCCGGCCTTCGGGGTGCTGCCCACCGCGACACCCGGGCGCACCACGGCCCGCTGGCTGCTCGAGCACCACCTGCTCGTCCCGGTCTCCGCCGACCGGGTGGCCCTGCCGCGCGAGGTCGGTCTCGTGCTGCGCGAGGGCCGTCTGCACCGCGCCCCTGAGCTCACCCCGCCGGTCGTCGAGGCGCGCACGGTCTCGCTCGTCGACGCGGCGGCGGGCGGCGCCGCGAGCGAGTGCCTCACCCACCTCGACGAGCTCGCGGCGGCGTGGGGCGCCGAGCCACCGCGGGTGCTGCGAGCGGGCGGCCTGTCGGTGCGCGACCTCCGCCTCGCCCAGGCGGCGCTCGACCTCGACCCCGAGCACACCGCGTTCGTCGTCGAGCTCGCGTATGCCGCCGGGCTCGTCGCCGACGACGGCGAGGTCGTGCCGGTGTGGGCTCCCACGTCGGAGATCGACGACTGGAGCTCGAGCGAGGCCGGCCACCGGTGGGCCACGCTCGCCCTGGCCTGGCTCGCGTCGACGCGCGCGCCGCACCTCGTGGGCCGGCGCAGCACGGGCACCGGCCCGGCCAACGCGCTCGGCCCCGACGTGCAGTGGCCCGCCATCCGGGGCATCCGACGTGAGGTGCTGCGCGAGCTCGCCTCGCTCGAGACGGGCAGCGCACCCGCGCCCGAGTCGCTGCGCCAGCGGCTCGCCTGGCGACGTCCGAACCGGTCGGCCGGCGTGCTCGACGAGGCCGTCGACGCCGTGCTGCGCGAGGCCGAGTGGCTCGGGATCACCGGTCGCGGGGCGCTGTCGCAGGCCGGCCGGGTCCTCGTCCAGGCACCGGGCCGCACCGCCGAGGCGGCAGCCGGCACCGACGCCGAGTCCGACGCCGCCCCGCTGCTCGACCGGGCGGCTGCGGCGATGTCGCCGCACCTGCCGTCGCCCGTCGACCACATCCTCGTCCAGGCCGACCTGACGGCCGTCGCGCCCGGACCCCTCGTGGGCGGCCTCGGCTCGTTCATGCGGCTCGCCGCCGACGTCGAGTCGCGAGGCGGCGCGACCGTCTACCGCTTCACCCCCGAGTCCGTGCGCCGTGCTCTCGACGCGGGCTGGACGGCCGCCGACTTCGTCGAGACCGTGCGCCGCTCGAGCCGCACCCCGCTCCCCCAGCCGCTCGAGTACCTCGTGTCGGACGTCGCACGACGGCACGGGCAGACCCGCATCGGCGGCGCGGCGGCCTATGTCCGCTCCGACGACGAGTCGGTGCTCGACACGATGCTGGCCTCACGCGAGCTCGCACCCCTGCGGCTGCGGCGGCTCGCCCCGACGGTGCTCGTGTCGTCGGCCGACCCGCGGGTGCTCGTCGACCTGCTCCGCGACAGCGGCTTCGCACCGGTGCACGAGGGCCAGGACGGCACGGTCGTGCACGCCGAGGCGCCTCGCCGCCGCGCGGGCGCCCGCCGTCGGGGTCCCGGGCCCGCGGTCTCGCCGGTCGACCGCGCCTACACGCAGACCCTCGTCGACGGCCTGCGGGCCGCCGAGGCGACCGCGGACCAGAGGCGCGCCGAGGACGAGTCACGACCCGGTCCCCGCATCCAGGCCATGGACCCGGTCGTGACGCTCTCGCTGCTACGCGACGCCGTCGCCGACCGTCACGGGGTGTGGATCGGCTACTCCGACGGCCACGGCGCGACGAGCCGCCACCTGATCCACCCGCAACGGGTCGAGGGCGGCCGGGTCCGCGCCACCGACGAGTCCGGGCACGAGAAGTCCTTCTCGGTGCACCGCATCGTCGGCGCGACGCTGGAGAGCTGAGCCACCTTGGCAGGCAAGGGGACCGACGAGGGCCACCGGCCGGCATACGTGCTCCACGACCACCGCAGGCCGCGGCCGCACTTCGACCTGCGGCTCGAGGAGGGCGGTGTGTTGCGCTCGTGGGCGGTGCCCAAGGGGCTGCCCACGTCGAGCCGGCACGACCGGCTGGCCGTCGCGGTAGACGACCACGATCTCGACCACCTCACCTACACCGACGAGCACAAGACGGTCGCCGAGACGGGCTGGTGGGAGGAGGAGTCACGCGACGACCACCGCATCGTCTTCGTGCTCCACGGCGGCTCGAGGGCGCGTCGCTACGCCCTGATCCACACCGACCGCGACTGGCTGCTGCACCTGGTGAAGGACCAGCCACCGCGCTGAACGGCGGGAGTGCTCGCGGCTCAGGCCCCGGCGAGCGCCCGCACGACGTTGCTCGGTGACGGCCGCCCGAGCTGACCCGCCATCCACACCGACGTGTCGACGAGGGCGTCGAGGTCGACACCCGTCTCGACGCCGGCGCCGTGCAGGGCCCAGACGAGGTCCTCGGTGGCGAGGTTGCCGGTGGCGGACTTCGCGTAGGGGCACCCGCCGAGACCGCCGGCCGCCGCGTCGACCACCGAGACGCCGTCGCGCAGGGCCGCCATCGTGTTGGCGAGCGCCTGGCCGTAGGTGTCGTGGAAGTGCACGGCGACCCGGTCGGTGCCGATGCCCCGGGTGTCGAGCGCCTCGAGCAGCCGGTGCACGTGACCGGTGGTGCCGACACCGATGGTGTCGCCCAGGCTCAGCTCGTGGCAGCCGAGGTCCATGAGCCGCTCGGCCGTGTCGACGGCCTGGGCGACGGGCACCGGCCCCTCCCAGGGGTCGCCGAAGCACATCGAGACGTAGGCCCGCACCCACATGCCGCCCTCGAGGGCGCGCTTCACGACCGGCTCGAACATCGCGTACTGCTCGGAGACCGACCGGTTGAGGTTCTTCTGCGCGAAGGTCTCGGTGGCCGACCCGAAGATCGCAATGGCGCTGAGACCGAGCTCCTCGGCCCGGTCGAGGCCGCGCTCGTTCGGCACGAGGGCCGGCCGCCGGCGTCCCCGGCCGTCGTCGCCGAGCGCACCGAGCACCTCCTCGGCGTCACCCATCTGGGGCACCCACCTGGCGGGCACGAACGACGTCGTCTCGATGGTGCCGAGCCCGGCCGCCTCGAGCCGGCGGATGAACTCGACCTTCGTCGCCGCCGGCACGACGGTCTTCTCGTTCTGGAGGCCGTCGCGCGGACCGACCTCGTAGATCGTCACCTTCGCCGGCAGCCCCGTCGCCGCCTCGACCTGTGGGGATCGCATTCGCCCATACTGTCACCACCCCCGATGCCCCCGGATCGAGGTGATCGCCGACCAACGGCGGTCGCGGAATACCTCGACCCGGCGAGAAGGTTGACCACTGACGATGAATGACGGACCCCTGATCGTCCAGAGCGACAAGACCCTCCTCCTCGAGGTCGAGCACCCGCGCGCCGAGGAGGCCCGCCGCGCCATCGCGCCGTTCGCCGAGCTCGAGCGCGCCCCCGAGCACGTGCACACCTACCGCATCACCCCGCTCGGCCTGTGGAACGCCCGCGCCGCCGGACACGACGCCGAGCAGGTCGTCGACGCCCTCATGACCTTCAGCAGGTATGCCGTCCCGCACGCCCTGCTCGTCGACGTGGCCGACACGATGGACCGTTACGGGCGCCTCACCCTCGAGAAGGAGGGCTTCGCCGATTCCCAGGAGGGCACCCGGCTCGTGCTGCGCACGACCGACCGCCCGGTGCTCGAGGAGGTGCTGCGGCACAAGAAGATCAAGCCGCTGACGGGCGAGCGCATCGACGACCTCGCGGTCCTCGTGCACCCGAGCGAGCGCGGCACCCTCAAGCAGGAGCTGCTCAAGGTCGGCTGGCCGGCCGAGGACCTCGCCGGCTACGTCGACGGCGAGGCGCACCCGATCGGGCTGCAGCAGGACGGCTGGTCGCTGCGGCCCTACCAGCAGCACGCCGTCGACGGCTTCTGGCACGGCGGATCGGGCGTCGTCGTGCTCCCCTGCGGCGCCGGCAAGACCCTCGTCGGCGCGGGCGCGATGGCGGCCGCCAAGGCGACGACCCTCATCCTCGTCACCAACACCGTGAGTGCGCGGCAGTGGAAGGACGAGCTGCTGCGCCGCACCACCCTCACCGAGGACGAGATCGGTGAGTACTCCGGCGCGCGCAAGGAGATCCGCCCGGTCACCATCGCGACCTACCAGGTGCTCACGACGAAGCGGAAGGGCGCGTACGCCCACCTCGACCTGCTCGACGCGCGCGACTGGGGCCTCGTGGTCTACGACGAGGTGCACCTGCTGCCCGCGCCGATCTTCCGCATGACGGCCGACCTGCAGGCGCGCCGACGGCTCGGCCTGACGGCGACGCTCGTGCGCGAGGACGGCCGCGAGGCGGACGTCTTCAGCCTCATCGGCCCGAAGCGCTTCGACGCCCCGTGGAAGGACATCGAGGCGCAGGGCTACATCGCTCCCGCAGACTGCATGGAGGTGCGCGTCACGCTCCCCGAGGGCCAGCGGATGGCGTATGCCGTCAGCGAGCCCGACGAGCGCTACCGGCTCGCGTCGTGCACCGACGCGAAGCTCGGTGTCATCGAGAAGCTCGCGGCGAAGCACGAGGGCGAGCCGACGCTCGTCATCGGCCAGTACCTCGACCAGCTGCACGAGGTGGCCGAGCGGCTCGGTGCCGACGTCATCACGGGTGAGACGCCCGTCAAGGAGCGCCAGCGGCTCTACGACGCGTTCCGCACCGGCGAGATCAGCACGCTCGTCGTCAGCAAGGTCGCCAACTTCTCGATCGACCTGCCCGAGGCGAGCGTCGCGATCCAGATCAGCGGCACGTTCGGCTCACGCCAGGAGGAGGCCCAGCGCCTCGGCCGGGTGCTGCGCCCCAAGGGCGACGGGCGCACGGCGCACTTCTACACGATCGTGAGCCGCGACACCGTCGACGCCGACTTCGCCGCGCACCGCCAGCGGTTCCTCGCGGAGCAGGGGTACGCATACCGGATCGTCGACGCCGACGACCTCTGAGCGGGAGCCCCCGGTGGCTGTCAGCCCCGGAACGCCTCGGCACCGACGAGCACGGCCAGCACGACGAGGAAGACCGCGAAGGCGCGCAGCAGCACCGGCCCGCCGGCGCGCCCTGACACGCGGCTGCCGAGCCAGGTGCCGAGACCGGTGCCCAGCGCGAACGTCACGACGAGGCCCCAGGGCACGTCGCCGACGTCACCACCGAGCACCCGGGTCACCAGGGCGGCCGTCGCGTTGACCGCGATGACGACGAGGCTCGTCGACGTCGCGACGACCACGGGCAGCCGCATGACGAGGGTGAGTGCGGGGACGGTGACGAAGCCGCCGCCCACGCCGAAGAACCCGGTCAGGGCGCCCACGCCGAAGGCCGTCGGCACGAGCTGGGTCAGCGAGACCTCGGCGGCGCCCTCCGCGGACGCCTCCGGACGGCGGGCGTGCAGCCAGGTGAGCACGCCTACGACGGCGAGCAGCAGGGCGAAGCCGGCCAGGAGCACCCGCGGGTCGACGAGCACCGAGGCCCGCGACCCGAGCACCGACCCGCCGAGGCCCAGACCGCCGAAGACGAGGCCGGTCCTCCAGTCGACGCGGCCGGTGCCGCGCAGGCCGACGAGTCCGACAGCGGCGCCGAAGAGGACGACGACGAGCGAGATAGTCGTCGCCTCACGGACGGGTTGGTGGAGCAGGTAGACGAGCACCGGAACGGAGACGACGGCGCCTCCCCCTCCCAGGGCGCCCATCACGAGACCGACGACGAGCCCGAGCACGGGGGCGAGCAGCAGGGCGGTCATCGGCGCCCACGCTAGGGCACGGTGATCTCCCACCCCGCGCGTGGGTGGTCGCGGCTTGGTCCGCTCTCCCAGCGAACTCCCAGCAAACACCCTGACACTGGGACCGTGGACACCCAGACCGCACCCGCGCCCGAGGCGCGCCTGCTCGTCGTCGAGGACGAGCCGAACATCCGTGAGCTGCTCGCGACCTCGCTGCGCTTCGCCGGCTTCGAGGTCGAGACCGCCGGCGACGGCACCACCGCCCTCGCCATCGCCGCGGAGTCCGAGCCCGACCTCGTCGTGCTCGACGTCATGCTCCCCGACGTCGACGGCTTCGAGGTGACCCGTCGGCTGCGCGACCGCGGCCGCCAGCAGCCCATCGTCTTCGTCACGGCGCGCGACGCCACGGGCGACAAGATCCAGGGCCTCACCGTGGGCGGCGACGACTACGTGACCAAGCCGTTCAGCCTCGAGGAGGTCATCGCGCGCATCCGCGCGGTGCTGCGCCGCACGCGCGGCCAGATCGACGACGGCGCGACGCTGAAGTTCCACGACCTCGAGCTCAACGAGGACTCCCACGAGGTGCGGCGGGGCGGCCGGGTCATCGACCTGTCCCCCACCGAGTTCAAGCTGCTGCGCTACCTGCTGCTCAACCCGAACCGGGTCCTGTCGAAGCTGCAGATCCTCGACCACGTGTGGGACTACGACTTCCGGGGCGAGTCCGGCATCGTCGAGTCGTACATCTCCTACCTGCGCCGCAAGATCGACGCCGACGGGCCGTCGCTCATCCACACCAAGCGCGGCGTGGGTTACGTTCTGCGAGTGCCTCCAGAGCCCAGCACCGCCTGACCCGGGCCCGACGTGACGTCACGGACGGCCCCCTCGCCCGCGACCGGCCTGCGGTCCCTGTCGCGCCGACTCGGCGCGGTGCCGCTGCGCTGGCGCCTGCTCGCGGTCACCCTGGGGCTCACCGCCGTGGCCTTGGCCGTCACCTCGATCGTCGTGGGCGCCCTGCTGCGCTCCTACCTGGTCAGCCAGGCCGAGCAGGAGGTCAAGGTGTATGCCGCGAGCCTGGCCTCCGTCGAACCCGACGAGCTCCCCCGGTCTGCCTCGACCCTGCCGACCGCCGGGTTCACCGCTCGCGCCGTCAACATCAGGACCGGCGACGTGGTGCAGCTCAGCGAGGCGACGCTCGAGGCCTCCCGTGCCGCCCTGCCCAACCTCACGGTCGACAGCCCCGAGGTGCGCGACAAGAAGAACTTCAAGGTCGGCTCCGTCAACGGTCCGGGCGAGTGGGTCGCCTACGCCCAGGTCAACGACCGCAGGACCTACATCATCGTCGTCGCGCTGCCCCTGCGCCCGCTCGAGTCGACGGTGGGCCAGTTCCTCGTCTACGCCGCGCTCATCGGGGCGATCGCGCTGCTGCTGACAGCCCTGCTCGGCTGGTACCTCGTGCGCCGCACGTTCCGGCCGCTGACCCGCATCGAGGACACCGCCGCCAAGATCGCCGTCGGCGACCTCACCCAGCGCATCGACGTGCCCGACAGCGAGGACGAGGTCGCCTCCCTCTCGCGGTCGCTCAACGCCATGCTCGCCCGCATCGAGCAGAGCTTCGCCGTGCGCGAGGCCAACGAGGCCAAGATGCGCCGGTTCATCGCCGACGCGTCGCACGAGCTGCGCACGCCGTTGGCGGCCGTCGGCGGCTACGCCGAGCTCTACCGCCAGGGCGCGCTGCCCACCGCCGATGCCGTCACCGGCGCGATGGGCCGCATCGAGTCCGAGGCGACCCGGATGAGCGGCCTCGTCGAGGACCTGCTCACGTTGGCCCGCCTCGACGGCGAGCGACCGCTCGAGCTGCAGCCGGTTGACCTCGCCGTGCTCGCGGCCGACGCCGCCCAGGACGCCCGCACCATCGCTCCGGGTCGGCACATCGTCGCGACCGGCATCAACGGCCCCATCGAGCCGACCGAGCTGCGCGCCGACGAGCAGCAGCTGCGCCAGGTGGTGACGAACCTCGTCACCAACGCCCGTGTGCACACGCCGGAGGGCACGCCCATCGAGATCCTCGTCGGCCGGGTCGACGTCGACCACGTCGCGCTGCACGTGCGCGACCACGGCGACGGCATACCCGAGCAGGACCGGCAGAATGTCTTCGAGCGCTTCTACCGCGCCGACTGGTCACGCAGCCGCGGCAAGGGTGGCGGCAACGGCCTCGGGCTCGCGATCGTGCAGGCGATCGTCGCGGCTCACGGCGGTCGCGTGCGCGTCCAGGAGACCCCCGGGGGCGGTGCGACCTTCGTCGTGGAGCTGCCGCGCCGGGCCGCCGCGGAGCGGGGCGAGACGGTCGCCTCGGGCACCCGGCGCCAAGGCACAGCGGATTCTTAGGAACGGCACAACGCGGACCCAAGCTGGGTAGATGTCATGGGAGGCAACAGCCCAGATCGAGGAGGAGCCATGACCCTGGCACCCGAGGACCGCACGCAGCAGATTCCGCAGGCCGACTACTACAGCCAGGCCGCACCCACGTCTCCGCCGCCGCCGCCCTCATCGCCCACGCCACCTCTCGGCGAGGGCAGCCGCCCCGCCCCGAAGCGGGAGCGGCGGCTCGGTCAGACGGTCAGCGTCGCCCTCCTGGCGGCCGTGCTCGCGAGCGGCGGCACCTACGCCGTCACCCAGCTCGACGGTCAGGGCACCTCGACCACGACGACCCCGTCCGCCACGGCGACGACCACCACGAACCAGAACTCGTCGCCCACCGTGGTGCAGGGCAACGCCACCGCACCCGACTGGGGCGCCGTCGCGGCAGCCGTCGCACCGAGCGTCGTCAGCATCGACGTGACGACGCAGCAGAGCTCCGGCGCCGGCTCGGGCGTCGTGTTCGACAAGAGCGGGCACATCCTCACCAACAACCACGTCGTCGAGGGCGCCGGCGGCAACGGGTCGATCACCGTCACCCTCAGCGACGGCCGCACCTACGACGCCACGGTCGTCGGCACCGACCCGTCGACCGACCTCGCCGTCATCAAGCTGACGTCCGCGCCGAGCGACCTGACGCCGATCACCCTCGGCGACTCAGAGTCGCTCAAGGTCGGCGACCCGACCATGGCGGTCGGCAACCCGCTCGGCCTATCGGGCACCGTGACGACGGGCATCGTCTCGGCCCTCAACCGTCCCGTGAGCACCGGCGGCTCGAACGATTCGCCGTTCGGCCAGCAGTCGTCGGGCAACGAGGTGGTCACCAACGCCATCCAGACGTCGGCCGCGATCAACCCCGGCAACTCCGGCGGCGCCCTCGTCAACGCCAAGGGCGAGCTCATCGGCATCAACTCCTCGATCGCCTCGCTGGGCCAGAGCCAGGGCAGCCAGAGCGGCAACATCGGCATCGGCTTCGCGATCCCCGTCAAGGAGGCCAAGTCGATCGCCGACCAGCTGATCAAGAGCGGCAAGGCGCAGCACGCGTTCCTCGGCGTCAGCACCCGCGACACGACCGTGACCGACGGGGCCGCCAAGCGCGCCGGCGCCCAGGTGGTGGCGGTCACGGGCGGCACCCCGGCCGCGAACGCCGGCATCAAGACCGGCGACGTCATCATCGCCGTCGACGGGCAGCACGTGGACTCCGCGACGGCCCTCGTCGCGCAGATCCGCGAGATGAGCGCGGGCGAGAAGACGAAGCTCACGATCATCCGCGGCGGCTCCCGCCAGGACGTCGACGTCACCCTGGCCGTCCGGCCCGACAGCACCAGCTGACCGGCCCCCGAACCCCGCGCCGGGGACGCGAGAGGGTGTGCACCGCCCCCACGTGACCCCGGGCGAGGCCAACCGTCCCGAGGCTCCTGAGCACGTATGCCGTCGGGTTGCCCCCGTCGCCCCCCCCCCCCCCCCACAGGCTGGCGACGGCGCTGCCCCGCGGCCAAACCGGGCGGGACGGAGCT
>CBHRRQ010000054.1:0-19294 GCA_966081555.1 uncultured Terrabacter sp.
CGGTTCGGGGCCCGCGGCGCCGAAGGCATCGGGTTTCGCGGCTCCAGATCGGCACCCTAAATTGCGCCTTGGCGCGGTTCCGCGTCGATTTTCCAGCCCCATTGGGCCGGAAGTGCGCCATGGCGCGCTTTGGGGTCGATCTGACAGCCCACGGAGGCTGGAAGTGCGCCATGGCGCGGTTCCGGGTCGATCTGACAGCCCCACTGAGCTGGAAGTGCGCCGTGGCGCGCTTTCAGGGCGCGACGGCATACGGGCTCGGCACAGCGGGCTGCGCGAGAGTGAGGGTCAGGCGTTGGCTGGGGCGCTGCCCTCGTCGGCCGAGTCGGACAGCTCACGGTCGAGCTGCTGGGGGCTCTCGTCGCTGAAGAGGTGCTTCCCCACGGCGTTGAGCACCGCCGCGAACGGCACGGCCACGAGCGCGCCCACGATGCCGGCGATGATCGACCCCGTGGCGATGGCGAGGATGACGGCGAGCGGGTGCACGCTGACGGCCTTGCCGAGCAGGAACGGCTGCAGCACGTGCGACTCGAGCTGCTGCACCCCGATGACGACGGCCAGCATGATGAGCGCGACACCCGGTCCGTGGGCGACGAGTGCGAGCAGCACCGCGACAGCGCCGGACAGCAGGGCGCCGACGATGGGGATGAACGCCAGCAGGAACACGAGGATGCCGATGGCGAAGGCGAACGGCACCTTGAGGATCGCGGCGCCGCTGGCGATGCCGATGGCGTCGACGAGCGCGACGATCATCGTGGCTCGCACGAACGCCGACAGCTGGTGCCAGGCGATGATGCCGGACGAGTCGACGCGCGGGCGCGTGGCGCGCGGGAAGAGCCGCACGACCCAGCCCCAGATGCGGGGCCCCTCGTAGAGGAAGAAGAAGAGCGAGAAGAGCGCGATGAACAGGCCCGCGATGAAGTGGGTCGCCGTGAGGCCGACCGACGTCGCGGTGTCGCCGAGGTTGCCCGACTGGCTGACCTTGTCGCGGATCGTGTTGAAGTACTCGTCGAACTGGGCGTCGGTGATCTTGAAGGTCGTGCGCACCCAGTCGCGGATGCGTTCGAGGCCGGTGGCGACCTGGGACGTCAGGTCGGAGAAGCCGCTGCTGAACTGCGAGCCGACGAGGGTGAACAGGGCGCTGACGAGGATGAGCATGCCGAGGACGGTGACCCCCGCGGCGCCGCCTGGCTTGAGACGCCGAGCCTGCAGCCACAGGGCGACCGGTCGCAGCAGCGCCGTGAGCAGGATGGCGATGGCCACGGGCACGATGATCTCGGAGACGGCGCGCACGGCCTGCGACAGCACGTAGAGGGCGGCGCCGATGAGCAGGATGCGCCAGGCCCAGTCGGCTGCGATGCGCATGCCGGGCGGGACCTCGGCCGCCTCGATTCCCGGCAGCTCGGGCGCGAAGGGTGGCGTCACCTCGTCGGCACGTGCAGCGTCGAAGGCTCCGGGGGCCGCGGGCGCCTTGGACGCTTCGCGGGTCTCGTGAGCGTCGGGGGCCGGGGGCTCGGGCGTCCGGACGGAGGGGGCGTCAGCCGCTTTGTCGGTCACGGAGCCACCGTATGCCGCCGCGAGCCGCTTCCGGGGGACCGACCCTTCGCCTCCCTGTCGAAAACGGCACCCGGCCCATCACGATCTGGCATCGAGCAGGCGACTGTGCGCGCGACCTGCGCCGGCCTGGCGAGACTCGGGGGGTGACCAGCACCTGGCCGAAGGCGCCGCCGTTGCCGCCGTCACCGCGCCGTCACCGGGACGCCGGGTGGTGGGTGGTGGCGGTGCTCATCGGGCTGACGTGCGTGCTGGCGCTCGTGACAATGTCTGCCGTCGGGCTGTGGGCCTATGCGAACCACGACCGGCTCGAGCTCATCGACCGGCCGGAGGTCGTCGACGTGGTGGACGCAGGGTGCACCAGGCTGCGGGTGGACCTCGCGGCGAACCCGGTCGTCCGCGTGGCACCTGCGCCGGAGAGGGCGGCGTCGATCTCGGCCCAGGACAGGGCGATCCGCACCTTCGTCGACGGTGTCGAGGCTGCCCTCGACCCGCAGGTGCGCGCCGATGACAGGCCGGTCGACGAGTGGCTCGGTGACTGGACCCGACTCGTCGACGCCCGCGAGAAGGTCGCCCAGGCGCTTGCCCATGGCGCGACGGCGAAGATGGTGGTCCCGCACGACGGGGGTCGGCCGATCACCGAGCGCATGGCCTCGGTGGGTCTCGACTGTGCGGACCTTTCCGCGCTGGTCCGGCTGCGGTGACCGCCCCGCTCGCCGCCCACTGTGGTGGGCACGGCTGCGTACGCTCGGGGGATGAGTGAGACCTCAGCTGCCGGCCGTCCGACTCTCGCCGTCACCGGCTCGACGGGCTGGCTCGGCGGCCTCGTTGCTCGCGACCTCGCCGCGCAGGGCGTGCCCCAACGTCTGCTCGTGCGTGACGTCGGTCGCGCGCCGGACCTGCCGGGCGCGATCCCGGTCCCGGCCGCGTACGCCGACCGGGCCGCTGCGGAGGCCGCTCTGGCCGGCGTGGAGACGCTCTTCATGGTGTCGGCTGCCGAGAACGAGCGCCGCCTGGCCGAGCACCGTGCGTTCGTCGACGCCGCCGCCGCCGCGGGCGTGCGGCACGTCGTCTACGTGTCGTTCTTCGGGGCGGCGCCCGACGCGACCTTCACGCTGGCGCGTGACCACGCCGCAACGGAGCAGCACCTGCGTGACTCGGGGATGGCGTGGACCTTCCTGCGCGACAACCTCTACCTCGAGTTCGTCGACCAGATGGTCGGCGACGACGGCGTGATCCGTGGGCCCGCCGGAGACGGCCGGGTCGCCGTCGTCGCGCACGAGGACATCGCGCGGGTCGCCACGGCGGTGCTCCTCGACCCGTCGGCGCACGCCGGGCAGACGTACAGCCTCACCGGCCCGGAGGCGCTGACCTTCACCGAGATGGCGCAGGTCGTCGGCGAGGTCACCGGCCGCGAGGTGAGCTTCCACGACGAGACGGTCGAGGAGGCGTACGCGTCGCGCTCGGTCTACGGGGCGCCGGACTGGCAGGTGGACGCCTGGGTGTCGACCTACACGGCCGCCGCGAAGGGCGAGCTCGACGGTGTGACGGACGACGTCGAGCGCCTCACCGGCAGGCCGCCGCTCTCGCTGCGCGCCTACCTCGAGTCACGGCGCTAGCCGACGAGCTCAGCGGTCTGGCGCGCGATGGCGAGCTCCTCGTTGGTCGGCACCACCGCGACGACCACCTGGGACCCGTCGGGCGAGATGACCCGTGCCTGCTTGGAGCGGGCACCGTTGCGGGCCCGGTCGATCGAGATCCCGAGCTCCTCGAGCCCCTCGGTCACGGCAGCGCGCAGCGCGATGCTGTTCTCGCCGATGCCGGCAGTGAAGACGAGGACATCGATGCCGCCGAGGATGGCGAGGTAGGCGCCGACGTAGTGCTTGAGCCGGTGCACGACGACGTCGAACGCGAGGCGCGCCTCCGCGTCGCCGTCGGCGAGGCGCTTCTCGAGCTCGCGGAAGTCGTTGACGCCGCTCAGCCCCAGCACTCCCGACTTCTTGTTGAGCAGGGTGTCGATCTCGTCGAGCGAGAGGCCGGCTTCACGGCCGAGGTACGCGTGCAGCCCGGGGTCGACGTCACCCGAGCGGGTCCCCATGACGAGTCCCTGCAGCGGGGTCAGGCCCATGGACGTGTCGACGGCGACGCCGCCCCGCACCGCGGAGGCCGAGCAGCCGTTGCCGAGGTGCAGGATCACCTGCCGCAGATCTCCGACCGGCCGGTCCACCAGGTCGGCGGCGGCCTGCGACACCCACTGGTGGGAGGTGCCGTGGAAACCGTAGCGGCGGATCGCGTGCTTCTGCGCGAGGTCGCGGGGCACGGCATACGTCGACGCCTCTGGCGGGAGCGAGGAGAAGAAGGCGGTGTCGAACACGGCGACGTGCGGCACGTCGAAGTGCTCTCGGGCAGCCTCGATCCCCGTGACGGCGGCCGGGTTGTGCAGTGGTGCAAGGGCGCTCAGCTCCCGCACCCGGTCGAGCACCGCGTCGTCGATGACGACCGGCTCGGAGAAGTCGGGACCGCCGTGCACGACCCGGTGACCGACGGCGCGCAGCTGGACGCTCGCGAGGTCGATGCCGTCGCTCCGCAGCTCCTGGGTCATCCGCTCCAGGGCCGCCGAGTGGTCGGTGACGCCGCTGCCGGACTCGCCGATGCGCTCGACCGTGCCGCCCGCCTGCTTCTCGCCGGTCTCGGGAACGACGAGCTGGTACTTCAGGGACGACGACCCGGCGTTGAGGACGAGGACGGGCTGCGGCTCGCTCGAGACGTCGGACGGGTGGGCGTGGTTCTCGCTCAACGCGCTGCTCCCTGCTGGGCCTGGACCGCCGTGATGGCGACGGTGTTGACGATGTCGTCGACGAGGGCACCCCGCGACAGGTCGTTGACCGGCTTGCGCAGGCCCTGCAGCACCGGACCGATGGCGACGGCGTGGGCGCTGCGCTGCACCGCCTTGTAGGTGTTGTTGCCGGTGTTGAGGTCGGGGAAGACGAAGACCGTCGCGTGACCGGCCACGGGGGAGTCGGGCATCTTCGCGCGGCCGACGTCGGGGTCGATGGCAGCGTCGTACTGGATGGGGCCGGCGAGCGCGAGACCGGGTGCTCGCTGGGTGACGAGCTCCGTTGCGGCGCGGACCTTCTCGACGTCGGCGCCGGACCCGCTGGCGCCGGTGGAGTACGACAGCATCGCGACGCGGGGCTCGATGCCGAACTGCTGCGCCGTCTGCGCCGACGAGACTGCGATGTCGGCGAGCTGCTCGGCGCTCGGGTCGGGGATGACCGCGCAGTCGCCGTAGACGAGCACGCGGTCGGCGAGGCACATGAGGAAGACGCTCGACACCGTCTTGACGCCCTCGGCCGTCTTGACGAACTCGAGGGCCGGTCGGATGGTGTGGGCCGTCGTGTTGACCGCGCCCGAGACCATGCCGTCGGCGAGGCCCAGGTGCACCATCATCGTGCCGAAGTAGGAGATGTCGGTGACGACCTCGCGGGCCCGCTCGACGGTCATGCCCTTGTGCGCCCGCGCGGCGGCGTACTCCTTCGCGAAGCGCTCGACCAGCTCGGGGTCGTGCGGCGAGACCACCGCTGCCGCGTCGAGGTCGAGGCCCAGGCTCGAGCCGCGCGCCCGCACCTTCGTCTCGTCGCCGAGGAGCGTGAGGTCGGCGACGCCGCGCCGCAGCAGGATGTCGGCGGCCTGGAGGATGCGGTCGTCCTGGCTCTCGGGGAGCACGATGTGCCGCCGGTCGGACCGGGCCCGCTCCATGAGCTGGAACTCGAACATCAGTGGCGTGCGCACCTCTGAGGCCGACACGTCGATGGCGGCGAGCAGTGCTGTGGCGTCGATGCTCTCGGAGAAGAGGCGCCGTGCCGACTCGATCTTGTTGCGCGACCCCTTCGTCATCGGCCCACGCACCTGCATGAGGCGCTCGGCCGTGCGGAACGTGCCGTCGTCGGTGAGGGCGATGGGCAAGTCCTGCTGCACGCCGGCCGAGAGCCGCGCGATCGTCTCGGGGATCGGGTAGCCGCCCGTGAGGATGATGCCGGCCAGGGTGGGGAACGTGCCCGACTGGTGTGCCAGGAGCAGGCCCGGGATGAGGTCGCTGCGGTCGCTCGGGGCGATGATCGTGACGTCGGGCCCGATGCGGGCGAGCACGTTGGGCAGGCTCATCGCGGCGACGACGAGGCCGAGGCTGTCGCGGTCCATCCACGACTCGCTGCCGAGCACGAGCCGGGCGTCGATGGCCTCGGCGAGCGCGCGGAAGCTCGGCGCCGACAGCAGCGCGTTCTCCGGGATGGCGCCGGTGACGGGAAAGGGCAATGACGACAGGACGTCTCGCACCTCGTCGAGGTCGTCGGGCTCGACGCGGTTGGCGACGACGGCCACCGTCTGGGCGTGGTGGGCTCGCAGCTCGGCGACCGCCCCGTCGGCGGCGACGCGGATCTGGTCTGGCGTGCGGCCGCGTCCGTGCACGACGAGCACGACGGCCGATCCGAGGTTCGCGGCGACCCTGGCGTTGAACGACAGCTCGGTGCCGGTGGAGACGTCGGTGTAGTCGGAGCCGACGACCACGACGACGGCGAAGCGCGCGCTCAGGGCGCCGAACTTCTCGACGATGACGTGCAGTGCTTCGTCGGGGTCGTCATGGGCCTGCGCGTAGGTGACGCCGATGGCCTCGTCGTAGGTCTGCTCGATGCCCGGCTGGCTGACGAGCATCTCGACGATGTGGTCGACCTCGTCGTCGGGACCGCTGCCGCCGAGCGTCGTCAGCGGTCGGAAGACGCCGACCGAATCGACCTCGCGCAGGAGGGCGTCGAGCAGGCCGAGGGCCACGGCGGACTTGCCCGTCAGGCCCTCCGGGGAGGTGACGTAGACGCTTCGGCTCACGACACGAACCTAGCGAACGGCCGCGGGCGCCGAGTCGCCACCGTCAGCGCCCCCCGCACCCTCGACGCTGCTCGCACCAGCCGTGCGGCGCGACACGGTGAAGGTCGGCGGCTGGCGCAGCGACTGGCCGACGACGCAGTAGCGCTCGGTCGCGGTGGCCAGCCGCTCGAGGGTCGCGTCGTCGGCGTCGGTCGTCACCTCGGCCACGACGCGAGGCGCGATGACGCCGACCGGCACCTCCCGGTCGATGCCCAGCGTGCCGCGCACGTCGAACGTCGCCTCGGCGCGCACCGTGACGTCCCGCAGGTCGACGCCGAAGGCTATGGCCACGGTGTGGAGGGTGACGCCGGCGCACGCGACGAGGGCCTCCATGAGCATGTCGCCCGAGCACGCGTCGGCGCCGTCGCCGCCCGTGGCGCGGTGCAGCCCCGCCCGCACCGGGCCGGCCCAGGTGGCGACCTCGACGGTCGGCGGCACGTCGAACGTCGCGCTCGCGGACACCGAGGTCAGGGCCGTCTCCGGGTCGTCGCGGTAGCGCTGCTTGAGGGGTGTCTGCGCCGCGCGCAGCTCGTCGCGGTTCACCCGGGCGCCCCGGGGTGTGCGAGCCGGGCGGGGCAGCGTGTCATGGTGGCCTCCGGGTTCGTCGGACGCGGTCCCTGCCAACGTATGCCGTCAGGTGCCGTCGGCGCCCGAAGTTCGAGTCGGTGTCATCGACCATCGTCGGCCACGGGGCCGCGCTCGATGCCGAGGCGGGCGAGCAAGCGCACCGCGTCGTGGGGCGCGTGGCCCTTGGCGTCGTTGTCGAAGTAGACGTGCACGTCGTGGCCCTCGTCGAGCCAGCCGCTGCAGGTCTGCGCCCACCGGTTGAGCGACTCGTCGGTGTAGCCGCTCGCGTAGAGCTCGGTCTCGCCGTGGAGCCGCACGTAGCGGAAGTCGCTCGTCGCGTCGTGCATGACGGGCCACTTGCCGGCGCTGTCGGCGACGACGACCGCGACCCCGTGCTCGGCGCACAGGGCGCGGGCCTCGTCCGAGTCGAAGCTCTCGTGACGTGGCTCGAGGGCGTGCCGCAGCGGCACGTCGACCTCGGCCTCGGTGAGGCTGCGGCCCTCCTTCACCTTGTCGTCGTGCTTCGCGGCGAGGACGGCCGCCGCGCCCGTGGTGCGGGGGAGCAGCTCGAAGAAGGACGCCAGCCGGTCGCGCTCGAAGTGCAGGCGCTCGGGCAGCTGCCACAGGATCGGACCGAGCTGACCACCGAGGGCGAGGACCCCGCTGGCGAATAAGTTCGCGAGGGGGGACTCGACGTCCCGCCGCGCCTTGTGGTGGTTGATGACGCGACCGCCCTTGACGGCGAAGACGACGTCAGGGGGAGCGGCCGCCCGCCAGGCGGCATACGAGCTCGGGCGTTGGAGGGAGTAGAACGACCCGTTCACCTCGATCGACGTCATCCGCTCGGCGGCATACGTCAGCTCGAGCCTCTGGGGGAGGCCCTTCGGGTAGAAGTCGCCGCGCCAGGAGGGGTAGCGCCACCCGGAGACGCCGACGAGTGCACGGGGCATGTCTCACCCTTACCCCGGCTCGCCGCCAGATCGGGCTAGATCCAGCGGCGGCCCTTGAAGACGCCGTAGAGGGCGGCACTGACGACGCCCATCATCCCGAGCGCGAACGGGTAGCCGAGGCGCCAGTGCAGCTCGGGCATGGCGTCGAAGTTCATCCCGTAGACCGTGCCGATGAGGGTCGGGGCGAAGAGGATGGCGGCCCACGCCGAGATCTTCTTCACCTCCTCGTTCTGGTCCATGCTCGCCTCGGTGAGCGTCTTCATCTCCTCGTTCTGCTTCTGCGCGACGAGCGTCGCGTTGACCGTGAGGATGTCGCGGAGCAGGTGGCGGAAGCCGTCCACCTGCTCGCGGACGGCGGTGAGGTGGTCCTCGACGTCGCGGAGGTAGCGGCGCAGCTCCTCGTCGGTGCCGTACTTCTCGAAGCCGGCCGAGAGCGACTGGATGACCGTCGCGAGCGGGCGCACGGCGCGCTCGAACTCGATGACCTCGCGGCTCAGCCCGTAGATGCGCCGCGAGACCGCCGGGTCGCCGCGGAACACCTCGGTCTCGATCTCGTCGATGTCGTTGTGCAGCCCGCGGACCACCGGCAGGTAGCCGTCGACGACCCGGTCGAGGATCGCGTAGAGCACCGCCTCGGGACCGCGGGCGAGCAGCTCGGGGTCGCTCTCCAGACGTCGGCGCACGGCCGAGAGGTCGGGTGCCTCGCTGTGGCGCACCGTGATAGCGAAGTCACGACCGACGAAGAGATGGACCTCGCCGAACTCGACCTGCTCGGACGCGTCGACGTAGCGCGCGGCCCGCAGCACGACGAAGAGCGTGTCGCCGTAGCGCTCGATCTTGGGCCGCTGGTGCGCGACGATCGCATCCTCCACGGCGAGCTCGTGCAGATCGAACTCGCTTGCGAGAGCGGCGACTTCGTCTTGTGTGGGTCGGTAGAGCCCGATCCAGCCGAATGCGCCGTCGCGCTCGCGGAGGGTGCGGAACGTCTCGGCGAGCGTCGCGGGTGAGTCGGTGCGGCGGCCGTCGACGTAGACGGCGCTGTCGACGACGCTGGCCCCCTCACGCTGCTGGCGCCTGGTCTGCGGGTGGTCACCGGGGTGCGTGGTGTGCGGAGCGTGGGTCGAGGGGGCAGGTCGGCGGACGCGACCGGCGAGGCTGCGGATGGGGTTGCGGGTGGTGGTGCGGGTGCGCTCGGACATGACGACCTCCCGGGGGCGGGACGAAGGGGCGGCGGACAGCGTCGTGAGAGCCGCCGCGAGCCGTGCCGCACCTCGTGCGGGTCTCGAGCGGTCAGCCCTCGCCGGTCGTATGACTAGGAGGCTCGCCACACATGGGGACCCACCTCCTGCCGTCGCCGCGACGTGCCCGTATGCCGTCGCCCCGGGGAGTCTAGCCCCGCTCGGCAGGTGCCTGGTGGGGGTTCCCGCCCCTCGGCCGTCATGCGAGTCCCGGCCCTCGCGCTCGCCCCGTCGAGCGCCCGCTCCGCCTCACGCTCCGTCTCGGGGTCCGTGGGTCAGCGGCGCCGGCGTCGAGCCTCGGACTCGAGGTTGCGGACCCGGCTCTCGAGGCCGAGCACCTTCTCGATGCCCGCCAGGTTGAGGCCCTCGTCGAGGAGCTGGCCGATGCGACGCAGCCGCACCAGGTCGTTGTCGCTGTAGCGGCGGGTGCCGCCCGCCGTGCGCGACGGACGCAGCAGGCCGCGGGCCTCGTAGAGGCGGAGGTTCTGCACCCCCATGCCGACGAGGTCGGCGGCGACGGTGATGCCGTAGAGCCCGCGCTCGGGGTCGTTCTCGGTGTGGGCTGCCGGGGTCATCGATCCTCGAATCGGGCCTTGCATCGGCGTGCCGCCGGTGCTACAACAAATCTATCGCACACACCACAGATCTGTTGGTGCATCCATGGCGGCTCACGACGTGATGGAGGTGACGACGATGCAGCACCCGTCCGGGCTCGGGACGGTCGACGACCTGGATGTCGATGTCGACGCGGCCTTCGCCGACATCGTGCTCGCTGACGACGACCTCGTCGACCTGGAGTTCGAGGCGCTGGTCAGCGCGGAGTTCGGTGGCCCGACCGGCCGCGGTGGCGTCCCGCACGACGACGCCGGGGACGGGCGGTCGCGACCGGGACCCCGCGACGCCCCTGCTCCGGCTGATCCCCCCGCCGCGACCATGGCCGTCGCCAGACGTCGCAACCGGCAGCGCAGCCCTCCGCGCCACTGACGTCATGATCTCGTGCTTTCTGTGTTCTCGTAGCGAAGGCGGCCCCCGCGGGCCGTGGGGCCGCCCTCACACCTGAAGAGGAGGTGCCGACAGTGTTGCTCGCTGCGGCGGAGGTCGACGGTGACGCCCTCTCCGGCATGAGCATCCGCGAGCTCATCAGGGAGCTTGCCCAGATCGAGGATCGTCGGGGGCGGTCCCACGCGGACGTGGAACGGACACGCCGACTGGAGGACGCGATCATCGTCGAGCTCCGCCGCCGCGGACGGCCACAGGCAGAAGACACGGCTGCCTGAGCCGCACGGTAAGCGCAAAAGACATCCGACGAACGAAGAAGGACCCGGCGAAAAGCGTGCCGGGTCCTTCTTCACGTGGTGGAGCTGAGGGGACTCCGCCGTCCTCGCTCCGCTGCGGCGGCTCCTCGAATCACTGAGTCCCGTAAACGGCAGAGAGACCGGACGAAAAGCGTGTCCGGTCTCTCTGCCGTCTGGTGGAGCTGAGGGGAGCCGTCGGCTCCGCTGCGCTCCGCCTCCTCCCGAATCCCCCTGAACATCCTGAACGTGAAGAAGGACCCGGCGAAAAGCGTGCCGGGTCCTTCTTCACGTGGTGGAGCTGAGGGGATTCGAACCCCTGACCTTCTCATTGCGAACGAGACGCGCTACCAACTGCGCCACAGCCCCAGGTGCGGAAGAAAAGATAACACCACGCCGACCGGCATACCGAATCGGGCCGACAGGCGGCGGGGCGCCCGGGCAACGCGCCGTCAGACCCAGCTCGGGAACCACATCCGCGCCTGCCACTCCGACAGTGGGATGACGTCGGCGACGTAGATGGGGTGGAAGAACGCGAACAGGCCCATGGTCAGCAGGACGAAGGCGCCCATGACGCCGTAGCCCACGCGCCGGCGCGTCAGCGACGACTCGCGGCCGCCGATGACGAGGCCGAGCACGTAGACGCAGGCGAGCACGACCCACGGGACGAAGGCGACCTCGTAGAAGGAGTAGATCGTGCGGTCACCGAGGAGGAACCACGGCAGGTAGCCGGCGAAGAGGCCGCACAGGATCGCGCCCGCCCGCCAGTCGCGGCGCAGCGCCCACATGAAGAGCAGCACGGAGATCGCGAGGGTCGCGCCCCACCAGATCGACAGGGTCCCGATCGACGTGATCGCCTTGCTGCACTGGTCGACGAGGCAGCCTTCCGCACCCTTCTTCGGGCCCTCGTAGAAGAACGAGGTGGGCCGACCCTGGACGAGCCACGACCACGGGTTGGTCTGGTACGGGTGCGGGCTGTTGATCGCCTGCGTCGAGGCGTACATCTGCTGGTGGTACGCCCAGAGCGAGCGCCACCAGTCGGGCAGCCACGGATGCGTCGTGTCGGGGTTGTTCTGCGCCCACGTGCGGAAAGAGCCGCCCCTGCTGAGGATCCAACCGGTCCAGCTCGCCACGTAGGTGACGACGGCCGTGGCGACGAGCTGGACGAAGGCGTAGGGCCCGTCCTTGACGACGGTGCCGACGCTCCAGCCGCGCACGCCGGCGGCACGCCGGGCGCCGAGGTCCCACAGCACGGTGAGCAGCCCGAAGAAGACGAGGAAGTAGAGGCCCGACCACTTCACCCCGGCGGAGAGGCCGAGCATGATCCCGGCGACCCAGCGCCACGGCCGCCAGCCGAGCCACGGCCCGAGCCAAGACGTGGCGGCGCGCGCCCGGTCGCCCACCTTGGCGGCGAGCACCTGGCGCGCCCTGTCGCGGTCGATGAGCAGGGCACCGAACGCCGCCAGCCCGAAGAACATGACGAAGATGTCAAGCAGTCCGGTGCGGGAGTGCACGAAGTGGTGGCCCTCGAAGGCGAGCAGTGCCGCGGCGACCGTGCCGAGCAGGTCGGAGCGGAAGAGCCGGCGCGCGATGCGGCCCAGCATGAAGATCGAGATGGTGCCGGCGAGTGCGACGGCGAAGCGCCAGCCGAACGAGTTGAGGATGCCGAACGGCACCTCGCCCCAGCCGATGAGCCACTTGCCGACGGGAGGGTGGACGACGAAATCGCCCTCCGTGCCGTAGATGAAGGGGTCGTTGGCGGTGAAGTGCTGGTCGACCTGCGAGGCGTCCTGCAGGACCTGGTCGTTCTTCATCTCGAACCAGTAGAGGACCATCGACCAGCCCTGCTTGACGTAGTACGTCTCGTCAAAGACCAGCTGGTGCGGCGCCCCGAGGTGCCAGAAACGCATGAAGCCGCCCACCAGCATGAAGAAGAGCGGTCCCGCCCATCCGAGCCAGGCGAGCCGGCCGGCGGTGCGGCGGGTCAGGCGGAAGTCGTCGGCCGGGTCCCCGAGGAGGCGTGCGCGCACCTGCCTGGCCGAGTTCATGGGCGCCATCGTATGCAGTGCGGCTGGGTCGGGCGCACAGCGCGGCGTGATCGCCCGCCCGCGGCTAGAAGGGTGGTGGCTCCGGCGCTCGCGGCGCTGGCGGCGCCGTCGGTGGCGCGTCCGGCGGCGCCTTGGCTCGTGGAGGTTCCGATGGTGGAGGCTGTCCGGGTCGCAGACCGTCGAGCCAGTCCTTGGGGTGGGTCACGTAGGTGCGGCCCGCGGCCGTGCGCCACGTGACGCGTGCGGAGTCGTCGCGCTGGGCCTGCCACCAGCCGGCGGTGCGCACCCGGTGGTGCTGCCGGTGCTTGTCGGTGAAGTTCGTGACGGCGGTGGGGCCCAGGGGCCAGGGAACGTCGTGGTCGAGGTCGCACTGCCGCGCCTCGACGGTGCAGCCCGGTGCGCGGCACACGCCGTCGACGGCGCGGACGTGCTCGACCATCTCGCGGCTGGGTCGGTAGCCCTGGCGCGAGAGCGCCAGGGCCGCGCCGGTGTCGACGTCGGCGAGGAGCGTCTGCCAGACCGAGCCGTCGGCGGTCATCATCTCCCGCGCCTGGTGCGCGCCGACCCAGCCGTAGCCAGGAATCTCGCACGGGGCGTCGTCGAGACCGACCGCGGTCGTGAACGGCACGACGACGAAGACGCGGCCTGGCGGGACGGGAGCCGTGCGCGCGAAGCCGTCGTCGTCGGGCCAGCCGTGGATGGCCGCGCCGGTGAGGAAGTCAGCGCGTAGCTCGTCGTGCGACCGCGGGTCGCCCTTCGCGCGCGCTGCACGGGCGGCGGCATCGGCGCGGTCCGTTGCGGCCGCGATCTTTTCTGCGTCGTTGATGATCGTGAGGCAGCCGGTGCCGTCGTCGAAGACCTGGGCGTGCGCGCCGATGCGCTCACGGGCCGACCGGCGCCGTGCCTTCTGGTCGTCGTCGGCGGCGAGGACGGCGCGGCGAAGTCGTTGGCGGAAGAGCGCGTTGGGCAGCCCCGCACCGTCGCGGGTCGGCGCGAGCACGGCGCGGGCGATCCCGTCGGCGACCTCGTCGTCGAGCGCTCGCGTCTCGCGCACGATCTCGCAGGCGCGCCAGAGCGGCGTCGCGCCGTCGCGGACCTGCGCCCGGAGGAACGCGGTGCGCGCGGGCGAGCCGGTGGCCAGCTCGAGCCGCAGCGCGACCGTGCCCTGCGCGAGGCCGGTCGCGGTCGCCACCTCCATCGCGACGGCCTCGGTCGCCGACAGGGGAGTGCGGTCGACCCAGGACTGTGAGTGGCGTGCCGAGAGCTCGGCGACGGCGACGGCGTGCATGCGGGCCAGCGCCGTCAGCTGGTGGTCGTCGACCAGGCCGCGGAGGCGCTCCCCTCCCTCGAACCACTCGAGCTCGGCGTCCATCGTCGCCTCGAAGGCGGCCTTGGAGCGGGCGTCGTCGGTGGAGTCGGCAGCGTCGCCGCGCCGAGGGGAGTCGGTCGTGGCCGGCGGCCGCGACCCATGGCACGTCGCGGCTGCAGGCCCGCCCTCGCCGATGTCGCGCATGAGTCCGGCGACGACCGTGGCGACGGAGCGTCGGCCCTGCGCCGAGAGGCCCCCGGACAGGGTCACGACCAGCCCCGGCTCGAGCTGCGACGGCACGTCGATCGTGAACGGCATGTGACCCTTCCTTCACCTCCATTCGAACACCAGTTCTGCATATCTGCTTAGGTGAAGCGATTGCATTGCCACCTCGCGAGGGCGCTTGCGCCACAACTGTTTCCGAGCGACGGGAGCGAGAGGGCGAGTGCGGTGCGCCGCGTCGTTATGACGCGAATACTCAACTGTCCAAGACCGATTCGCTCAAGCGGCTGAAGACCACTTCAGCCAAGCAGATATGCAGAACACCAGTTCGACTCGATGTCAAGAGACAGGAAGTGCCAATTCACCGTCAGCGCAGTCGGATTCGTCTCCGCACGTCAGATCGAGACGCCACGTGCGCGCAGCACGGAGTAGCCGACGAAGGCGACGATGTCGAGGATCGAGTGACACACCACCAGCGGCATGACCCGTCGCGTGCGCACGAAGACGAGCCCGAGCACCAGGCCCATGACGATGTTGCCGGCGAAGCCTCCGAAGCCTTGGTAGAGGTGGTAGGACCCGCGGATCAGAGCCGACAGGCCGATGATCAACGGCCACGACCAGCCGGTCTGGCGCCAGCGCGTGAAGAGGTAGCCGACCATGACGACCTCCTCGAGCAGGGCGTTCTGCACGGCTGCGAGGACGAGCACCGGCGCCGACCACCACACGGCCTCGAGGTTCGCCGCCGACACCTGTGTGTTGATGCCGATCGCCTTGGCGAAGAAGTAGAAACCGAGCCCCGGGATGCCGATGAGGGCGGCCAGCCCGGCTCCTCGTGCGAGATCTCGCGCCGGCTCGCGACGGTCGAGGCCGACGAAGTGGCCGGCACGCACGCCGTCCGCAGGCCGGCGCACGTGGTTGAGGAGGTAGAGCGACAGCGCGACGGCGACGAGGGGGAGCACGATCCCGGCGAGCTGGTAGGCGAGGTCGAGCCACGGGCGACCGGGCGTCGCCGACTGGTTCATCGCGGTGGTCTGCTGCGACAGCGGCACGGGGCGAGTGAGCTTCTCGATGATGCTGAGGACGGCGTAGACCGCGGAGGAGCCGAGGCTGACCCCGAGCACGAGCAGCGTCTCGCGGCGCAGCCCTCGCCGCACCCCCGCCTCGACGACCGGGGCGGGGTCCCGCTCGGACGGGGCGAGCAGCCCGGCGAACCGTCCGCGCGGCGCGGGAGCAGTGGTCACCATGTCGCCAGCGTAACTTCGCGACGACTGCGACCCCTGCGCCGATCGTGTGTGCCGGTCGGCGGGTCACGCCTGTTGCGCACCGGTCGTGTGCCGGTAGCATCGCTACGCCGTGCGCCCCTCCCGGCGTAGCGTCGGTGGCATGTCGATGCTCTCGGGCTGGCGGCGCGGGTCCCACTCCGCCGACGGCTTCGAGTACCCGACCTACACCGAGGGTGAGGGGCCGGGCGTCATCGTCATGCACGAGAGTCCGGGGCTGACCCCGGAGGTGGTGCGATTCGGTCGCGAGGTCGTCGATGCCGGCTTCACCGTGGTGCTGCCGCACTTCTTCGGACCTGCCCACCGCGCCCCGTACGCCCTCGAGGCCGTTCACGTCATCCCGCGCCTCTGCATCGGGCGTGAGTTCACGACCGTCGCCACGGGGCGCACGACACCCGTGGCGGCGTGGCTTCGCAGCCTGGCGCGTCGCGTCCACGACGAGGCCGGCGGTGTGGGCGTCGGTGCAGTCGGGATGTGCTTCACGGGTGGTTTCGCTCTCGCGATGATGGTCGACCCCGTCGTCGTCGCGCCGGTCCTGGCACAGCCTGCGGTCCCCGTGCCCCTGACGCCGCGTCGCGCAGCGGACGTCGGCCTCGACCCGGGCGACCTTGCGGCAGTGCGTGACCGGGTGCGCGGTGGCTGCCCTGTGCTGGGCGTCCGCTACCGGGACGACTGGGCCACCGGCACGCGGTTCGACACGTTGTCCGACCATCTGGGTGACGGCTTCCTGCGGGTCGAGCTCGAGGGCCCGGGTCATGCCACTCTGACGGGCGAGCGACACCAGGGCGCCGTCGACGCGGTCCTCGGCTTCCTGACGACCCGTCTCCAGCCGGACTGAACCGCTGTCGCACCAGTCCCGGTCGCGCCGGCCGCGGCGTAAACGCTTGGCGCACAGCCAGGTCGGCGGCATACGGTCGGTCGCATGTCGTCCACCCTGCGCGCCGCCCTGCGCTCCCGCCTCGCGACCGCGATGCGCGAGCGTGACCGCGCTGTCACGTCCGCGTTGCGCAGCGCGTCGCCGCCATCGAGAACGCCGAGGCCGTGCCCGTGGTCGACCGACCCGCGGTCGCCACGTCCGCCGACGTCGCAGGTGCCGCACTGGGCGTCGGCGCCGCAGAGGCGGAGCGGCGGGTGCTCGGCGCCACCGCCGAGCGCCGGCTCGTCGTGGCCGAGCTCGTCGCGCTCGCCGAGGCCGAGGAGGCGTATGCCGCGGCGGGGGACGCCGAGCGCGCGACGGCCGCCTCGGCGGGCGCCCGAGTCCTGCACGAGGTGCTCGATAGCGTCCCCGGACACGTCTGCGGTGACCTCCCCGGCGACCGGTCCGACACCTCGCCAGGGCGGGTGGGCGACCCGGCCCCGAGCTGAGCCAGGACGGGCCCGTCCGACCGGGACGATGTTGTCCACAGCCGCGGTGGACAACGTGTGCACGGACGCACGCAGCGTGTGGAGAAGCGGGCCCATCCTGTGGGCGACACGCCGTCACCCTGTGGAGGCGGGACGAGTTTTCGCCATTCCCTTGCGAGGCCCTGTCGCCGGGGGATACAAATCTCTCACGCCCTCCTTCGGGAGAGCGGGACGGCTCGGAGACGAGGGTCCACACGGTGGGGCGACCCACTGCGGCAGCCGGGTGACGGGGCGGCCGGGACCGGAGAAGACGAGCAGTCGATCGGAAGCGTCACCAACGACCGATCAACCAGAAGGGCCCTTGAGACTCATACTCCCAAGGGCCCTTCGCCCGTGTCAGGTGCGACTCGGCGTCCTTGTGGGGCAAGGCGATCCCGCGTCAGGCGGTGACCTCTGCCGAGGGTCGCCACGGCTTGAGCCACGGCGTCTCGGGCCACCCCTCTCGGGCGGCGACGAGCTCGTACATCGTCGCGCCGTCGATGGACTCTCGGATGATGTCGGCGTGACCGGCGTGGCGGGCGAGCTCCTCGACGAGGTGCATCGCGACCCACCGGACCGACCAGGCCTCGACGTCCTTGGGGAACCAGGGGGCGTCTCGCGGCACGGGCACCGCGGCGCCGAGGTCGGCACGCCGCAGCACCTCGCGGGTCACCTCACCCTGGGCCACCAGGGCGGCGACGAGCGACTCGAGGGAGTCGTCGTCGGAGACCCGGAAGTCGTCGCCCCACGACCGGGCCTGGTCCTCGAGGGACTGCTCCGGCGGGGCCGGCGCGTGCGGCGCGGCAGCCATCCGCTCGGTCCAGCCTCGCTCGCAGGTCGTGACGTGCTTGACGAGGCCGCCGATGCTGAGGGTGCCTGCGGTCGGGGTGAGCCGGATCTGCTGCTCGGTGAGACCGAAGGTCGCCGCCACGAAGGCGTCGCGCTGCTGGTCGATGTAGGCGATGAGGCTTTCGCGCTCGTCGGCGACAGGTGGGACCTGTGCGGGCATGGGATGTCTCGCTCTCTCAGTCGTTGCGGTGGGCGTAGAGGTCACGGAGCAGGGCGATCTCGGCACCGTGGTGGATCAGCTCCCGGTTGATGTGCAGCACGAGCGTGGCTCGGGACGCCTCGGCGAACGGGCCCTCGGCCGGGCCGCACGGCTCGGCGAGCCCGTCGGTGCCCCAGCCGCGCACGCCGTCGAACCACGCGGCATACGCCTGGTCGAGCTGGGCGAGCGCCTCGTCGGCGGTCGCGGCGTAGTCGAAGGTCAGGTAGTCGGCCTCGGGTGCGCCGAAGTGGTGGTGGGCCCGAGCGCCGAGCACCCCGACGATGATGTGGGCCAGGCGCCAGGCGATCGTCGTGACGGGGGTCGGCTCGGGCGCGGGGTAGGCCCAGTCGATCGTCATCGGGCCGGTGCCGCCCTGCATCTCGGTGCTGCCCTCACCGCGGCGGTGGACGTTCCACGCGCCGGGAGTCGGCTCCCAGAGGTACTCCTCGTCGGTGACTCCCTCGAAGCGGGCCCGCAGCTGGTGTTGCCAGTGCCAGTCGGCCTGCTCGACGAGGGCCTCGTTCCAGTCGATGGTGGGGCGTGTGGTCTCTGTCATGCCTCGATCATGGCATCCATATAGGACAGAAACTGTCCGCAGTTGCTGGCAGACTCGTGCCATGTCCACGACGAGCGACGGCAACGGCACCACTGCCCGGGTGCTCCGGCTGCTCGACCTCCTGCAGAGCCGCCCGGTCTGGAGCGGCACCGAGCTGGCCGAGCGGCTCGGCGTCACGACCCGCAGCGTCCGGCGCGACGTCGACCGGCTGCGCGAGCTCGGTTACCCGGTCAACGCCACCCACGGCGCCGGAGGCGGCTACCAGCTCGGCGCGGGCCGGCGGCTGCCCCCGCTGCTCCTCGACGACGACGAGGCCGTCGCCATCGCGGTCTGCCTGCGCCTCGCGGCCGGCGGCACCGTCGAGGGTCTCGGCGAGGCGGCCGTGCGCACCCTCGCCAAGCTCGACCAGGTGCTTCCGGGCCGCCTGCGCTCGCAGGTCGAGGCGATCCACGAGGCCACCGTCACCCTCGACAGCGCGACCGCACCGGTCGATGCCGCGACCCTCCTCGTGCTCGCGCGCGCCTGCCGCGAGACCGAACGCGTCACCTTCGCGTATGCCGGCCCGCGCGGTTCCGGCGAACGCCGGGTCGAGCCCTACCGCCTCGTCGCGACGGGCCGCCGCTGGTACCTGCTCGCCTACGACCTCGACCGCGACGACTGGCGCACCTTCCGCCTCGACCGCATGACCGGGGCCGAGGCGCGCGGCTGGCGGTTCCGACCACGTGAGGACGCCCCCGACGCGGCCGAGCACGTTCGCCGATCGATCTCGCGCGACGCCTACGACCACGTCTGCCGGGTGCGCATCCACGCGCCGAAGTCACTGGTGGAGAAGCAGATTCCCGCATCTGTCGGCACCGTCACGGCCGACGGCAGGTCGCACTGCATCTTCGAGGCGGGCGGCAACCACCTCGGCTGGATGGCGATGCACCT
>CBHRRQ010000055.1:0-19194 GCA_966081555.1 uncultured Terrabacter sp.
CGGCGGCGAAGATGCGGAAGGCCACCCCCCCCCCCACACCGCGGCCGACGAGGGTGCCGCCGACCCCCGGGCCGCGGATGCCGCCGAGGCGACCGAAGCGGGCGCACCACGCGACTCCGGCGGCGCGCGCCGACGTCGGGTAGTAGTTCGACACCAGGCCGTAGACGAGCACCTGCGTGCCGATGGTGCCGATGCCGGCGACCGCCACGGCGAGCACGAGCACCCCGAGCGTCAGCTGGAGCGGGATGAGCAGCAGGGCCACCGAGGCGAGGAGGAAGGTCGTCGTGACGACGACCTTGGCGCCCACCCGGTCGGCGGCGACCGAGGCGGCGACCCCACCGACGATGGCCGCCCCGTTGAGGATGAGCAGGAACGTCAACGCCCAGCTCTTGCCGAACCCGTTCTGCCCCATGATCTCGGGCAGCCAGGTGTTGAGGCCGTACGTGAGGAGCAGCCCGGCGAAACTCATCGTGCCGAGCAGGAGCGTCGCGAACCGGTAGCGGCGACTGGCCAGGGCGGCGAACCCCACCTTCTCCACCTCGGCGGACGGACGCGGCTCAGGGTCCAGCTCGGGCTCGTGCGCGGGAAGGGGGAGGCCGTGCCGCTCGCACACGGCCCGGGCTTCGGCGTGGCGGCCGCGGGAGAGCAGCCACTTCGGCGACTCCGGCAGCTTCATGACGGCGAACGGCACCAGCAGCACGAGCGGTGCGGCGCCGACCCAGAAGAGGCCCCGCCAGCCGGTCACGTCGTCCAGCACGAGGGCGACGACCGCCGCGAGCACGCCACCGGCGGGGACCCCGCTGTAGACGAAGGCGTTGTAGCGGTTGCGCTGTCCGGCCGGGGCGAACTCGGCGACCGTCGCACCGACGGTTGCGACCAGGGCGCCGACGCCGATGCCGGTGAGGAACCGGAAGATCCCGAAGGCGGTCGTCGTGTGGCTCAGGGCCGTGGCGGCCATGCCGAACGAGAACCACACCATGTTGACGAGCAGCACGCGGCGCCGCCCGATGCGGTCCCCGACGGCGCCTGCCGCCAGCGCCCCGACGAGGACCCCGACGAGGGCGTAGCTGCCCAGCTGCCCCGCCTGCCCCGGGGTGATGGCGCCGAGCTGCGTCGGGTCGGCCAGCAGCACCGGGACGACGGTGCCGTAGACGACGAGGTCGTAGCCGTCGAAGACGAGGGCGAGCGTGCACAGCCCGACGATCCACACGAGCGCTCGGCGCTCCCGTGACTGGACATCTGTGAGGGACATCTTTGTCTCCTGGATAGGGTCCGAACGAGTGACCCGACGATGTCAAGGCACGAGCGCGGCCACACCCGGGCTTTGCCGAGGCTTGGGTCCGGGGGCCATTCAGTGCGAGACGTGATCAATCAGCCGGTGCGGTCGCCACCTCCGTCGCCGTGCGCCGGTCGGCGGCGGCGCGCCTGGCGGTGTCGGCGGCCAGGTCCTCGGCATGGGTCTGCGACTCCCGCTCGGCCCGCACCCTCTCGGCGTACGCCTGCACCTCCGCCGTCGTGGTCGTGTCGTCCCAGCCCAGCAGTGGTGCGACGAGGGCGGCCACGGCCGACGACGCGCACACCCCGCGGTCGGCGACCTCGATGGAGATGCGGGTGCGACGGGTGAGCACGTCGTCGAGGTGCAGCGCCCCCTCGTGGGTGACGGCATACCGGATCTCGGCACGCAGGTACTCGTCCGCGCCGTCGAGGGGCTCGCGCAGGCTCTCGTCCTCACGGCTCGGCTCGAGCACGTCGGTGACGAGGCTGCCGTAACGGTCGAGCAGCCGGCGCAGGCGCCAGGTGGGCAGCGACCACTCGGCCGCGAGGGACTCGAGGGAGTTGCTGAGCGCCTCGTAGCCCTCGGCCCCCAGGATGGGCGTCCGGTGCGTGACGGAGGGCGCGACGGGACGGTCTAGGTCGCGCACGGCTGCGTCGACGGCGTCGCGGGCCATGACCCGGTACGTCGTGTACTTGCCGCCGGCGACGCTGACGAGACCCGGGAGCGGTCGCGCGACGGCGTGCTCGCGCGAGAGCTGGCTCGTGGCCTCGGACTCCCCCGACAGCAGCGGCCGGAGGCCGGCGTAGACGCCGAGGATGTCGTCGTGCGTCAGCGGTGTCATCAGCACCGAGTTGACCTGCGAGAGAAGGTAGTCGATGTCGGAGCGGCTGGCGGCAGGGTGGGCCTTGTCGAGGTTCCAGTCGGTGTCGGTGGTGCCGACGAGCCACTGGTTGCCCCACGGGATGACGAAGAGCACAGAGGTGTCGGTGCGCAGGATCAGGCCGGTCTCGGAGTTGATGCGGTCGCGCGGCACGACCAGGTGGACGCCCTTCGACGCGCGCACCCGGAAACGGCCCCTCGTGTCGGCGAGCTCCTGCACGTCGTCGGTCCACACACCGGTGCAGTTGACGACGACGGACGCGCGGACGGTCGTGCGCGCCCCCGTCTCCACGTCGCGCAGCTCGGCGCCCACGACCCGGCCGCCGTCGCGGACGAGGCCCTCGACCTTCGTCGAGGAGCGGACGACGGCGCCGTAGTGGGCGGCCGTCCGCGCGACCGTGAGGGTGTGGCGGGCGTCGTCGGCCTGCGCGTCGTGGTACTGCAGCGCCCCGACGAGCGCATCCGGGCGCAGCGCCGGGCACAGGGCGCGGGCCCCGGTGCGGCTGAGGTGGCGGTGCCGCGGCACGCTGCTGCGACCGGCGAGGGCGTCGTAGAGCGCGAGCCCCGCACCGACGTAGGGCCGCTCCCACACCCGGCCCTTGAGCGGGTAGAGGAACGGCACCGGCCGCACGAGGTGCGGCGCGAGCCGGGTGAGCATCAGCTCACGCTCGTGCAGCGCCTCGCGCACGAGGGTGAAGTTCAGCTGCTCGAGGTAGCGCAGGCCGCCGTGGAAGAGCTTGCTCGACCGCGACGAGGTTCCGCTCGCGAAGTCACGCATCTCGACGAGGGCGGTGCGCAGGCCGCGGGTCGCCGCGTCGAGCGCCACGCCCGCACCGGTCACCCCTCCCCCGACGACGAGCACGTCGAAGGCGCCGTCCTGGAGCGCGCTCCACGTGGAGGCCCGGTGGGCAGGGTCGATGCGATCGCGTACGTTCACGACGTCTCCTTCACGAGGGGTTCGAGCGCGCGCTCGGGCGTGCGTCGGGGCGCGGGTTCGGGCGTGGCCTCCGGGGTGGTCCACCCGAGCGACCGTTCCACGGCGTTGTTCCAGCCGCTCCAGCCGGTCGTGGGCAGCGTCGAGGCGGGGTCGGGCTGCCACCGCCGACCGGCGCGCCGCACCCGGGCAACGCCCTCCGGGCTGTCCCACACGCCGACCGCGAGCCCCGCGGCGAAGGCTGCTCCGAGCGCGGTCGTCTCGGTCACTTCGGAGGCGACGACCGGCACCTGCAGCACGTCGGCCTGCAGCTGCATGAGCAAAGAGTTGGCCACCATGCCGCCATCGACCTTGAGCTCGCCGAGCTCTCGGCCGGTGTCGGCGCGCATCGCGTCGGCCACCTCGCGCGTCTGGAAGCAGGTGGCCTCGAGCGCCGCTCGCACGAGGTGCGCCCGTGAGGTGTAGGCCGTCAGGCCCGCGATGACGCCCCGGGCGTCGGGTCGCCAGCGCGGCGCGAAGAGCCCCGAGAAGGCAGGCACGACGTACGCGCCCCCGCTGTCGGGGACGCTCGCCGCGAGTGCCTCGACCTCCGCCACGTCACGCACCAGCTCCAGGCGGTCGCGCAGCCAGTGGATCAGGGCGCCGGCCACGGCGACGGCCCCCTCGAGCGCGTAGTGCGGCGGGCGGTCGCCCAGCTGGTAGGCCACCGTCGTGAGCAGCCCGTGGTCGCTGCGGACGACCTCCTCGCCGGTGTTGGCGAGCAGGAAGCCGCCGGTGCCGTAGGTGCTCTTCGACGAGCCGGGCTCGAAACAGGCCTGCCCGACGAGGGCGGCGTGCTGGTCGCCCAGCGCCCCGGCCACCGCCACCCCCGGCAGCGGGCGGTCGCGGGGCCCGGGGCCGTAACCCGCTGCCGAGCTGCGGTGCGGGGCCCGGGCCGCCGCCGCCACGTCGAGTCGTTCGAGCTGCTCGTCGCTCCAGGCGAGGGTGCGCAGGTCCATGAGCAGGGTGCGCGACGCGTTCGTGACGTCGGTGACGTGCACCCCTCCGTCGGGGCCGCCCGTGAGGTTCCAGACGAGCCAGGAGTCCACCGTGCCGACGAGCACGTCACCCGCGCAGGCCCGCTCACGGGCCCCCGGCACGTGGTCGAGCACCCACGCGATCTTGGGGCCGCTGAAGTAGGTCGACAACGGCAGACCGGTGATCTCGCGCACGCGCTCGACGCCGGTCGGGTCGCCGGCCAGGCGGGCGCACGCCTCGGCCGTACGCGTGTCCTGCCACACGATCGCCGGGTGCACGGGTTCGCCGGTCGCCGGGTCCCACACCACGACGGTCTCGCGCTGGTTCGCGACGCCGCACGCCGCGAGGTCGGAGGCCGCGAGTCCCGCGTCGCGCAGGGCTGCCTCGACGACGTGGACGGTGTTGCGCCAGATCTCGTCGGCGTCGTGCTCGACCCAGCCCGGGGCCGGGTAGTGCTGCCGGTGCTCGGTCTGCGCGCTGCCGACGACGGTGGCGTTCGCGTCGACGACGAGGCAGCGGGTGCTCGTCGTCCCCTGGTCGATCGCGGCGACGTAGGGCGGCTGCCCTCGACGCGCGCTCACCACGCCAGCACTCCCTTGACGACCGTGAAGGCGGCGCCCGCGAGCGCCAGCCCGATGGCGAGGTGGCGGGCCCTCTGGTGGTCGACCCGTCGCGAGAGCACCTCCCCGCCGAGCAGCCCGACGAACAGCGCACCCAGCGAGACGACGAGGGCGGCCGGTGACACCCTCGGCAGTCCGCCCTTGGCGGCCAGCGACGCCAGGTTGGTGAAGATCGAGAAGAACTGGAAGGTCGCGACGAACTTGCGGTGCTCCCAGGAGGTGCTGACGGCATACAGCACGATGGCCGGGCCGCCCACTCCAGCAGTGACGTTCATGAAGCCGCTCGCCCCGCCCGCGACGACCGCGCCCGAGGTGCCGCGGAGCACGCGGGCACGGTCGCTGAGCACCACGGCGGCGAGGGCGACGATGACCGTGAGCCCGATGATGACCATGAGCTGCGGGGCGGGCACGTTGCGCGCGACCCAGGCGCCGGGCGGGATGGCGAGCAGCGCGGGCACGGCGAGCAGCAGGCCCTTGCGCCACTCGGTCTGGCGCCACTGGGTGACGAAGACGACGGCGCTGACGATGAGCCCGAGCAGGTTCGAGAGCACGACACCCTCGAACGGACCGGCGACGAGCACGAGCAGGGGCGCGCAGACGAGCGCGAAGCCGATGCCGGTCACCCGCTGGGTCAGCGCCCCGGCGATGACGCCGAGGGGCAGGAGCACGAGCTCGGTGCTCATGCCGTCTGGTCCTGGCCGGTCGTCATGACGGGGTCAGAGCCCGAGGGCGAGGTAGCGGACGTCCTCGAACTCCTCGAGCCCGAGGGCCGCGCCCTCACGGCCGAGGCCGGACTGCTTGACGCCACCCATCGGCGCGAAGGCCACCGACGGCAGCGCGTTGTTGACGCCGACGATGCCGGCCTCGAGCCGCTCGGCCGTGCGCCAGCACCGCGACACGTCGGCGGACCAGACATAGGCGGCCAGCCCCATCTCGGTGCGGTTGGCCCGCACGACGGCGTCGTCGGCGTCGCGGAACCGGAAGACGGCGGCGGCGGGGCCGAACACCTCCTCGGTGGCGATGCCGGCGGTCGCCGGCACGTCGGTGAGCAGAGTCGGGGCCACGAACGTCCCCGCGGTCGGCAGCTCGCGCTCCTGGGTGGCGCGCTTCGCGCCGAGCGAGATCGCCTCGTCGACAAGGGATTTCACGGCATCGACTCGCGACTGGTCGATCACGGGACCGAGGTCGGGCAGCGGGTCAGCCAGCCCGTCGCCGATCGTCATCGCGTCGACGCGGGCTGCGAGGCGCTCCACGAACTCGTCGTGCACGTCCTCGTGCACGAGGAAGCGGTTGGCGGCGATGCACGACTGGCCGGTGTTGCGGAACTTGGCGAGCATCGCCCCCTCGACGGCCGCGTCGAGGTCGGCGTCGTCGAACACGACGAAGGCGGCGTCGCCACCCAGCTCGAGCAGCGGGCGCACGATCCTGCGCGAGGCGGACGCCATGATCTCGCGACCGACCTGCGTGGAGCCGGTGAAGGAGACCGCGCGCACGGCCTGGTGGTCGAGCAGGGCCTGGGTCACCTCGCGGGCGGGGCCGTGCACGAGGTTGATGACGCCGTCGGGCACGCCGGCGTCGACGAGGGTGCGCACCAGCTCGGTCGCCGCGAGCGGCGCCTTCTCCGACACTCTCGCGACGACCGTGCACCCGGCGGCGAGTGCCGGGGCGAGCTTGCGTGCCTGGATGGAGCAGGGGAAGTTCCACGGCGTCAGCGAGGCGACCACGCCGACGGGTCGGCGCACGGTGAGGTGGCGCCGGTCGGCGGCCTCGTGCGGGATCACCTCGCCGTGGGGGCGGCGCGCCTGCTCGGCGAACCAACGGAAGTACTCGGCGCTGAAGGCCACCTCGCCGACGGCCTCGGGCAGCCGCTTGCCGGCCTCACGGGCGAGAGTGGCGCCGATCGCCTCGGCGCGCTCGGCGACCAGTCGGGACGCCTCGAGCAGGATGTCGGCACGACGACGGGCGGGGAGCTCGGACCACTCGCCGAAGGCCCCGGCTGCGGCGTCGGCGGCGCGGCGGGCGGTGTCGGGTCCGCCCCAGGCGACCTGCCCGACGACGGACCCGTCGGCGGGGTTGGTGACCTCGAGGGCGGACTCGCCCTCCTCCCAGGTGCCGGCGACGAGGTTCTTCGCGATGGTGGGCACGGCAGTCTCCTTGCGGTTCAACGGTTTCAGCGGTTCAGGGTTCAGGGTTCAGCGGTTCACGTCTTGGGTGGATGCGTGCGGTCGACGGGTGCTCAGCGGACCAGGACGCCGGGGCGACGTCGGCCACCGGCCTCGACCGTGGGCCACGCGTCGTCGTGCACGAGGGGGCGGGGTCCGTCGTCGAGCACGAGCGTCGTGTCCTCGACCTTCCAGCCGGCACCGCTCGGGTTCCAGGCGACGACGGCGCCGTCGCCGAGCACGACGTCGCTCGTCGTGTGGGCGGGGAACTCGCGTGGCACGAAGCCGCTGAGGCCGCCCTGGTGGTGGCGGTGCCACTCGTCGGGGGCGAAGCCGTTGCGGCCGTATGCCGCGACGCCGGCCCCCACGACGTCGCCGAGTCGTGCTCCCACCCGGCTCTCGTCGAGGAAGGCCTGCTCGACGGAGAGCAGCCGCCGGTAGGCGTCCTCCTGCTGGGCGTCGAGCGGCGAGAACGACACGATGCGGCTCACGCTGGCGACCAGCCCGTGCCGCCGTCCGCAGGCGACGAGCAGCGCGCGGTCGCCGACGGGCTCGCCCACGGGGAGCGGGTGCCGATGTGCCTCGAGTCGGTCGGCCCCGCCCACGAGCAGCACGATGGGGTCGAGCTCGCGGTCGAGCAGCTCCCGGGCGAGCGCTCCGGCCGCGGCGTAGCCGGTGGTGCTCGGCGTCAGTGCCTGCGCGGCGGCGGTGACGGCCGCCGCGGCGTCACGGCACACGTCGGTCAGGCGGCTGCGTTGGAGTCCGGTGAGCTGCCGTCGCGCTGCCGCGAGGTCGGCTCCGACGGAGACCGCGCCGGCCGCGGGCCGGTCGCCCCCGACCCGAGGACCCGTCGGGAGCCTGACGTCGCGGCCCTCCCACCACGGCACGACCTCCCACCGCGTCTCGCACGCCTCGCCGAGGCCGCCGAGCTCGACGTCGCGCAGCCGCGGCGCCTCGATGGCGTTGGTGACGACGGTGAGGGCAGCCGGGCCCGACGCCGGCACGTGCACCACGACGTCGAGGCACGCCGTGTCGAGCGTCTGCGGCACGTTGACCCGGGCGCCGAGCAGCCAGGTGAGGGTGGCGGGCTCGCGCAGTACGAGCGTGTCGACGTCGCGGTCGCGGGCCAGCTCGGCGAGGCGGGCGAGCTTCTCCTGGAGGTCGCCCCACCGGCCGTCGTCAGCCCCCATGTCGCACCACCGGGCCGGTGACCTGGGCCGGCCGCTCGTCGAAGCCGACGAGGTCGTCGACGCCGTCGCCGTCGGGCGCACCGGCGCCGTAGGCGTGGAGAGTCCAGGGCCGTTGGTGCAGGTCGTCGACCGACCGCACGGACTCGTCGACGTCGACCCTGGGGATCACCGCTCCGCCGCGCACGAGGACGGGCATCCGGTCGAGCGGCACCGTGACGGTGTGGAAGCCGGGGCCGGCATACCTCGTGTCGTCGTGGAGGTCGAACCACTCGCCCTCGGGCACGTAGAACGTGCGGCTGACAGGGGCGTCGCCGTCGTCGAAGACGGGCACGACGAGCAGGTCACGGCCCAGCAGGAAGCTGTCGTCGATGCTGCGCGCGACCCGGTCGTCGGGGTGGTGGAAGCCGAGCGGCCGCATGACCGGCCAGCCGTTCGCCGCGGACTCGCGCGCGACCTGCCAGAGGTAGGGCAGCAGCGAGTAGCGCAGCCGCACCCACTCGCGGGCGATCCTGAGGGCCTCGTCACCGAAGGCCCACGGCTCGCGCGGGCGCAGCCCGTGGGCGCGCATGAGCGGTGACAGCGCGCCCAGCTGGGTCCACCGCACGTAGAGTGCCGGCGTGAGCTCGGGCCCGAAGAAGCCGCCGATGTCGTGGCTCCAGAAGCCCGGCGCGCTCATGGCGTACGACAGCCCACCACGCACCGTCGCCTGCATGCCGGCCACGGTCGACTCGGCGTCACCGCCCCACTGCCCCGGGTAGCGGTGGGAGCCCGCCCAGCCGCTGCGCCCCCAGACGAGCGGTGCCCGTCCGGTGAACTCGCGGATGGCGTCCGACACCGCCGCGTTGTAGCGCAGCGGGTAGAGGTTGTGGGCCTGGCTGGCGGGGGTGCCGTCGAAGAGGGCGACGTCGTCGGGCAGCGCCTCGCCGAAGTCGGTCTTGAACACTGCGACGCCGTCGTCGAGGAACGCGCGGTGCTTCTCCTGCCACCAGCGCTTCGCCGTCGGGTTGGTGAAGTCGATGAGGGCCCGCATGCGCCCGTCGGGCGTCGGCGTCTTGACGATGCCGGCGAGCGTGCCGTCGGTGCGGCGCACGAGGTAGCCCTCGCGCTCGGCCTCCTCGAAGAGCGGCGAGGCCGGGTCGAGGTAGGGCAGCTCCCACACCGATAGCCGGAGGCCGAGATCGGCGAGGTCCTCGACGAACTGCTTGCGGTCGCCGAACCGGTCGGTGTTCCAGATGAAGTCGGTGTTGAGCCGGTCCACGACGAGCCAGTCGGGGTCGAGGTGCAGCACGTCCATGGGCACCTGGTGCCGTCGGGTGCTCTGCGCGACCTCCAGCATCTCCTCGCTCGAGTGGTAGCGGCAGCGCCCCATCCAGTAGCCGAAGGCCCAGGCTGGAGGCACGTCGGCACGTCCGGTGAGGTCGGTGTAGGCCGTCAGTCGTGCCCCCGGGTCGCCGCCGGCGAAGACGTACAGGTCAACCGCCCCGTCCTCGATGCCGAGGGACAGCACGGAGGGGCGGGAGTGGCCGACGTCGGCGTTGACGACCGCGCCGGTGTTGACGAAGCCGGTGTAGCCGCGGCTCGAGTGCCAGACCGGGACCGGCTTGTAGGCCATGCCGGTGCCGGTGCCGCAGGCGTCCTCGCTGCGCAGCCGCAGCAGCTGGCCGTTCTTCACGAGCCGTCCGAACTGCTCGCCGAAGCCGAGGACGTCCTCGTCGGAGCCGAGCTCGAGGTTGAGCGTCGTCGTGTCGCCGGTGACGACCACTGACGGCGCGGTGAGCAGCCCGGCGACCTGGCGCAGGCGGTCGGCCGTGCGCAGGATGGTGGCGCCGCCCGCGTCGACGAGACGCAACGTGAACGGTGCTCGGCCGACCTCCAGCCGGAGGCTCCCGGCCGTGACGACGACGTGGGTCTCGTTCTGCTCCAGCCTGATCCGCTGAGCTGCCGGTTCGGGTCGGACCACGATGCCTGTCGTGGTGCCGTCGTCGGCCAGCGCCGACGCGCCGGACCGCGCCACGGTGAGGCGCAGGCATTCGGGCCGCGGGGCGCTCACCCGGAGCTCGAACGCCGTGACGTCGGTGGGCGGCAGCTCGATGTCGGGGAGGTTGGGCATCTGGGTCTCGACACCCTGGTCCTCGAGCGGCTCGCCCGTGAGCCAGCCCGGCATGATGCCCAGCTGCACACCGGGCAGCCCGTCCACGGCGAGCGTGGCCGTCGTACCCTCCGCGTCGACCCGGGCGTCGCGCACGCGGCGGAGCAGGACGGCGTCCGTGGAGGCGGAGGCGGAGGCGGACGGAGTCTCGTGGGTCATGGTCAGCCCTTCACGGCGCCGGCCGTGATGCCGGCGACGAAGTAGCGCTGCAGGAACACGTAGGCGATGACGATCGGCGCGGAGGCGACGACGACGCCGGTGAAGAGCAGCGGGTAGTCGGTGAGGAACTCGCCCTGGAACGAGAGCAGCGCCACCGGGATGGTGCGTTTGTCGGCCTCGTTGATGAACAGCAGCGGGTAGAGCAGGTCGTTCCAGTGGATGACGAAGAGGAAGATCGCCGTCGCCGACAGCGAGGGCACCGAGACCGGCACGACCACCGAGCGGTAGGTGCGCCACGGCCCCGAACCGTCGACCGCAGCGGCCTCGAAGAGCTCCTTCGGGAGGGTCTTGAGGAAGCCGGTGAGGATGAAGACCGCGATCGGCAGGGTGACGACGATGTTGATGAGCACGAGGCCGAGCAGCGAGTTCGTCAGGCCGAACGTCTCGAACTGGACGTACTGCGGGATCATGTTCGCCTGGGCGGGGACCGCCATGCCGAGCACGATGAAGCCGAGCAGCAGCGCGCTCTTCCAGCCCGTCGTGCGGGCGATGCCGTAGGACGCGAGGCTCGCCACGAACAGCGTGAGCGGCACGGAGAGCCCCGTGACGATGACGCTGTTGCGGAAGGCGACGCCGAGACCGGAGTCCTTGACGACCTTCGAGTAGTTGCCGCCCTGCCAGTCGGTGGGTGGTGTGAACGGCGAGGCGAAGAGGTCCTGGCTCGTCTTGAAGGACCCGAAGATCACGACGACGAGCGGGACGATGACGAGCACGGCATACACGCCGAGGACGACGCGTCGGGACAGGTTGTAGGTCATGGGACTCTCCTCACGCGTCCGGGCTGCTGGCTTTGACGGCACGGCGCTGGATCCAGGTGATGGCGGCGATCAGGGCCATGAAGACGAGCGACTCGGCTGCGGCATAGCCGAACTGGGAGTTCGCGAAGCCGGAGTAGATGCGCGTCGACAGGATGTCGAGCGAGCCCTTCGGCGGGTTGCCTCCGAGACCGAGGATGAGGTCGAAGGCCTTGAACGACTGCACGGTCGTGTAGGCCATGACGACGGCGGTGGCCGGAGCCACCATCGGCAGGGTCACGTGGCGGAACTGCTGCCACCGGCTGGCGCCGTCGGTCTGGGCCGACTCGTAGAGCTCCTGCGGGATCTGCTGGAGGCCCGCGATGTAGATGATCATCATCTGGCCGACGTGGAACCACACCTGGGTCAGGGCGACCCAGTAGATGGCCTGGCTGTCGTTGCCCAGGAAGGCGCCCTGGAACCGGTCGAGCCCGACGGCGCCGAGCACGGAGTTGACGAGCCCGAAGTTCGGGTCGTAGACGAACTTCCAGATGAACGCGACGGAGACGCTCGACAGGATGGTCGGGAAGAAGAACACCGACCGCAGGGCCACGGACGACTTGCTGTTCTTCGTCAGGAAGACGGCCAGCGCGAGCGAGAAGACCGTCTGGAACACGACGACCACGAGCATGAACTTGAGGTTGTTGCCGAGGGCGTTCCGGAACAGGTCGTCACCGGTGAAGATCTTCACGAAGTTGTCGATGCCGACGAACTGCGCGGTGGGGCTGAAGCCGTCCCAGTCGGTGACCGAGTAGACGACGCCCTGGATCGTCGGGATGACGAAGAAGGTGATGTAGAGGACGAGCGCGGGCACGGGGAAGAGCCAGAGGGCGGGGTGCGCCGCCATGGGGTTGACACCCCCGCCCGGACGCTCGGGCTCGGGACCGGTCGGGGCTTCGGGGGGACGCTCGGAGGTCAGTGTCGTGGACATGTCACTTCCGCTTCTGGTCGACGACGCCCTGGGCCTGGGCCGCGGCCTGGTCGGGCGACGTGCCGCCGACGACCGCGACGCAGGCCGCCTCGACCGCGGCCCGGATGTCGAGGTTGTTGAACTGGAAGCGCGGGGCGAGCATCGTCTTCTTCTCGAGCCAGGCGGCGTTGTGCTTGAGGTCGGCGTTGGTGTACTCGACGTTCTTGACCGTGACGTGCTGCGCGGTGCCGTTGGCGTAGACGGCGGCGTTGACCGGGTCGGAGAGGAACTGGACCCACTTGAGGGCGGCGTCCTGGCCCTTGCCGGCCGAGTTGACCCCGAGGATGAAGGTCGCGTTGTAGATGCCCTCGTACTTCGCCTTCGCCGCATCCACCGTGATGGGCGCGACGAGCCCGATGGGGAACTTCGCGCCGAGCTTGCGGACGGCGCTGATGTGGAACGAGCCCGTGGCGAGCATCGCGGCCTTGCCGCTGGCGAACAGCTGCTGCAGGGGCTCGCTGCTCGTGCCCGTCGAGTTGGCCTCGAAGAACGGTGCCAGCTGCTGGTACTGCTTGAGCGTCGCGAGGAACCAGTCGTCGGTGACCTTGCGGGTGCCGGCCTCGATGTCGGCGAATGCAGTGTCGGTGGGCATGTTGTTCATGACCATCGAGTTGATGAGCTGACCCGAGTTGGCCGGCTCGCCGCCGGGCCACGCGATCGGGGTCAGGCCCTTGCCCTTGAGGGTGTCGCAGAGCGCAAGGAAGCCGTCCCAGTCCTTCGGCAGCGAGCTGACACCAGCGGCCTCGAAGGCGGCCTCGTTGTAGATCGGCATGTTGAAGACGAGCTGGTAGGGCAGGCCCATCTGCGCCCGGGTGTCGGCCTGGCCCGTCTTGATCAGCTCGGCGAAGTAGTTGTCGACGAACGGCTGGGCGCCGAGACCGGCATACAGCCCGGCCTTGTTCATGTTGACGAACTGGGCGCCGCGGAAGGCGGTGAACGCCGTCCCGATCTTGCCGCCCTTGATCTTCTGGAGCGCCGTGCTCTGGTAGTCGTTGGACGGCGCGATGTCCTGGGTGACGTCGGCCTGCGGGTTCGCCTTGCGGAACGAGGCGATGAGCGTGTCGAAGACGGCCTTGTCCTCGGCGCGCCAGTGCGCGAACGAGACCGGGCCGGTCGCCTTGGCGCTGTTGACCGGCGGCAGCAGGGCGGCTGCCGAGCCGGCTGCGGTGCCCCCGGCACCACGCGAGGTGATCGTCGGGCCCACGCACGCGGTGAGGGCTCCCCCGACGCCGAGGGCGCCGAGGCCGTGCAGGAACCGACGGCGGTCGATCTTGGGCGTGTCAGACATCGTTGTCTCTCCTTGGGGTCCTGCGAGGGTGCTACTACCAGTCCACGACCGAGATCCCGACGAGGTCGGCGGCCGCCCGCAGCTGCGGACGCACGTCGGACCACGCGAGAACGGTGTGGTGGGGGAAGCCGCCGGTCACCAGACCGGTGACGAAGGTGGACGCGTCGCCGTCGAGGCGGACGGCGGCGGTGTTGCCCTGGAACCGGTTCGGCTCGGGCATCGACTCGCCGGCGGCGAGCAGCAGCCGGAGGTGGCCGGGCCGCTCGGGGTCCTCGGTGAGCCGGGCCATGCAGACCGGGCCGGTGCGCAGCGGGAAGTTGCCCGCCACACCGAGCTTGCGGTTGCAGTGGGTCGACTGCGTGGCCTCGTCGGGGTCGGCGGCGAGCGAGGTCGCGGCCGCACCGCAGTGCCACAGTCGGACGACGTTGCTCTGCGCATCGAGCTCGACCGTGTCGACGAGGTAGGTCGTGCCCGAGCCGAGCGCCTCCATGAGCAGCATCGTCACGGCGCCGTAGACGTCGCGCTCGCACGCGGTCGGCGTGCCCTCGTCGGCCACGCGGGAGAGCGACGAGCACGGGCAGGCGCCGAGCTGGGTGGGGAATTCGGGCCAGCAGCGGATCGCCATGCCCGACAAGGTCTCCCGATCGCGCCAGCCGCGCATGGCCGTCGTGATGCGTGCCGACGTGAGGGCCTGGCCCGCGTCGACGGAGGCCAGGCTGGGCTGGGCCTCGACGGCAGCGTCGTGCTCGGCAACAGCCTCCGCGTCGCTGACGCATCCCACCTGTTCGAACATGGCCTCCACAGGCACCTGCTCGACCTCGATGCCGAAGAGCCTGTCGAGCAGGTCGGCGTCGTACTGGCTCGGCGTGAAGCCGGGAGGGGCGTCGCCGACGAGTCCGAGCCGGCGACCGCGCAGCGACTCCAGCGCCGGCTCGACGTCGGCCCGCTCGCTGCGCTCACGGGTCTCGGTCGGCGCGGGGACCACGTCGGGCAGCCGCCCCGCGAGGGCGGCCTCGAGGATGCTGCGGGTCTCGGGCTCGTCGGGGTTGCCGTAGACGAGTCGCGGCGTGCGCCCGGCGTGCACCACGAGGGCGTGGCCGAAGAGGTTCGCGCCGCACATCGAGTTGAGCCAGAGACGGTCACCGACCGGACCGGGCTCACGGAACGACCACAGCAGCACGGGCTGCTCGAGGTCGCCGTAGAGCTCCAGGGCGGGGGTCGCGTCGGAGAACGACGCGCAGACGTTGACGACGAGGTCGGCCGAGCCGTCGACGTACGCCTTGGCCGCCGCGACGTCGTCGGGCGTCATCACGAGCGCGTCGGGGCCGCTGACCTCGGCGCCGAGCTCGACGAGCAGGGCGCGCGCCTCGCCGGCGAGCCGCTCGGCGACCTCGACGGCGAAGGTCGGGCGCGCCGTCGCGACCAGGGTGACCTTGGGGGCCTGCGTGGTGCTCATCGGCGGACTGCCTCGTCGACGATCTCGCCGAGCCGCTGCAGGCGCGGGATCGAGACCTCGTGGAGGTCGCGCTCGATGTCGTCGCTGCCGATCACCGAGGCCCAGACGGCGCGGCCGGCGAGGAAGCCGGAGGCCCCTTCGTGGCAGGCGAGCTCGACGGCGTGCGGGAACAGGTCGGCGGGCACGCCCGACGACAGCACGACCCAGGGCGACGCGACGGCCTCGGTGATCTCGGCGCAGGCGCGGCGGATCTCGTCGTCGGAGCCCTGCCCCTTGAACGGCACCTCGGCCTTGTAGAGGTCGGCCCCGAGCGACCCCAGCTCACGCGCGGCCTCGATGACGCACGCGTCCCAGTCCCAGGCGCCGCCGGCGCGCGGGGCCTTGGCGACCGGCTCGATGATGCTGACGAGGCCGGCGGCGCGGCAACGCTCGACGAACTCCCCCACCATCTCGACGCGCGTCGCGGCGGGCTCGTCGGGACGGTGGATGACGAGCAGCTTCATGGCGACCGCACCCTGCTCGCGCACCGCGGCCGGGTCGACCGCGCGGTCGATCTCGACGGAGGTGACGAACTCGCCGTTGCCGGCGATGAAGTGGTCGGCGGCAGCGATGAGGCCGCAGGTCGGCGCGACCGCTCCGGCGTCGACGACGGCGTCGAACGCGAACTGCTTGTCGACGAGCACGGCCGAGGCGTGAGGCGTGAGCACGCGGGTGGCTGCGACCTTGAAGTCGGTCAGCTGCTGGTCGGTGACGGGCGTGTCCTGGTGCTCGGCGAACATGGCGCGCATAGCCTCGCGCTGGTCGACGGCGAGCATCGCGAAGCCGCCGCTCGGTCGCGCCACGTCCTCGAGCCGGAAGCGCGTCCCGGTCGCGGTGTCAGGGTTCGTGTCGGTCATGGGGTTCTCTCCTGAGGGTCGTGGCGCGGTGTGCGTTCGGGGTCTGGTGTCCGGGTGAGGTGGCCGGGGGAAGGGTGGGCGAGGTGGAGGTCGCCGGGCCGGAGGGATCGGCTCAGGCGGAGGGTGCGGGCTCGGGCTGGGCGTCGGCCTGCCGAGTCTCGAGGGCCTGGAGCACCTCGGGCAGCTGCGGGATGCGCGAGCGCCCGTCGAGCCCACGGCACGACAGCGCCGCCGTGACGTTCGCGAAGGCGAGCTGCTCGGGGAGTGGCAGACCGCGGACGACGGCTGCGACGAGGGCGCCGTGGAAGACGTCGCCGGCACCCAGGGTGCTCAGCACGTCGACGGCGTGTGCGGCGGCATACGCCCGCCGGCCGTCGGCCGCCAGCGCGTGCGAACCGCGGGCACCGTCGGTGGCGACGACGACGTCACAGCCCTGCTCGAGCGCGAGCGCCAGCAGCTCGTCGACCGGACGCTCGCCGTGGAGGCGCTCGAGGGCCTCGACGGTGGGCACGTAGAGGCCGACGCCTCGCGCGTCGAAGCCGGGGATGTCGTTGCCGGCGTCGACGGAGAGCACCTGCCCGTCGCGCAGCAGCCGCGACTCGTGGACCGGCTGCCAGCCGGCGTGGTCGGCGTGGACGACGGGGGCAGTGGCGATGAGCTCGGTGCCGGCGGAGATGTCGATGCGCGGGGCCGGCCGGTTGCAGATGGCGCGGCTGCCGCGCTGCCGGTCGACGACGACGACGCTCGCTGCTGTGGCCACGCCCGGCGCCACGGTGACGCCGCTGACGTCGACGCCCTCGGCGGCCAGCCCGTCGAGGACCGCTCGCCCGTTGGCGTCGTCGCCGACGGTGCCGACGAAGGCGCTGCGCACGCCCAGGCGCGCCGCCGTGACGGCCGACGTGGCGGCGGGCCCGCCGCCGGCGTAGGAGACCTCGTCCGCGACGACGCGCTGGTCGGGCCCGGGGAAGCTGGGGACGAGGGCGATCGCGTCGAGGGTGGCGACTCCGACGAAGACCGCCTCGACAGCCTGTGTGCTTGCCATGCGCTCCTGCACTCCTTCGTGCGTCCCAGTTGATGTTGATACCCTAACAGTGGATGTTGGAAAGTCAACAGATTCTGGTCGGTAACTCACGTATGCTGAGGGAGTGGGAGTCGTCGATGTCTGAGTCAGGGGCCGATCTGAGGGCCGATCTGGAGGCCGCGCTGGGGTCCGATCCGGGGTCCGATCCGGGGTCCGATCCGGGGTCCGATCCGGGGGCCGAGCTGGGGCCCGAGCCCGGCGCGATGCGCTACGACACCGCCCCCGAGCGGCGGCGCAGCATCCTCGAGCGCGTCGAGGGGACCGGATTCGTGTCGGTCACCGAGCTGACCCGGCGCCTCGGCGTCTCGGACATGACCGTCCGACGCGACCTGCGCAAGCTTGCCGAGCAGGGCAAGGTGCGCATCGTCCACGGCGGCGTCAGCGCGCTGAGGCAGACGCTCCACTCCCCCGCCTTCACCGGGCGGGCGGAGGAGAACGCCGACGCGAAGCAGGCCATCGGGTCGCTCGCCGTCGCCGGCCGGCCGGCCACCGCGACCGTCGCCATCGACGCGGGCACGACGACGTATGCCGCCATGCAGGCGCTGCCCGAGGGCTTCCGTGGGACGGTCGTGACCCACTCGGTGCCGGTCATGCAGCTGGCCCTCGCGCGGGGCCTTCGCCGGCTCGTCGGCCTCGGCGGCGAGCTGCTCCCCGACAGCCAGGCGTTCGTGGGTCCGCGCACCGTCGAGTCGACGCGGGGACTGCGGGTCGACACCCTGCTGCTCGGGGCGGCCGCGGCCGACGAGCACGGCATCTACGTCTCCACCGACAACGAGCGACCGACCAAGCTCGCCCTCATGGCGATCGCGCAGCGCACCATCCTGCTCGTCGACTCCAGCAAGTTCACGACCACGGCGCCGGTGCTGCTGTGCGACTGGTCGGCCATCTCCGGGGTCGTGAGCGACGCGCCGCCGCCGGCCCACCTGGCCCACACGCTGCACGACCTGCCCGAAGGGGTCCAGGTCGCCGGCTGATCCCAGCGGCCCGATCAGAAGATCTCAGAAGGGCCCCGGCCCCGGGTGGAATCCGGTGGCGCGGGCGGTACGCGGTTGACACCCGCGCCACCGGGGCTCTGAGGCTTCGCCGCTCGTCAGAGGCGGGCTGCGAGGCGGTGGTAGGCCGCGCTCCAGCGCAGCTCCTGCCGCACGCTCTCGGGCGTCGAGCAGTCGTCGATGACGACGAGCTCGGTGGAGAGCATCTCGGCGAGGTCGCGGAACTCCTCCGTGCCCACCGCCGTGGACAGCACGGTGTGGTGCGGGCCGCCCGCGAGCAGCCACGACTCGGCCGAGGTCGACAGGCTCGGTCGCGGCTCCCACACGGCGCAGGCAACGGGGAGACGGGGCAGCTCCTCGTCCGGTTCGACGACGTCGACCTCGTTGAGGGTCAGGCGGAACCGGCCCCCGAGGTCACTCATCCCCACGACCACGCCGGGGCCGGGGGCCGCCGTGAAGCGCAGGCGCACCGGGTCCTCGCGGCCACCGATGCTGAGCGGGTGGATCTCGAGCGACGGCTGGCGCGAGGCGATCGTCGGGCACACCTCGAGCATGTGCGCGCCGAGGATCTTCTCCTGCCCGGGCACGAGGTGGTACGTGTAGTCCTCCATGAACGAGGTGCCGCCGGGCATCCCCTCGGCCATCGCCTTCGTCGTGCGCAGCAGCACCGAGGTCTTCCAGTCACCCTCGCCGCCGAAGCCGTAGCCGTCGGCCATCAGCCGCTGCACGGCCAGGCCGGGCAGCTGCCGCAGGCCGCCGAGGTCCTCGAAGTTCGTCGTGAACGCGCCGAACCCGCCATCGGTGAGGAACGTGCGCAGCCCCGCCTCGATGCGGGCCCCGTATCGCAGCGACTCGTGGCGCTCGCCGCCGCGACGCAGCTCGGGCACGACGGCGTACGCGTCCTCGTACTCCGCGACCAGCGTGTCGACCTCGGTGTCGGAGACCGCGTCGACCACCTCGACGAGCTCGTTGACGCCGTACGTGTTGACCGAGACCCCGAAGCGCAGCTGCGCCTCGACCTTGTCGCCCTCGGTGACGGCGACGTCGCGCATGTTGTCGCCGAACCGTGCCAGTCGCAGGGTGCGCAGCTCGGCCACGCCGGCGGCGGCTCGCCCCCAGGCGCCGATCCGCTGGAGCACGGCGGGGTTGCTCACGTGACCGGCCACGATCTTGCGCGCGATCCCGAGCCGCGCTCCGACGAACCCGAACTCGCGGTCGCCGTGCGCGGCCTGGTTGAGGTTCATGAAGTCCATGTCGATGCTCGACCACGG
>CBHRRQ010000056.1:0-19097 GCA_966081555.1 uncultured Terrabacter sp.
AGCAGGCCCAACAGGTCGCCACGTCCCAGCGCGGCGTTCAGTCAACCCGGAGGGCCCGCCGCGCTGATTGCGCGGCAGGCCCTCACGTCAGCTTTCGAGTAGTAGCAATCCGACCGTCAACCGCCGTAGCTGGTGACCGCGTTGAGCCAGGTGGTCCCGGCCGGCGACCCGACGCCGGTGACGTCGTCGTAGCCCGGACGGACGTGGATGCTCAGCGGCTCGTCCCAGTCGAAGGTGCGGGTGATGTAGCGATACCCACCGGTGGCGTTCTCGCCGTTGACGAAGTTCACCCGGATCGCCCCTGGATACGTGGAGCGCTGGTTCTTGGTGACGTCGTACGACACGCCACGTGCCGAGTACAGGGCTGGGTTCGCCAGACCGTAGTCGCCATGCTTCTGCACGGCGAGGGCGAACATGCCCGCGTAGAGCGGTGAGGACAGGCTCGTCCCGCCGATGCGGTACTCGTCGTAGTAGGTGCCGTTGGAGAACCGCTGGGTCTGTCCGACCAGCATGCCGGTGTTCGGGTCACCGAGCGCCGAGACGTCCGGCACGACACGGGCCGCTGGTGCGGTGCCGTTGTAGGTCGCGATGGCATCGGGCACGACACCCTTCTGGTACCACGGCTGGGCGAACAGCCGGCTGGTGCCGCCGCCTCCGCCGTAGAGGTACGACAGCGGTCCCCACTTGGAGGTCGTTGCGTCCCACGTGCTGGTGCCGGACTGCCAGCCGAGCTCGAAGAGCCGGGTTTCGTCCTGAGCCACGCCCAGTGCCGTTCCGCCCACGGCAGTCACCCATGGGCTCGATGCCGGCCAGTCGGGCGTCGGCGTCGCGGCGGGGTCACCGAAGGTTTCGTCTCCCGAGTCACCCGAGGAGAAGAACAGGCTGATTCCCTCGGCTGCCGCCTGGATGTAGGTGTCTTCCTGCGGCTTGATGTAGCCCGGGGGCAGTGCTTCGCCGCCGTAGCCGTAGGAGTTGGTGACGATGTCGGCCAGGTGGCGGTCCACGACCCTGTTCATGATGGCGTCGAGGTCTCGGTAGTTGTTCGGTGAGCCGACGTAGACAATGTCGGCGCCGGGAGCCATGGTGTGGACGGCCTCGATGTCGAGGGTCTCCTCACCGCTCCAGCCCTCCGGGTCCTGCTTGGGGTTCTGCGGACGAACGTAGGTGCCGGGCGAGACTTCCTGGCGCAGGTGCCCGGTGATCGGTGGCAGACCGTGCAGGCTCGAGTAGGTGTTGACGTCACTGAGAATGGTCTGTGAGGCGTAGGCGTCGATGACCGCCACGGTCACGCCGGTGCCGTCGTTGCCTGAGCGGATCGGGGCGGTCAGGCCGTACGCGCCTTGGAGCTGCGAGCCCGAGTACCCGCACGGCGCGTATGCCGTGACGGAGTGGTCGGTGACCGTGCCGGCTGCGTTGTCGGACCACGGACCGGCCGTCAGCTTGGTGCCGTCTGGAGTGGGCGTGTTGGAGATGGTCTTCTGGCCCCAGTACTGCGAGCACGGAGGGGCGTTTCTGAAGCCGGCCGGAGGCGATGCGTTGGCCTTCAGCAGGTTCGCCGACTCGTCCAGACCGATGACGCTCTGGATGCCGGACAACGTCGAAGGCACCGACAGGGCAGTCGTGTTGGACCGCATCGTCTGTCCCTTGTACCGGAAGGTCGCGAAGGACGTGTTGAACGCCTTGCCAGCCTCCGAGACCGTGCCGGTCGCCTCGACGTACTTGTTGTTGTCGGGGACGACCCCGACGGTGAAGCCCTGGCTGCGGAGCCAGCTCTCGACGCGGGCCACGTCGGCGTCCGTCGGGCTGAACTTGGCGCGGTACTGCGCAGGAGTGAGGAACTTCCGGTAGAGGGCGTTGCCCTTGGTCGACACGGCGCGGGCGTAGGCGTTGGCCCCTGCGGCGTCGCGGTTGCTCAGGTAGACACGGAAGCCCAGTGGTTGTGAACCGTTCGTGGTGCCAATGCGATTGGCCGCAGTGGCCCAGCTCGGCACGGTCCCGGGGATCGTGCTCCTGGTAGCCGTTGTACCTGCAGAGCCGGCTGCCAGGGCCGCCACCCCGGTGCCTGTCACCAGGGCGGCTACGGCCATCCCGACAAGCGGGGTCCTTCGAAGCAATTGCACGTTGTGCTCCTTTGTGGAACCAAGGCCGCAGCTGCTTCACGGCCGCCTTCGGTGGTGCCGTTTCAGTGGACTCCTCACGGACCCGCCTGACAAGATTTTCCGGCTGGGAGTTCCCTGAGAAAGCGTTCTGGCCACCATGCTGGCGATGCCCTACGCCGCTCCGCCGGGCCTCCAGCTAGCGTCGTGTGCGCGCGTCCTCGGCGCGAGATCGGTTCACGCAGCAGGAAACGCGCGAGCGAGTATGCGGTGGATGTCCGCGACGGTGTCAGCCCCCAGGGTCCCTTGGGCCTCCAGCTGGGGAAAGAGCTTCCGCGGCCACAGCGCTTGGACGTTCCGGGTGGTGAAGGCTCCGCCGATGAGGGGCCAGTCTGCTTCGACGAAGCACAGCACGCCGTGAACGGGGACGTGGCTGTCGAGAAGTCCGCATACGAGGTCGACTTGCCTCAGCACTCCGTCGACGAGTTTGGTGCAGTCGCGGGACCCGACGAGCAGTCGTTCTTGGCGGGGGCGGAAGAGGCCGCCCTCGACCTCGAGGTGCGGGCGCCCTTGGTACTTCTTGGCATCGATGACGTAGACCCCGCTGGCCGTCACAGCGATGTGGTCGATGTTCGCCCTGCTCTTGGGGATTCGCCGATCGTGCAGCAGCCGGACAGTCTCCGGACGCCACGGCGTCGAGCCCTCTGCCGAGTCGTTCTTCTCCCGTTGCGCCGACGTGCCACGCAGTCGTGGACTGTCTCTCGTCGGACAGCGCAAGGATGAGGCCACCGAGCTTCGGGTGCTTGGCCCGGATGCGCTCCTCACGCTTTGCCTTGCGCCGCTCGAACTCGCGCCGCGCCGATGCCCCCGGCGTCCCGGACTCGATGACGGTGCCGACGACGAGACCGGGCTGCTCCACGACGTGACCGGGCAACCCGATGGCGTCGGACCCCACCGGAGGGCTCAGCTCGTGGTCGACACATCGAACCGTCTTGGTGCTTCGCTCGTAGATCGCCTGCGCCCTCGCAGGCAGCTGCAGGTCACAGACCCGGCAGACGCCGGCATACCGCAGGCGCATGCGCTCTTCGTCGGCTCCCCCGTCCACGGGTTCACCGTAGGCACACCGGTCCAGCCGTGTGGAGAAATGGGCCCTTCAGTGCGCCCGATCAGGCCGGCTCGGTCAACGGGGGGCCCACGAACTCGATGCCGTGCCGCTCCCCCACCGCGTTCAGCGCATCCATCCCAAGAGGGCCGTCCTCGAGGGCGCGAGCCAGGTCGACGAAGAACGTGTCGATGCCTCCGGGCGTCGTGACGATCAGGAGCCGGCCAGTCTTGTCGCCGACGTTGCGGAAAGCATGGGGCAGGTCCCGCGGCCCGAGGGCCATCCCCCCGGCGCCCGCTCGCCCTCGCACCTCGCCGGCTTGGAAGAAGAACTCGCCGTCGGCGACGTACCAAAGCTCGTCCTCGTGATGGTGACGATGGAGGGCGGGCCCGGTGTGCGGCGGGCACAGGAAGTCGAGGACCGTGAGCCGCTCGTTGGTGACCTTGATCCGCGCTTCGCCCGCGGGCGCGGCAAACGACTCACCAGCCCCCGGCTGAACGACCACTGGCGCAGTCACCCACCGATCGTACGCCGCGGGGTTGGCATCGAACGGGCCGCAGCGGGCGGTTCGCACGCTCTGTCGATCTTGAGGACGCCGTGTGTGTGCGTGCTCGCGCAGGATCAGCGGATACGGACATTCGTGATTTTCCGGACATCATCGCGGGTATGAGAACCGCGACGGCGTCGCCTCCTAGTCCCAACCCCAATCCCGGGGAAACCGAGGAGGTGACGCCGCCCTTGCTCGGCTTCTCCTGCTTCGTGTTCGGCGCCGACGTCGGCGATGCCCTCGCGACCGTCGTCGCCCAGCTCGCGTACGCGTCAGGAGTCGTCTTCGTCCTGCGGAGCACCCGTCCAACCGGGCAGCTCGTCGTGACTGATGCCGAATCGCCGCAGGTCGTCCTCGTGCTGCTCGGTGTCGACCGGGTCCGGCAGCTCCCTTTGCGCCCTCTGCGCCTGCTCGTGGTCGCCTCGGTCCTCGAGGACCGTGACGATCTGTCGCCTGTCGATCTGCATGGTCACTCCCGCCGTTCGTTCGACGCCGTGATGCCGCCGACTCCCCCTGTCGGGTACCCACTCAGACGCACGACATCAGGGCACCCCCGCGACGGATGTGCCCCGACCGCCCCGAGACTTCAGCCCATCTCCATCGTCTGGCCGGAAGGGATCGTCAGGCCCGGCAGCGCGTGAGGCGCCACCGCCAGGACAACAGCGACCGCCAGCAGGATCGCCGCGGTCGCGTAGGTGAGCCCACGACGCCACGGAAGGGTCTTCTCCACCACGATCAGTGCCGCGACGAACGCCATCCAGGTCACGCTCATCACCCCGAGCGCGAACAGCGAGGCCATGAGGGCCCAACAGCACCCGACGCACCACGCCCCGTTCCGCATCCCCATCCGCAGGGCACCGGTGCGCCCTCCTCGCCACGACCCGAGGAGCGTCCCGAGCGGGCTCCGGCACTTGGACAGGCAGACGCTCTTGAGCGGCGTGAGCTCGTCGACGGCCGCGACCACGAGAGTCGCAGCGGCAACAGGACGGCCCGCGCGATCCCAGCCGAGCGCGTCACCGAACAGGGCGCTCACGAGGTCGCCGACGGCATACGCGACCAGCCCGGCCCCGGCCCAGGTGAGCAGATACCCGCCGGCGAACAGCCACGGCGACATCGGCGACTTCTCGCGGGTCACCTTGCTGTACAGGGCGATCGTGGGCGCCACCGAGGGCGGCATCATGGCCGCCATCATCACGACCCAGACGGTCAGGAACCATCCGAGCGTCCCCAGGCTCGTCCAGGGCCCGGCATCCATGCCGCGCATCTGGCGCGCGGTCCAGAGCCACCCGAGCAACGCCACCACGAGCAGGACGGCGACCAGACCGATACGAGCCCGCGCGGCGGCATACGCAGGCGCGATCTCCGAAGCCTGCCTGGGCGCGGCCGTCGACCGCATCGGGATCAGGCTGCCCAGGAGAACTCGGACGTCGACAGCCCGGTCTTGCCCTCGTAGGAGATGCCGAAGGCGTCGATGCGCGTGCGCTTCGCCTCCGCCATCGTCAGGTCCGAGCCGACGGGGTGGAACATGCCGTTGAAGCGCACGGGCTCGCCGGTCTCCACGCCGAAGGGGACGACGTCCTCGATCTCGAAGTCGATGGTGTCCCCCACCCGCACGCTGTGGACCAGCCCGTCGTCCCGCACCTCGATGGCGGCCCGCTCCGCGCCCACGACCTCACCGACCAGCGGTGCGAGCGCACCCATCGGACCACCCAGCTGGCCCCCGAACACCTTGATGAGCCGGTCGAACTGCTCGTCGCTCGCCTCGTCGTCGACGTAGACCCCCAGGCGCCAGTTGCCCTCGGTCATCACCTTCGGGGTGTCGGCGATGAGCACGACCCTTCGTCCCGCGATGTCGGTCCCCTCGACCTGCCCCTCGCGGATGTTGAAGACGAGGGTGACCCTGCAGTAGTCGTACGTGGCTCCGTGGTCCAGGGAGAGGTTGCACGGGCACATCAGCTCGCACGAGCAGGTCTCGACGTAGCTGCCGGTCAGATTCCACGCCATCGCGGGGCTCCTTCCTCAGACTTTCAGTCTCGCCACGGCCACGAGGGCCGTCAATGCCCGACGAGTCCCTGCGTATGCCGTGCAGCCGCCGTATCGTGGCGGGCGAGAGGAGGCGACGATGTCCGATCCGGTCGGCGGCATCCTCGGCGACGTTCTCGGGGACTACCAGGCGTTCGCGGCGCAGCAGGCAGAGCGCCTGATGGCCCGAGGCATCGACATCAGGCCCTACGACCTGAGCCACTTGGCCTTCCGCGTGCCGGAGTGGGACCAGTACGTCCACGTGCGGAACCTGCTCGAGCGGCACGCCGTCGCCAACCGGGAGAACCTCTGGAACGGCCGCCCGATCTCGCTCATCGTCCCTGCCAAGCCGCTCGAAGTGCTTGGCGGCAAAGGCGTTCCGCTGATCGAGCTCATCCCACCGGTGCACCAGCGCGTCTACAAGATGGGCCTCGAGCATCTCGGCGTCGTCGTCGGCGACACCTTCGACGCCTTCGTCGAGACCCACAAGCCCGTCCTGACGGGACAACAGTTCCAAGGGCCGCACAGCACGCCGGACCCGGTCTACATCCTGTTCGAGGACTTCACCCACGTGAAGTTCTACCGGCTCTCCCTCAGGGAGTCCGTCGAGCTCCACAGCGGCCCGTTCGAGGACGGGTTCCAGCACGTCGACGACTGGGTCCCACACAGGCTCGTGACCGCGACCGGGCCGAATCCCCTGCCGAGGTGAGCCGGTCGCCGGATGGTGACGTCTGCGGCACTCAGTTGAGCCAGTGGAAGTTCCGCATGATGCCGTCGCCGTCGCCGGCCGTTCGTACGCGTTGGAGGTGGGTTCCGTCGGCGTCCATGACGTAGAGCTGGTTGGGCAGGTGCTGGAAGTCGTCGTTCGTCGTGTCGAGGCCGAAGAGGATCCGCTTCCCGTCCGGCGACCACGACGGCGTCACCGGGTAGCCACCTAAGGGGTCACGAACCACTTCGGTCAGCTTCGTGCCGTCGGGCGCCGCGACCCAGATCGACCCGTGGGGCTGCAGACGGGTCGTCGCGAACACGATCCGAGAGCCGTCCGGAGACCATGCGGCCAGGTCGTAGGGCTGGACGCTCCCGCTGATCTTGTGCGGCGTCCCACCCGCTGCCGGCATCACCCACAGCGAGCCGTTCAGGTGGGGATCCGGGTCGGGCGCCGAGGCCCGGTAGAAGAGCACCTGGCTGCCATCGGGTGAGTACGCGATGGGTTCGTCCTCCACACGGCCCGGGCGCAGTCGGATGGCATGCAGGTGGGCGCCGCTCGGGTAGTCCGCGACGTAGATCCCGGTGCGTCTCGGGTCGCCGTCGTCCCACCCGAGATAGAGGATGCGCTTCCCGTCGGGTGCCCAGGCGGAAGGGGCGAGGTTGAGAGTCGGGTCCGGGATGTGCAGCGGCGTGAGGGTGCCGTCGCTGACGCGCGCGATGACGCCCCGATACGGATGGCCCGGGTGAGCGCCTCCGCCGAGCAACAGCCTGCCGTCAGGCGAAGGAGTTCCGCCGTCGAAGTCACCGGGCCGGGTGATCGTCATCTCCGTCCCGTGGGTGAGCGAGACGAGGGTGGTGACGTCGTTTCCGGTCGTACGCATGAAGATGACCCTCCCCGGGAGCAGCACTCCCTCCGCCGAGGAGCTCGAGGAAGCAGCGGCCGTCGGAGTCGCCCGCGCGGCAGCCTTGCTGTCGTCGCCGGTCGCGCTGCAACCCGCGGAGAGCATCAGGACGAGCGCGGCAACCACCACGGTGCCGCGACGACTGGTTGACCCGAATCTGTTCATGCTGACCACCTGCCCGTCTAGCGGTGCCGACAAGGACCCCACTGCATACGAACCCCAGCTCGTCGCCACGGTTGCGCGGAACCTGGTGGACCTCCGACCGCAGAACGCCCGTGACCGCTCGGGGATGGCCCGGGGGACTGGACGAGCGCACCCGCCGGTGCTCAACTGACGGCGTGCGACTCCCACCCGCGGACGACGGCCCGGCTGCCCAGGAGGAGCGTCAGCGCCTGTCGAGGGGGAGCTATGAGGACCACGAACGCCGACATCGCGGAACGGGGCCGCTCGCCCCTGGGAGCCCACATCCGGTTCCTCATGGAGGGACCGCACGGCAACATGATCCACTCGACGGTGCCCGAAGGCATGGTGGGTCGCGCGTGCCACTTCCGCAGCATCGACGAGTACTGGTACGTGCTGTCGGGCGAGGGTGAGGTCTGGCGTCGAAGTGAAGACGGCGAGGAGAGCGTGACCGCGCTCGTCAGCGGCGTGTGCGTCGACATCCCGCTCGGCACGGTCTTCCAGTACCGGTGCAGCGGCGCCGCTCCCCTGGTCTTCACCTGTACGGCCATGCCGCCCTGGCCCGGCGACGACGAGGCCGTCATCGTCCAGGGCCTGTGGAACCCCACCGTCGACCAGGAACGCGACGCTCAAGAGTCTGAGCAGCCGTAGGCCGAGACGCCTACGTCAGGCGAGGACGAGAGCCCCGCGGGTCCCTCATGACCACCGGCCAGACCTGACGTGTCGCCGTCGGCACGCAACCGAAAGGCGTCCTTCGGGTTTGCCATAGGGAGCATCGTTCGAGGGAAAGGAACGTCATGTCCATACGCAGGACCCTCGCATCAGGTCTCTCGCTCGTGGCCGTGCTCGGCCTGTCCGCCATGGGACCGCTGGCCTTCGCCAAGACGCCGGGCTCCAACGGACGCATCGCCTTCGACACGGACAGTGGCGCGATCTGGACCGCGAACGCCGACGGGTCCGGCCTCACGTCGGTCCCGATCGCAGTGGACGGCAGCGGAGTGCCACGGTGGTCGCCGGATGGCACGAAGCTCCTCGTGGGCACCTTCTCGAGCCTCGGCCTTCGTCCCGCCGTGGTGAAGCCCGACGGAACGGCGCTTCGCGTGTTGGAGGTGCCTGGCCTGCCCTCGGCGATGGACGTAGGACCCTGCGTTTGGGTCCCACCGGGCGAGCGCCTTCTCTGCAAGGCCCAGAACTTCGCCACCGCCGACCACTCGCTCGACGGCATCTACAGCATGACGACAGTGGGCCTCGATCTCCGCCGGCTGACCGTGAATCCCTTTCCGCCCGCCGATCCGTTCGGCGGCGGGGACGCCGTGGGTGACGTCTCGCCGGACGGCCAGCGGTTCGTGTTCATGCGAGCGCGTCCGGATCCGGGTCGTCCTCCCGGCCGCGAGCAGAGCGCCGCGCTCTACGTCGGGAACACCGACGGCACCGGCCTGCGCCAGATCACGAGCTGGTCGCCGGACGGGTCCACCATCGTCTTCTCGAGCGCCGGCGAGGGCCTCTTCACGATCCATCCTGACGGCAGCGGACTGGCCAGAGTGCCATTTCGCGCGGCCGGAGCCCGTACGTTCGCGTGGGCACCTGCTTGGTCTCCGGACGGCACGCGGATGGTGACGCGCCTCTACCTCAGCTCCACGGGCCGGTCGGACATCTACACGCTGCGAGCAGACGGTAGCGACCTGGTTCGGGTCACGACCAGCAACGTCGGCTTCCCGGACGACCCCGACTGGTCCCCGACCAGCTGACCTCCAACGACGACCGGCACCCATCGCAGAACCGGACCCCTGTCCGCGCCGGCTGGACACTGCAGAGAGCGCCCACGGGACCTCAGTCGCAGAGCGCAGCGGTGATGGCGGCCGTGAGCCACATCTGGAAGCGGTGGGTCGACCAGCCACGCATCAGCACGAGCCGCTCGTAGTGGTCCACCGCAAGGTAGTTCCAGAGCACATCGGTCACCTCGTCGAGCGAAACCTCCTGTCGCAGCTGTCCCGTGGCGTGCAGGTGCTCGGCGAGCATGCGCATGCCGACGAGCCCTTCGTCGTTGAGCCGGTCCCAGACGGACTTCAGCGCGGGGTCCCCGTGGCGCCCGTCCCGCACGACGATCTGCATGCGGGCCGAGCGGTCGAGCCGTTCGAGCAGGCCCGCGACGAAGAGGGCGATCTTGCGTCGGACGTCGGGCTCGGCCCGGACAGCGTCGGCCGCCGGTCGAGCACGCACCGGGACCGGCTCGTCGTCCCCGGCCAAGGCGATGTCGACCACCGCCTTGGCCAGGGCCGACTTGCTGCCGAACGACTTGTAGACCATCTCGGCCGACACGTCCGCCGCTGCCGCGATGCCGGCGATGGTGGTGGCGTGGTAGCCGTCGCGCTCCATGAGCTGTCGTGCGACGTCGACGACCCGTTGGCGACGTTCCCGCGCCTGCTGCTGCCGACGTGACGCGTCATATGTCCTCTTGACCGTGCCCATGGGAGTCCTCACACTTTTAGATACAGCTAAACTGTAGCGAATGGAGCGATCAGTCATGGATGACACCTCCCTCGGCGTGTCCACGTCCCCCGTCTCACTCGCGGTCCGCAGCATCCACGCGATGGCCGGCGGCACGAGGGAGGAGTTCGAGCGCCTCTACCACCCCGATGCACGCGACCGGGAGAACCCGGTTCAGCCGCCCTCCTCGCGGGTGTCCGGCCCCGCCTCGTTCTGGTCCACCGCGCTGTGGTTGCGCGCTGCGTTCGGGGGCCTCCACTACGAGGTGCACCACGCCCTCGCCGACGGCGACCTGGTCGCGGTGAACTCGACGATGTGCGGCACGCACACGTCACCCTGGGCGGTGTACACGGCGGACGGGGAGATCGAGACCGTCTTCCCAGCAACGGGCAGACCCTTCCGCGCGAGCCAGTCCCACTGGTTCCTCCTGCAGGACGGCCTCATCAGCGAGCACTGGGCCAACCGCGACGACCTCGGCATGGGCAAGCAGCTCGGCTGGATCCCACCCACCCCCGCCTACCTGGTGCGGATGGGTCTCGCCAAGCGTCGAGCACGCCTCGCCGGGTGACGGCTCTCGTCGCTCAGAGGCCCTCGAACACGTCGGTCAGCGGCTGCTCGGTCAGCGCCCGCTCGCCCCACGGCCTCACCGGCCGGACCACAGTGGCCCACTCGCGACTGACGATGCGCGCGAGGCGGTGCTCGTCGACCGGCTGGTCTGCCATGACGTGCAGCTGGCTCCGGTGCTCGAGGATGCCGGCGACGATCCGGGGCGCCACCTCCCGGCAGTCGACGACGAGATGGATCTGGTCGTCCGGCACGCCGCGACCGTGGAAGACCCGGGTCGGGTCGAAGACCGGCAGGCCGAGCTCGCGCCGCTGCTGTTGCCAGCGGTCGAAGACGGACTGCGGCAGCACGTGGTGCAGCAGCCGCCGGAACCCCGCTCCGCCCGTCCGTGCCAGCCTCGAGAAGGCGGCGTCGGTGCTGGCGCCGACGGCGACGTGGTCCGGGTGCCCCGTGATCCCGTCCGGCCCGAAGCCGGCGACCACGTCCGGCCTCTCCTCGGCGAGGATCTCGCCGATCCGCTCTGTCAGCTCCTCGGCGGGCACGTCGGCGAGGGCGCCGTCCGGAAGGCCGAGCCACTCGTGCCGGTCGGGGACACGCCCCACCGCGCGCCACGCCGCCTCGCTCTCTGCCTGGCGGATGCTGCCCAGCGTGTCGCGGGTCGCGGGGAACCCCGCCCGGATGTCTCCCGCCTCCCCTCGCGTGGCATGGATGAGGACGAACCTGAAGTCGGGGTCGGCCGCGTGCAGCGCGACGGTCCCCGCCCAGCTGAAGGCTTCGTCGTCCGGGTGGGCGACGACGACAGCGAACACGCGTCCCATGCATGCTCCCGGTAGCGATCGCGAGAGGTGACGTCGCGATGGTGCCCGCAACCAGGGCGCCCTGTCGATGCCTGAGGCAGCCAGCTACAGCGGCGACCGTCGGCGCTCACGACGGCACGACGACCGACGCGGCCCACCAGGCCGACGCGACGCCATACAGCAAGGACGCAGTTGCCCCAGCTGTCGGCCCACGCGGTGCACGTCGATGGCGGACGCCGTCTCACGCCTCTCGACACACCTCAGCCGCTGCGTGCCAGCACCTGCATGACGGCAAGCGTCGGCTCGGCCTCGAACCGTCGAAAGAGCGCGGGAGCCGCTGGCTCGCTGGACGACCTCATGGCATCCAACGCCGCCCGGTCTCGCCACAGCGAATGGATGGCCCAGTGCCCTCGCCCGTCTCCGAGCAGCCGGGTCTCCAGCAGTCCCTCGGGAAGAGCAGCGCTCAGCAGGCTCTCGAAGGCCTCCACCAGATCGCCGGCTCGACCTTCGTCCACGTCGGCAGACACGATCGTCAGAATGTTCATGAGCCCAACGTCCTGCGCACGACGCGGATTGCATAGACCTTCGGGCGCGGAAATCGTCCTGTGCGACGGGTGATTCCGCGCTCCACGAGCCGCGCGCCCAGCGCCACCGACTCAGGCGAGCGGCACCTCGACCCTGGATCCGCCGCCGAGCAGGTACGCAGACTCGGGCCGAGCGATGTAGAGGCGTGGCAGCGATGGCGCCTCCACCTGGGCGCGCGACCAAGGACCGCCACCGGCTGCGAGCGAGGCTTCCGAGAACGCGTCAACCGCGTCGCCCAGCAGCGCTGGCGGGACCTGCTCGGCACGGGCAGCGAACTGCAGCCCGTCACCCGTGCCGGCGGGCTGCGCGCTGTCGAAGATGCTGATGCCCACCTCCGGGCGCTGCACCAGGTTCATGGAGTGCTGCGCCTCGGGCCGCGACAGCCAGATGAGGCCCACCGAGAGGCGGTCGTCCGACCGGGACGGTCGCCACGCGGTGTACCAGACTGTCGAGGACCACGGCCGTCCGCTCGGGTCAGCGGTGGCGAGCGTGAGGTACTGGTTCTCGTGGAGCAGCTGCAGCGCGCGTGCGGCGTTCTCGGTCACCTGAGCATCGTCACACGGGACTACTGGCCTCGCTGGGCGGCGAGCACTGCGACCGTGAGCTGGTCAGGATGGCTCAACGCCACCAGATGTCCACCGGGAACCACCACGGGTTCGACACCCAGACGTTCCCGGGCCAGTCGTTGCTGGAGCTCGAGCGGGAAGAAGCGGTCATCCCGCGCCGAGACCACTGTGACGTGGGTCGGCAGGGAGGAGAACGTGCACGGGTCACGGAAGGGCCTCTGCGACTGCTCGCCCTTCGGGGTCGCGCTCGCGAGCACCTCCGGCGGCACGTCGTGGAACATGTAGGTGCGGGGGTCGAACTCGACGGGGTAGCCCAGCCTCGACGCGCGCTGCTCGCGCGCCTCCACGGCGCCGGTGTTGCCCCACCACGCAGCAGGCGTCTCCCCCGGCAGCGGGATCATGGGGTTGACCAGGACGACCGCGCTCGCCTCGAGCTCACCGGCGACCAAGGGCGCGGTGAAGGCCCCGAGCGAGGCCGCCACGAGCACGACGCCGCGCGCGCTGCCGGCCGCGTCGAGCACGGCCTGCGCGTAGTCCGCCAGACCCTTCGTGTCGTCGTCCGCAGGCAGCTCGACCGCGACCGCTCGATGTCCGGCGGCGGTCAGACGCTCGGCGACGAGGTGCCAGTACCAGGCTCGTCCGCCGGCGCCGGGGATCAGGACGTGGTCCATGCCGGCTCGACGTCCATCCCGCGGATGACGACCGCGACGGGTCGGCTCAGGGCCGCCACGTCCTCGGACACGTCGCCGTCGACGACGAGCACGTCGGCGGCGTGGCCCGGGGCGAGGCGGCCGGTGTGCCCCGCAAGTCCGCAGGCCCGCGCGGTGAGAGAGGTCGCAGCCGTGAGTGCGTCGGCCGCGGCATACCCGGCCTCGACCATCTCGGTGACGACGCGCCACACGTTGCCGTGCTTCTTGGCCGGTGCCATCCCCGAGTCGACTCCGGTGACCACGCGTACGCCGTGGGTCCGCAGCCTGCCCAGGGTTCCGATGCGCGAGGCGTAGAACTCGTCGAAGTCCTTCACGCCGAAGCGTTTCATCAGCTCGGCCAGCGGCGGCGGCGGGGCGGGCATCAGCGAATGGAAGGAGCGGTCGTTGCCCATGGTCGGGTCCACGTAGATGCCCAGCCGAGCCACCTCGTCGAGGAGCTCGTCACCGATGTGCGACCCGGCCGCGACGGACAGCCCGCTGAAGTGCTCGATGCCGTCCACGCGGGCCGATACCGCGTGCTCCATCGCCTCCAGCGAGTGGGCGTGCGCCAGGAGCGACAGGCCGTTCCGGTGAGCCTCGTCGACCAGGACCGCGAGCTGGGGCGCCGTGAACTGCGCGCCGAGCTGGTCGGTGCCCGGCGTCGCGAACCCACCCGACGCCATGACCTTGACGACGTCGACCCCGCGGCTGACGCGCTCGGCGACGGCGCCCCGCAGGTCCGCCTCGGACACCCCGCGAACCGTGCCCCCCAGGAAGTGACAGTGTCCGCCGGGTGTCGTGATCGGCGGGCCCGACGCGACGACGCGCGGCAGGCCGGGCACGTCGCGGAAGGGCAGCGTCCGGTACGCCACGTCGCCCAGGTCTCGAACGGTCGTCACGCCGTGGGCGGCATGCGAACGGAGCGAGTTGAGGATGACCTCGTCCACCGCGTCCTCGCTCATCGAACCGGCCCGTTCCAGCCCACCGACCGTGGCGTCGGCGACGAGGTGGGTGTGGGCGTCGACGAGACCGGGCAGGACGGTGCCCGGGTAGTCGGTCACCTCCACCTCCGCGGGCAGCTCTGCCGCGTACGGCTCCACGCCCACGATCTCGTCGCCCTCGATCACCACCGTGGCGCCCGGCAGGAACTGTTCACCGTCGAAGGCGCGGGCCGCGCGGATCGCACGCATGCTGTCATGATCCCGGCTGCACGAGGGGCGGCTCAACCCCCGGCCACGTCCAGTCCGAACGCCGTGGCCATCGAGGGCGCGGCAGCTGCCTCCCCGAGCGGCTGCGCCCCGAGCGCCTCGCTGTAGAGGCGAGCGAGCGAGTAGTGCGTGAGCGGTGTCGTGACGACGGCCGCGCGCAGGGAAGGGTGGGCGACGGCGGTCAGGACGAGGTTGTCCTGGCCCCGGTCGTCCTCGTCGGCGGTCACCACGAGCGCGAGATGCCCTGCGCGCCAGTCGGGCCCGGACATGACCGCCTCGATCTCGGTGCGTAGCCACCCGTCCGCGACCGAGAGGTCGCAGTCGTGGGCGTCGTTGCACAGGTCGGGGACGACCATGCCGGCGTTGGGCAGCTCACCGGCGGCGGCATCCTTGGCCAGCTCGGTGGCCGGCACGTCGTAGCGCGCGCAGGCCGAGCGCTCGCTCACGTAGTAGGCCCACGGGTTGTGCTTGACCGCATACTTCCCCGAGTTGTCGGTGGCGCAGGTGCCGGGCATCCCCTCGGCGTACAGCTTGGCCGTCCGGCCCAGCGACAGCGCCTGGCCGAACACCGACGGCCGGCCGGTCGAGTGGCTGGCGGGCGGCCCGTCGTCGGTGACGCCGAACGTGCTGCCGCCCGTCATCGCCAGGTAGTTCGGCAGCGACGGGTGCGTCACGGCCCGGTAGCTCGTCGCGACGGCGTACTGCTTGCCCAGTGCTCCTGTGTAGGGCATCGCCGCGCGCATCTGGTCCAGGGAGTGGTTCTCGACGACGAAGACGAGCAGCTTCGTCACCTTCGCCGGCTGCACCGTGGCGAACGTGACGGGCGCGGACGGCTGCCCGGAGGCGCAGGCGCCCAGGACCGTCACCGCGACGGCGGCCAGCAGCCGGGGCACCTTGTTCGACACGCGTCCTCCACGGGTCCGAATCGGCTTGCCGGGCAGCGTACCTCTGGGCCGTCCCGGTTGCCTGAGAGGCGGACGAACCTGCTGTGCGTCGATTGCGCGTCGTGCCGGAGCCGGAGTTCGATGGTGGGTATGCACGTTCGGCTCGTCCGCGGCCCCGGGTGGGCGGCTGCTGTGGCGTGCTTCGCGGTGTTGGCCGTCGGCGGTGCCGGGGGATGTGAGGCCGGTCTCGCGGCCAGCGACCCGGCCGTGGCGAGCCTGCCGGCGAGCGCACCCGCGAGTGCCCGGCCCGACGGCACGGTGCGCGTGCTGCAGATGAACCTGTGCAACAGCGGGCGCGCTGACTGCTACTCCGGTGGGCGTGCCATCAGCCTGGCAGCGGCGCTGATCCAGCAGCACCGGCCCGACATGGTGAGCCTCAACGAGATCTGCCGCGGCGACCTCGCCGTCCTCGAGAAGGCGATGTCGGCCACCGTCACCTCGGGGTCGGTCGCGTCGGCGTTCGGTCGCGTGGACGACCGCGACACGCGGGCACCCGTCGGGTGCCGGAACGGTGAGGACTTCGGCGACGGCGTCCTGGTCGTCACTCCACCGACAGCGGACGCCCGGGCGTACACCGGACCCAACCCGGTGCAGAACCCGCGCGACCCGGAGCAGCGGGTCTGGGTCTGCATCGACGTGCCTACGCGTTTCGCCGCCTGCACGACGCACTCCACGAGCGCCGACACGACCGCCGCGTTGGAGCAGTGCCGTCGGCTGCTGGGCACCGTCATCCCGGGGCTCGGACGCCCCGGCGGTCTGGGCCCCGTCATCCTCGGTGCCGACCTCAACGTGCCGGCTCGCGGCTCGAACGGCCCGGACGCGTGCCTGCCCGCCGGCTACCAGCGAGCCGACGACGGCGGCCTCCAGGACGTGGTCGTCGGCCCCGGCCTGGGTCTGCGGTCGCGCTCCGTCATCGACATGCAGGGCACCACCGACCACCCCGGCCTGCTCGTCGACGTCGCGCTCCCGCGCCGCTGAACGGGCTCAGGGCACCGGGAAGTCCGGGGGAGGTCCCTCGCCGGTCTCGCCGTCGACCTGCTCGCGGAGGAGGTCGGCATGGCCGGTGTGACGGGCGTACTCCTCGATCATGTCGGCCAGCAGCCGCCGCAGGCCCATCCCGCTCGGGGTCGTCTGCTCGAGGTCGCCACGGCTCAGCGCCTCCTCGAGCGAGGCCCGGGAGCGGTGGACGGCGTCGACCCACAGGGCGCGCACCGAGTCGGGTGTGTCGTCGGGCGTCCAACGCCACGGCCAGTCGTCCCAGTCCTGCTCGACGTCGAGCCCATCGAAGGGCGGCGCGAACGGTCGGTCGGCGAGCCGGCTCTGGAAGTACAGCTCCTCGACCCACGCCAGGTGCTTGAGCAGCCCCCCGAGCGTCATCGAGGACGCCCCGACCCGCAGGCGTGGTGCGTCGGCGTCGAGGTCGGCGCACTTCCACGCGAACGTACGCCGGTTGCGCTCGAGGGTGATCACGGCGGCGTCGAGCTCGTCGCCGCGCATGAAGCGCTCGAGGTCCCACTCCGGTGGCTGGCCGGCGTGAAGCCGAAGCTGGTCGACATGGTCGTCACCCTAGGGCCGCTCCCGGACGAAAGGCGTCCGCCGTCGGACGCGATCGCAGGACGGTAGCCCTCACCCGCGACGGAGCGCTGCACCCCCTCCGAGGATGAAGACGGCCTCGGCTCGACTGCGCGCGCCGAGATGCTCCAGCAGACGGCCCACGTCGGCGACGACGGTCCTCGGAGACACCCCGAGCTGACGCGCCAGCGCGGCGTCCTTCACCCCTTTGACGAGTCCTCTCGCCACCTCGAGCTGCCGCCGCGACACGGCGCCACCTGATCGATCGCTGACCGGCGCGGACGCCGCCCACGTCATCTCCCACGCTGCTCTGGCCAGCTCCAGGATCGACGGATCCGTGACGAGCCAGGCCGTCGGCCGGCCCATGGCGTCCGACGGGCCCGCCAGGATGGCGGCCGCCTCGTCGACGAGGATGCACGGGACGGCGACCGGCGCCACACGGATCTGGGGGTTGATGGAGGGCAGCAGCGGGTTCACGGTCAGGGCGTACTCGCTGATCAGCTGCTGCAGGCTCAACCCCCGCCGAGCCGAGCGCTCGTCCAGCTCGTCGGCCGGGTCATCCGGGTCGAACCGCATGATCGGCTGCATTCCCCACACCGAGCGCTTCGCCAACGGCTCCACGCGAGCCAGACCCTTCGTGATCCCGTCCATCCCGCTGCCGAGCAGGCGGACGCTCGAGGCAGGGTGGGTTGCCCTGCCCTCGCTGGCGATTCGCGTGTGAAGCGCGTGCGTCAGGTCCGCCGCGATGGTGGCAGCCGAAGCCGTCGGAGCAACCCCGACGGCGTTCTCCGTTCTGGTGGCCAGTTGCGACACTGCAGCACCCCGACTCCTAGAAGGGCCCCGAACTCTGCCTCGACCGAGGGTGCCATGAAGAGGGTGACCGGCGCACCAGTTCGGCTCACGTCGGTGTCCGCGTCGCTCGTCAAGCACCGCTGCGTGTGTACGCAGAGGCCCTCCCACCAGCCGTGGGGGTGCGAGCACGCTGCTGCCTGCCGGTGCGGGTGCGACAGCTCGACAGGAGCCCCGACCCGCACGGGCAGCTCGCACGGGCTCGGACTGCGGGTCCAACGAACGGAGTTCTCATGAAACACCGCAACGGAACATCTCGGCCGCGCCGGCTGGCACGCGCCCTCGTCATCGGGCCGTCGCTCGCCGCGGCGGTCCTCCTCACTGCAGGACCGGCGCTCGCCCTGAGCGCGTTCGCGACGAACGCCACTGCGTGCGGGGCTTTCATCCCCGGCGCCAAGCTCGCCGTCTACACCCAGCTCTACAACGACGACAAGGGAACCGCCGACGAGATCCTCACGGGCTCGTACGCGAAGGTGAAGGCGTACCGGTGCAGCGACGGTCGCGAGATCCCCTTCACCGGACGGCTCACGTGGGCCGTCACCGCCTCAGGGTGGGGCATCGACTCGTGCGCCGGCGGCCTCCCCCCAGGCTTCACGTGCAGCGGCGGCACCACGTCACGAACGATGACGGACGTCTGGGACTTCACGAACTCGTACGGGTTCACCCGGACGAAGACCTCGTACGAGTCCTTCTACTTCACCGACGGCAGTGTCGGAGACACCACCAAGGTGTGCTCGAAGGTCACGGGAACCGCGGTCGTCAACAGCACGGCCCACTCCATCTCGGCCTCTGCGTGCGTGTCCGCATGAGCGCCGTCGGAACCGGTCGGCTAAGCCGGCGGACCCGGGTGCTCATGGCCGTCGCAGCGGCCGTGACGGTGCTGACGGGACTCGCCCCCCAGGCCCGCGCCGACGGCATCCAGTACTGGTCGATCGTCTACCAGGCCGGTACGGCGTCGGGGCAGTTCACCAGCCACCTGCCCGACCACTACTGGCACGTCAGCGGCCGGATCACCGACTCCACCAGCAACACCAACTGCAGCTACTTCAGGGTGCGGGTGTTCGGGTCGCTGCAGTCGAGCACTCCCAGCGAGGTCTACCGCAAGCAGGTGTGCGGCGGAGCCACTGCGACCTTCGACGTCGCCGGCTACTCGCGGGCACGCGACTACATCCAGATCTCGGTGTGCTCCAACATCGCGGGCTTCTCGGACCTCTGCAGCAACAAGTGGCTCTACCTGACGTAGAGCCACTCCGGGACGGGATCGTGCCGCGGCAGGTCT
>CBHRRQ010000057.1:0-18895 GCA_966081555.1 uncultured Terrabacter sp.
GTCGGGCATGCGCCCGACCGGCCGTTTCGCTGTGTCCGCCCGGGGCGAACACGCCCGGGTTTCGCAACCCGCCCGTGAGGGCGGCATGCTCGGGGCATGCCAGCGCCCCTCGACGCCCTGCTCGCCGTCGCCGGCGCGGTGCTGCTCGTGCTCGCGCTTCGGATCTCCCGTGCCGAGCCGCGGCGCTGGCGCAGCGGGGTCCTGCTGACCGGATCGCTCTGGGCCGCAAGCGCTCTCGCGCTCGACCTGCTCTCTCCCCTGGAACCGGTGCTGGCTCTGCTGGTCCTGCCGTGGATCGCCGCCGCCGTGCTCGGACTCCTCTTCGTCGGCAGCGCGGTTGCGGCGGCGGCCCGTGACGGGCTGAGCCTCGTCGGCACGCTGGCACTCCTCCTCGGCGTCGCGATGGTCGCAGCGACCGTGCTCGCGACGGCCACCACGGTCGGCGGCACCGCCTGGCCGGTGGCCGTCACGGTGGTCCTCCTGCTGCCGGGCTATCCCGGGCTCGCCTTCGTGAGCTACCTGCACTACTGCCTCCTCCAGCGACGCGCCGAGCCCCGCCCCGAGCCGGTCGCCGTCGTCGTGCTGGGGTCGGGCCTGGTCGACGGGACGGTGCCGACGCTGCTGGCCAACCGGCTCGACGCGGCGATCGAGGTCTGGCGCAGCCAGCGCGCCGACGGGCATCGTCCGCTGGTCCTGCCGAGCGGCGGCCAGGGTGACGACGAGCCGATGCCCGAGGGCGTGGCCATGGCGGCCTACCTCGTCGCGCACGGCCTGCCCACCGACGCGGTCGCCACCGAGGACCGGGCCACGACGACAGAGGAGAACCTGCTGCTGTCACGCGAGATCCTGCGGTCACGCGGGATCGACGCCGACGGGCACCTTCGCGTCGTGACGAGCAGCTTCCACGTCGGCCGCTCTGCGCTCATCACCCGCCGGCTCGGCATCGACGCCGACGTCACCGGCGCCCCCGCCGCCTGGCACTTCGTGCCGAGCGCCTTCCTGCGCGAGTTCCTCGCCGCCGTCACCTATCGCCCACGCACCAACGTGGCCGGCCTCGTGCTGTGGGCCGCCTCGACGGCACTGCTGGCGTATGCCGTCGGGCCGGCCTGAGCGCGCAGCCCCGTTCACCCCGCGGCGGGATGCTCCCCTGCGTGCCCGGTGAGGTCGTCGCGCAGCACCCGCTTGAGCAGCTTGCCGCTCTGGTTGCGGGGTAGCCCCTCGACGAAGTGGACGGCCTTCGGCAGCTTGAACGGGGCGAGCGAGGCGCGGGCGTGCTCGATCAGCTCGCTCTCGGTGACGCTCCGGCCGTCGCGCAGCACGACGACGGCGGTGACGGCCTCGACCCACCGCTCGTGCGGCGTCGCGATGACGGCGACCTCGGCCACGGCCGGGTGCGTGTAGAGGGCGTCCTCGACCTCGCGTGACGCGACCATGACGCCGCCGGTGTTGATGACGTCCTTGATGCGGTCGACCACCGTGAGGTGGCCCTCCTCGTCGCGGGTCACGAGGTCGCCGGAGTGGAACCAGCCGTCACGGAAGGCCTCGTCGGTCGCGTCGGGCTTGTTCCAGTAGCCGGTGCACAGCTGGGGCGACCGGTAGAGCAGCTCGCCGGGCTCGCCGGCCGGCACGTCGACGCCCTCCGGGTCGACGACCCGTGCCTCGACGAACAGCACCGTGCGCCCGCAGGCCTCGGGGCGTGCGGCGTGCTCCTCGGGTCGCAGCACCGTCGCGAGCGGCCCGATCTCGGACTGCCCGAAGCAGTTCCAGAAGCCGAGGTCGGGCAGCCGCCGCTGAAGCCGCTCGCGCACGGGCACCGGCATGATCGAGGCACCGTAGTACGCCTTGCGCAGCGAGCCGAGGTCGGCGGTGTCGAGCGCGGGGTGGTTCGACAGCGGCACCCACACGGTCGGTGCGAGGAAGAGTGACCCGATGCGCTCCGACGCCACCTTCTCGAGGATCGTCGGCACGTCGGGCCGCGTGAGCAGGTGGTTCGTCGCGCCGACGGCGAGGTAGGGCAGCAGGAAGACGTGCATCTGGGCCGAGTGGTAGAGCGGCATCGAGTGCAACGGTGCGTCGCCCTCGCGCAGGTCGAGCCCGACGATGCACGAGACGTACTCGTGCACGAGCGCGCGGTGGGTCATCATCGCGCCCTTGGGCTGCGACGTCGTGCCGGACGTGTAGAGCAGCTGCACGAGGTCGGTGTCGGAGCGCTCGACCTCGAGCTCCGGCACGTCGCCGTCGCGCCAGAGCGGCAGCACCGCGTCGTCGGCGCCGTGGAGCAGCAGCACCTGCTCGAGCGCCGTGTCCCCGCGCACCGCCTCGACCGAGTCGCGCAGCGCCACGTCGACCAGGGCCACCCGCGCGCCGGAGTCGCCCAGCAGGTAGGTGAGCTCGCGACCGGTCAGGGCGTAGTTGACCGGCACGTGCACGAGGCCCGCCCGCGCACAGCCGAGGAAGGCGAGCAGGTACGCGTCGGAGTTGAGGCCCACGGTCGCCACCCGGTCGCCGGCGGCGAGTCCGAGGCCCAGCAGGTGCGCGGCCGCGCGGGTGACGGCGTCGTCGAGAGCGGCATACGTCCACGTGCGGTCCTCGAAGACGAGGGCCGTGCGGCCGGGGTGGCGCGCGGCGCTGCGCCGGACGATGTCGTCGACGGTGCTCGACAGGGTGACGTTCACGCGGTGTCTCCGTTCGGTGCGGCGAAGGCGGTGAGAAGGGCGTCGGCCTCGGGGGTGGACGACAGGCGCGCGATGGTGGCGGCCTCGTCGGCGAGCTGGGCGGCATACGGCCGCTCGGGCGCGAGGCGCAGCAGGCGGGCCGCCTCGCCGACCGCCTCGCGCGGCAGGGCGGCGATGCCCGCGACGACCTCACCGGCGCGGGCGTCGAGGTCGTCGAGGTCGGCCACCTCGGTCACCAGTCCCCAGTCGAGCGCCGTCGCGGCATCGATGGTGGCCCCGGTGAGGAGGAGGAGCGCCGCCCGGCGGGCACCGACCGCGGCGGGCAGCAGGGCGCTCACGCCGCAGTCGGGTGACAGGCCCACCGACGGGTAGGCCGCCACGAAGGTCGCGTGCTCGGCTGCGACGACCACGTCGGCGGCGAGGAGCAGGCCGATGCCCGCGCCCGCCGCGGTGCCCTGGACGACCGCGACGACGGGCACCGGCACGGCGCGCAGCGAGGTGAGGGCGTCGTGCAGGACGCCGGCCAGCTCGGCGACGAACGCCGGCCGGTCGGGCGCGGCCGCCATGGCCCGCACGTCGCCGCCGGCGCAGAAGAGCCGCCCCTCCGCGCGCAGCACGACGACGTCGATGTCGCGGACCGTCCGGGCGATCTCCGTGACCGCGTCACGCAGCGCGAGCGCCGTCGGAAGGTCGAGGGCGTTCCCGGCGTCGGGACGGGCCAGCCGGATCGTGGCCACGCCGTCCGACACCGACAGCAGCGGCAGCGTCGTCACCCGGTCATCCTGCCCCGCCGGGGTGCCCGGGACCAGAGTCCGACTCGCCGACAGGAGGGGCACCGCACCAGCGGGACGTCCGGCCCGTCCCGGTCGGGACCTTCGACCGTGGGCGCGGTCGGACCCGCCGACGACGATGGCGGTGACGGGTCGGCGTCGGCCATCCGGGCCGAACCGCCTGCCCGCACGACAGGAGGCTGGTCCCATGAAAGCGCTCGTCTACCACGGTCCGGGTCGGAAGGCATGGGAGGACGTGCCCGATCCGACGATCCAGGACCCCACCGACGCGATCGTCCGGATGGAGACGACGACGATCTGCGGCACCGACCTGCACATCCTCAAGGGCGACGTGGCGGCCGTGACCGACGGTCGCGTCCTGGGCCACGAGGGTGTCGGCGTCGTCACCGAGGTCGGGCCGGAGTGCAGCAAGGTCGCGGTCGGTGACCGCGTCATCGTCTCGTGCATCAGCAAGTGCGGCACGTGCGACTACTGCCGGGCCGGGCTGCCGTCGCACTGCCAGACCCTCGGCGGCATCGGCTGGGTGTTCGGCCACCTCATCGACGGCACGCAGGCGGAGTACGTGCGGGTCCCCTTCGCCGACAACGGGCTCATCCCGCTGCCGGACGGCGTCTCGGCGGAGCAGGGCACGATGCTGAGCGACATCCTGCCGACGGGCTACGAGATCGGCGTCCGCTACGGCCAGGTCAAGCAGGGCGACGTCGTCGCCGTCATCGGGGCCGGCCCGATCGGGCTCGCCGCGATCATGACGGCGGCCCCGAGCGGCGCCTCGCGCACCATCGCCGTCGACGGCAACGCCTTCCGGCTCGCGCAGGCCAAGGAGTTCGGCGCCACCGACACCGTCGACATCAACGCGACCGACGACGTCGTCGGCGAGCTGAAGCGCCTGAGCCGCGACGGCCTCGGTGTCGACGTGGCCATCGAGGCCGTCGGGGTGCCGGCGACCTTCGGCACCTGCCTCGACTCGATCCGTCCCGGCGGCCGCGTCGCGAACGTCGGTGTGCACGGCGCACCCGTGAGCTTCCCCATCGAGCGCGACTGGATCAACAACATCACCATCACGACCGGCCTCGTCAACGCGACGACCGCCCCGCAGCTGCTCGACAAGATCAGCGCGGGCGAGATCGACCCGGCCAAGTTCGTCACGCACCGGTTCTCGTTCGACGAGGTCCTGGCGGCCTACGACACGTTCGCGAACGCCGCAGACCGCCAGGCCCTCAAGGTGGTCATGACGAAGGCGTGACCAGGCCCTGCTCGAGCGCCGCGATGATGCGGGGGCGCATCTCGTGGGCCCCGATGACGGCGTCGACGGACCCGACGGAGACGGCGCGGTGGATGCTGTGCACCGCGTCGAACTCCGACGCCACCTGACTCAGCTTCTCGGCACGCACCGACGTGCGCAGGTCGGCGAGCTCCGTTGCCAGGCGGGCTCGCTCGACACCTGAGGCAGCCGCGACCTGAGCCTCCAGCTCGGTGATGCGCGGGTCGGAGGCGGTGCGGGCGTCGACGTCGCGCGAGAAGACGACAGCGGCTGCCGGGGCCCCGCCGAGCACCGACGCGAAGGAGCCCTCGACGGCGAGCACGGTCATGCGCGGGTTCAGCGTCTTGGAGAACACCACGAACGCGCCGCCGTGGTAGCGCGAGACGACGGTGAAGACGATCGGGCCGTCGAAGTTGACGATGGCCCGGCCGATCTCGGCGCCGTACTCGAGCTGGAGGGCGCGCATCGACTCGGGTGACCCGTCGAAGCCCGACAGGTTGGCCAGCACGACGACGGGCCGGTTGCCGCTCGCGGCGTTGATGGCCCGGGCGACCTTCTTCGACGAGCGGGGGAAGAGCGTGCCCGCCGTGTAGGTGTCGGGGCCGTCGGTGGGCGGGAAGCCCCGTCGCGGCACGGACTTGCTCTCGATCCCGATGAGCGTCACCGGGATGCCCCCGAGGTGGGCGTCCTGCACGACGGCGGTCTCGGCGTCGGCCATGCCCGCCCAGCGCTCGAGCGTCTCGTGGTCCTGGTCGGAGACGGCGCGCATCAGCGTGCGGATGTCGAACGGCTTCTTGCGGTCGGGGTTGGTGAGCGAGCTGAAGATCTCGCCGACCGTCTTGAAGTCGGAGCCCGGCGCGTCGTGCGGGTAGAGCGTCACGTCACGGTGGGCCGGGTCGCTCGTCGGCACGCGCCGCGGCCCGGACTCGCCGGGAGCCACGTACGCGTGGTCGTAGTGCGACATGAGGATGTCGCGCGCGCCGGCGAGGTCCTTGGCCCAGTACTGCGCCTGGCCGTTCGGGCCCATGACGCGGTCGTAGCCGCCGATGCCGAAGTTGTCCTCGGCGCTGACACCGCCCGAGAAGTCGAGCGACTGCTTGCCGGTGAGCACCATCGCGCTGTCGGGCGTCATGACGAGGATGCCCTTGGTGTGCATGAGCATCGTCGCCTCGGCGTTCCAGTACGGCTGGGCGCCGACGTTGATGCCGGCGACGACGATGTTGATCTCACCGCCCGCCTGCGTGAACTCGATGATGCGCTTCAGGGCGCGGGCCACCCAGTCCATGTTCTCGGTGCCGGAGTCCATCGAGATGCGGGCACCCGCCGAGAGGGAGTACCACTCGAGCGGCACGCGCATCTGCTCGGCGAGGTCGATCGCCGCGATGACGCGGGCGCACTCGGCCTCGGCGACCGAGCCGAGCGACCGCAGCGGGTCGCCCGACAGGACGACGCGGGTGACGCCCTCGGGGTGGCGCACGGTCGGCGAGGTGACGACGGCGACGATGATGCCGGCCTTGTTGAGGCCCTGCGGGCGGTCGACCGGAACGAGGGCGCCGGTGTCGTCGAGGTCGTGCTCGACGACGGTGCCGCCGTCACCGGCGATCATCGACTGCAGCTCGTACGGGTAGACGAGACCGCGGCGACGGGCGCGCACGACCTTCGAGGCGTAGTCGTCGAGCGGCTTGAGCGGCTCGGTGGGCGGGGCGCCGACGGAGGCGACGACACCCGAGCCCGGCTGGTAGTAGAAGCGACCCGCGATCGCGAGCGGCGCGGCGTCGGGCGTGCCGGCGACCGTCGCCTGCACGAGCACCTCCTCGATGCCGGCGCCGGCCGTGACGGGAGCGATCTTGCTGCGCAGTGCCGTGAGCTGGCCCAGGTCGGCCTCGATGGTCGGCCAGATCTGGACCCACACGTGGTTCATGTCGAGCTTCGAGGCCCGGGCACCGCGCGAGGCGCGGACCCGTCGGATCGCCTCGAGGCAGTTCGCGATGGCGCGCTCGACGTGCGGCAGGCCGGAGACCTGGCCGGCCTCGTCGCGCACGACGACGACCTGGCGCACCTGGGCGAGGGCGACCAGGCGCGTGTCGTCGGGGTTGTCCTTGGCCACGCACTCGTAGAGCAGGACGTCCTCGGGCGCGTCGAGGCGCGTCACGTCGAACGCCGAGAGCCGCCACAGGTTGAGGCGCCGGCCCACCATCGGGTGCACGCCCCGCACGAGGCGGTCCTCGACGAGGGCGCCGTCGACCGGACGGAACGTGAAGTAGTCGACGTGGCGGTCGGTGCCGCCGCTGACGCACACCGCGACGCGGCGGGTGTCGTGCGCGAACGGCAGCTCCTGAAGGAGCGCCGCCAGGCGGTCGCTCGCCTCGTCGGGCGACTGCGGCTCGTCGGCCCAGCGCAGGTAGAGGTCGACGACGGACTGGCTGCCCTCGGTGCGGGCCCACACGTCGGCCGAGACGGCCGAGTCGAGGGCGCTGCCGGGCACGAGCTCGTCGACGGAGCCGATGCTCGTCGTGAGGTGCGTCGGCCGGTCGTCGAGGGTGTAGTCGGCCGTGGCGAACGGACGGCCACCCTCAGTGAAGGTGCGCAGCGCGTGCAGCTCGTGCTCGCGGTAGTGGCGCTTGATGAGCACCTCGAGCATGGGCTCGTGCCGCTGCAGGCCGGCGTCTGTGTCGACCGACTCGTGCAGCCGCTCCGCGAGGAAGCGGACGATCTGCTCGGGGATGGCCGCGAGCTCGTCGACCCGGGCGGTGCGGTCGGGGGCCTCCGGGTCGGCAGCGAGCGCGGCCACCTTGTCGCGGACGCCGGCGAGGACCCCCGCACGGTCCTCGTCGACGAGGGGCTGGTCGAACCAGCGGAACCGCACGCTGCGCGCGAGGTCGCCGATGACGGGGAAGCGAAGCTGGGTCGCCACGACGAGCCGGTCGAGCGCGTCGCGGGCGGCGACGTCGAGCGGGGCCGCCGGGATGGGCTCGGCGAGCCACCGCTGCAGGATCGACGTCGCGAGCTGCACCTCGGGTGCCGAGCGCTGCTGCGCGAGGAAGATGCGGAAGACCGCCTCCTCGAGGTCGGGCGTGCGCTCGAAGTCCGTGACGCCGTAGTGCCGCAGCACGCGAGCGAGCTTGTCCTGGAAGTCGGCCGACAGCCCGGCACGGTCGACGTCGAGGCTCTGCAGGTAGGAGTGGAAGTGCTCGCGCGGGCTGTGCACGAGCAGCTCGGTGTGGCGCTCCTCGGCTGCCGGGCGGTTGCGGCTCAGCTCGGCGAAGTCGGTGATGAGCTCGAGGATCGCGATCTCCTCCGCGAGCGGCACGGAGCCCTCGGCGGCGACGGCGTCGCGGGCCTCGAGGTAGCCCGAGAGCATCCTCGCGTCGCCGCTCGGGTCGCCGTCGAAGCCGAGGACGCTCGCGGAGAGGTCCTCGATGCCGCGCACGACGCGCTCGCGGGCGGTGGCGGTGTGGGCGCTCGAGTCGGGCAGGTCGAGGTCGACGGACGCGTCGTCGGAGGCGGCGTCGGCGACCTCGGCCTCGTCGCCGGTGGGTTCGAGGCGCACGAGCGGCGCGCCGGTCTCGACCTGGCTGCCGACGGCGACGAGCAGCTCGCGCACCTTCGCCGGGAACGGCGCCGGCAGCACCGTCTCCATCTTCATCGACTCGAGCACGAGCACGGGCGCGCCCGCGGCGACCTCGGCGCCGACCTGGACGGGGGTCGCGACGACGAGCGCCGGCGCGGGCGAGCGCACGACGCCGCCCTCGTCGCGGCTGACGCGGTGGGTCACGCCGTCGACCTCGACGAGGTGGACGGGACCGTGGGTGGCGGTGACGAGGCGGTGCGCGCGGCCCTCGACGACGATGCGGCCGGCATACTCGTCGATGCGGTCGATGGTCGCGTCGACGACGTGCGGCTCGGCCCCGTTGGTGATGCTGACGCGGTAGCGGTGGCCCGCGGTGCGCAGCACCATGACCTTGTACGCGGTGCCGCGCAGCTTGAGGTCGATGGCGCGGCCGACGGCGTGCTGCACCTGCGGGCGCCCGCCCCGGGCCGACTCGAGCAGCCGGGCGCGCTCGATGGCCTCGGCGTCCTCGTAGGCCTCGATGCCGGCGGCCACGAGCGCGACGCCCGAGTGGCGGTGCGACACGAGGCGGCCCTCGGCGCGCACCCGGTCGATCCAGCCGGTGTCGGCCGAGCCGTCGATGATCTCGGGCTGGTCGAGCAGGTCGAGGATGAAGCTCTTGTTCGTCGAGCCGCCGTCGATGACGACGGTCGTCTCGGCCATGGCGCGGCGCAGGCGGGCGAGCGCCTCGTCGCGGTCGCGGCCGTAGGCGATGATCTTCGCGATCATCGAGTCGAAGTCGGCAGGGATCGAGTCGCCCTCTCCCACACCGGTGTCGACGCGGATGCCGGGTCCCGCGGGGAACTGGAGCAGGCTGATGCGGCCCGGGCTCGGGGCGAAGTCGCGGTCGGGGTCCTCGGCGTTGAGCCGGGCCTCGACGGCGTGGCCGCGCTCGGTGGGACGCCCCTGCGGCAGCTCGTCGAGGCGGCCGCCGTTCGCGACGTGGATCTGCAGCTTGACGAGGTCGGTGTCGGTGACGGTCTCGGTGATCGGGTGCTCGACCTGCAGGCGCGTGTTGACCTCGAGGAAGGCGAAGAACTTCTCGCCCGGGTGGTAGAGGAACTCGACGGTGCCGGCGCCGGCGTAGCCCACGGCGATCGCGAGCCGCTCGGCGCTGTCCTTGACCTCCTGCGCCTGCTCCGCGGTGAGCACGGGCGACGCGGACTCCTCGATGACCTTCTGGTTGCGGCGCTGCACGGAGCAGTCGCGCACGCCGACGGCCCAGGCGGTGCCCTGCCCGTCGGCGATGACCTGCACCTCGATGTGGCGGGCGCCGGTGACGAGCTTCTCCAGGAAGACGACGCCCGAGCCGAAGGCGCGCTCGGCCTCGTCGCGGGTGCGCTCGTAGGCGTCGGTGAGGTCGGCGTCGGAGTCGACGCGCCGGATGCCGCGCCCACCGCCACCGGCCGTCGCCTTGAGCATGAGGGGGTAGCCGATGCGGGCGGCAGCGGCCTTGGCCTCGTCGAGGGTGTCGACGCCGCCGCGGCTCCACGGCGCGACCGGCACGCCGACCTCCTCGGCGATGAGCTTGCTGCCGATCTTGTCGCCGAGCTTGGTCATCGCCTCGGCGCTCGGTCCGATGAAGGTCACGCCGATGCGGTCGCACAGCTCCGCGAACGCGGGGTGCTCGGCGACGAAGCCCCAACCGACCCACGCGGCGTCGGCCCCGGTCTCGCGCAGGGCGCGCTCGAGCACGGCGTAGTCGAGGTAGGGGCGTGCCGAGGCCGGCCCGAGGTCGTACGCGTGGTCGCTCTCGCGGACGAACATGGCCCGCCGCTCACCCTCGGTGTGCAAGGCGATCGTCTCGATGCGGTGACCACCGGGTCCGGCGCCCGCGTTGAGGTCACGCACGGCGTGGATGAGGCGCATGGCGGCCTCACCGCGGTTGACGATCGCGATCCGCGAGATCATCGAGCAGGTCTCCTTCGTCGTGCCTGCGCCCCGACAGGGCGCGTGGCGCTCGTCACGCCACACCCGCAGCCTTCCACTCATCCATGGCGACCCGCGAGTAGACATCGCGTCGACATCGCGCCGGTTTGCCGCCCGGCCTCGCGGAACCGCCTGCCGACGGCTCGCCTCTGCCAGACTGCACCGGCCGGACGGGCCCCACAGGGACGGGCCCGACGGCCCGAGAACAGGGGACCGACATGCTCAGACGCTCCATCGCCGCAGCGCTGCTCGGTGGGATCGCCCTCGCCGGCTGCAGCGCGCCCGAGGCCTCGTCGTCCGGTGCGGCGGCGCCCGGCCGCGCCGACCAGCTCTGGGAGCAGCGCACCGACTTCGTCGGCGACAACTCCCGCGTCATCTGGCTGACGCGGGCGGCCGGCTTCGGCCCCGACGGCTCCTACACGATCGCGCTGCAGACCGCCGCGAAGCCCTACGGCGTCACCATCACCTTCGACGAGGACCTGCCCAAGCCGGTCGACACCATCGACTTCACCTCGCCGTCGACCTTGCTGCTCGGGACCATCGGCAACCTCGGCACGGTGCACGTCGCGGCGCCCGGCCGGTCGTTCGACCTCACCGCCGCGCAGGCGAGCCAGCATCTCGGCTACGACGTGAAGACCCTCGGTCAGGAGCAGCAGAAGCTCACGGCCTACGTCGACGCCCTCGACGACTGACGTTCATGAAACGAGCCCACGGACACCGGTGTCGTCGCGGCGCTCAGCTGACGACGTGGACGAGCGGCTCGCCCGCCGTCCCGTTGACGACGAGGGCGGCCCGCTCCCAGGGGCGGTCGGCTGCGAGCAGCGGCTCCTCCGAGGCGGAGTACTCGTCCCAGAACGCCTCGGCCTCCTCGCGCGTGCGGCCGAGCTCGACGTCGCGGCGCAGCCCCCGCTCGCGCGCGACGTCACGGTCGGACTGCACCCACACGACGGCGTCCGCGTGGGTGGCGAGGGACGCGCGGCCCGCGCCGACCCCCTCGAGGACGAGCACGCGTACGCCGTCGGGCACGCTGACCTGCCCCTCACGGCCTTTGGCGACCCAGCCGGGTGGCCGGTAGGCGATCGTCTCGCCGCGTCGCCAGGGCTGGATGACGTGCTCGATCGCGAGCTCGTCCCAGGCCGTCATGTCGTGGTGCCACGCCAGGTCGTCGGCGTGGACGACGGCGCCGCCGAGCAGGGTCGCTGCCCGCTCGGCGAAGGTCGACTTGCCGCCGCCCGAGCGCCCGTCGACGAGCAGCACCGGCCGGTCGGTCGTCAGCAGGCCGTGCAGGGTCTCGGCGAGGGCCTGGTCGTCCATACGCTGCCACGACGCGGCCTCGGGCTCCTCGGGGTGAAGGTGCATGCCCGCGAGTATGCCGTCAGGCACGTGCGCCGTTGCGCGGAGCGCCCACCACTGCGACCGGTCAGGGAGCCGGGTCGGGCTCGTGGGTCGTGACGATGTCGTTGGCGGCGGCCCACGCGGGGATGTCGCGCTTCTCGATCGCCGTGGCCATGAGGTCGGGGAACTTGTCGGGTGTGCACGCGAAGGCCGGCACCCCGACAGCCGCCAGAGCCGCCGCGTGGTTCGCGTCGAAGCTCGGCCGCCCCGAGTCGCTGAGCGCCAGCAGGGCGACCATCGTGGCGCCGGACGCGACGATTGACGAGGCGCGCCGCACCATCTCCTCGGCGATGCCGCCCTCGTAGAGGTCGCTGATGAGCACGAGGATCGTGTCGGCCGGCTGCTCGATGAGCCCCTCGCAGTAGGCGAGCGCCCGGTTGATGTCGGTGCCGCCGCCGAGCTGCACGCCGAAGAGCACGTCGACGGGGTCGTCGAGCTCGTCGGTGAGGTCGACGACGGCCGTGTCGAAGACGACGAGCTTCGTCTCGACCGAGCGCAGCGATGCCAGCACGGCGCCGAAGACGCTGGAGTAGACGACGGACTCGGCCATCGAGCCGGACTGGTCGATGCAGAGGATGATCCGCCGCTCGACGCGGTGCGCGCGCCGCGCGTAGCCGACGAGGCGCTCGGGCACGACCGTGCGGTGCTCGGGCTGGTAGTGCTTGAGGTTGGCCGCGACGGTGCGGTTCCAGTCGATGTCGGAGTGCCGCGGCCGCCGGGTGCGCGCGGCCCGGTTGAGCGCGCCGGTGACGGCCTGCACGGTCTCGGCGCGCAGGCGCTCCTCGAGCTCGTCGGTGACGACGCGCACGACCGCCCGGGCCGTGGCTCGCGACCGCTCCGGGATGACGCGGTTCAGGCCGACGAGCGTCGAGACGAGGTTGATGTCGGGCTGCACGGCCTCCATCAGCTCGGGCTCGAGCAGCAGCTGGGTGAGCCCGAGCCGGTCCATCGCGTCGGCCTGCATGACCTGCACGACCGACGAGGGGAAGTAGCCGCGGATGTCGCCGAGCCAGCGCGCCACCCTGGGCGCGGACGCGCCGAGCCCGCTGCGGCGCTCGCCGTCGTAGAGCTCGCGCAGCGCCTCGTCGCGCTTGAGGTCGTCGGCGTCGAGGCTCGCCGCCTCGCCGATGCCGTCGGACTGCTCGCCGCCGAGCACGAGCCGCCAGCGGGTCAGCCGGTCTCGCTCCTCGCTCACGAGGCCACCTCCAGTCCGAGCAGGCGGGCGACGGCCGCGATGGCGGGCGCGGCGCGGTCGAGGTCGATGTCGGCCGTCGTCACCGAGGAGGTACGCGTGCCGCTCGCGAGGTCGCGCAGGTGGCCTCCGATGAGGCGGCGTTCGGCCGGCTGGTAGCGCGAGAAGGTGCGGCGCCCGAGGGGCAGCAGGTCCTCGAACGCCTCCTCGGAGGCCGCGACGAGCCACTCGTCGATGATCTGGAGCAGGTCGTCGCCGTGGACGAGGAGCAGCGCCTCACCGGTGAGGAAGCCGTCGAGCCAGGCCGCGGCGGCCGGGGCGGGCGTGCCCGGTGACAGGCGCCGGCTCAGCCGGGCGGCGGCGTCGGCGTGCTCGAGCAGGCCGCCGTCGAGCAGCAGCCGGTTGACGCGGCCCGACACGGCTCCGTGGATCACCTCGTCGCGACCGACGGCGAGCAGGGCCTCGTGCCACGGGTCGCGGAGGTCGTCGCGGTCGACGAGCGCGATGCCGCGGTGCGCCGCCTCGATGGCGGTGCGCATGCGGTCGGCGCTGTCGTCGTCGAGGCTCGCGCAGGCGGGGCGCAGGCCGACCGACGCGCGCACGACGACGGTCTGGAGCACGTGGGTCACGTCGGCGACGTCGACGCCGCGCACGTCGCCGTAGCGGCAGGTGCGGGCGAGCGGTTCGACGGTCTCGAGGAGGGCCTGGGTGTCGTGCTGGCGTGCCGTGCGGTCGGCCAGGGCCGCGACGACGGCCCGCAGGCCGTCGGGAAGGTCGGCGAGCAGGCACTGCTCGATGAGCCCGCCGAGCACGCCGAGGTCGGACGCCTGCTCGGCCTCCTCCGCGACCTTCGACTCCGCGGCGCTGCGCACGGTCGTGCCGTGCAGGCTCGCCTCGATGACGGCGACGGCGAGCTCGGGGGTCCACTCCAGCTCCCACGCCTCCTTGAAGGTGCCCGTCGACCGGCCGGCGTCGACCTGGCTGCCCCAGTGGACGTCGAGGATCGCGAGCCGGTGGAGCAGGACCGAGCGGGCCAGCTGCGACTCGCGGCGGAGATCGAGCTGGACGACCGCTGACGTCGCGGAGACCTTGAGCCGCAACGACTTCTGCAGCTTCGCGAGATCGCTCGCGAGCGGCACCATCGGCGTCGACTCGGGCACCCGGCCGAGCTCCTCGCCGATGACGAGCGTGCGGTCGATGAGCCGCAGCGGCAGGTCGGCGCCCTCGGTGAGCACCGCGCGGGCGGCGTCGGTGAGCTCACTCAGCCCGACGGACGGCCGACCGCGCACGGCGGCGAGGGCGCTCGCGAGCCTCGTCGCCTCGACGACGGAGGCGGTCGACGCGTCGAGGTTCTCGCCGCGCAGGGCTCGTGCGACGCGCACGAACCACGACGGCACGACCTCGTCGTCGGGAGTGACGAAGAGGTGCTGGTACCACCCCGGCGAGCGGACGCCGGCGCCGTAGCCGCTGGCGTACGCGAGTCGTCCGGAGCTCCACGGCGCCCACGTCGCAGCGACCTTGACCTTCGGCAGCTTGCTGAGCAGCGCGTTGTCACGGCCGACCGGCGGGAACGACGCCGGGTCGAGGGCCGGAGCGTGGTAGGCCCCGCAGACGAACGCGACGCGCTCGCGACCTGCCTTGAGCTCGGCCCGGATCACTTTGCGCATGAACGCTTCTCGGCGGTCGTCGTCGTCGACGAAGAGGTCGCCGCGGACGCCCTGCATGGCCTCGCGGAGGTGCGCGAAGTGAGCGAGCGACGAGGTGCGCCGGTGCTCGATCGCGTCCTCCCACCAGCGCTCGGGGTCGTCGTAGCCGGCGGCGGTCGCGAGTGCGGTGATCGGGTCGGGGCGCTGGCCGCGGCGGCGACGTGGTCGAGGCGCCTCGTCGTCCGAGCCATCGGCCGACTCGTCGCCCGAGCCGTCGTCCGAGCCGTCGTCCGAACCGTCGTCCGAACCGTCGTCCGAACCGTCGGAGGTGCCGGCGAGGAAGTGGGTCGCCGGGAGGTCGGCGAACCGGACGTCGACCCCGTGCGCGAGCGCCCACTGGAGCGCCACCCACTCGGGCGAGAACACCGCGAAGGGGTAGAAGGCAGCCTTCCTCGGCTCGTCGACGGCGTAGACCAGCCCGGCGACCGGCGGCACGAGGTCGGGGTCGGCGGCGAGCGGGATGAGGGCGTCGAGCTCGGGCGGCCCCTCGATGAGCACGACGTCGGGCTGCAGCTCGTCGAGCGCCTGCTCGACCGAGCGCGCCGAGCCGGGCCCGTGGTGCCGGACGCCGAGCACCTCCACGCGGGTCATGTCAGCCGAGCTCGCGGCAGGCGCGGTAGAGGTCGGTCCACTCGGGGCGGTCCTTGACGACGGTCTCGAGGTACTCCTGCCAGACGATGCGGTCCTGGACCGGGTCCTTGACCACTGCGCCGACGAGCCCGGCCGCGACGTCGTCGGCGCGCACGACGCCGTCACCGAAGTGAGCCGCGAGCGACAGCCCGTTCGTCATCACCGAGATCGCCTCGGCCGTCGAGAGCGTGGCCGACGGCGACTTCACCGTCGTGCGCTGGTCGGCCGTGACCCCCGCGCGCAGCTCGCGGAAGACCGTGACGACCCGCTCGATCTCGGCGAGCGACTCGAGCCCTGCGGGCAGCTCGAGCGACCGGCCGAGGGAGTCCACGCGGGTGCGGACGATCTCGACCTCCTGCTCGAGCGAGTCGGGCAGCGGCAGCACGAGCGTGTTGAAGCGGCGCTTCAGGGCGGACGACAGGTCGTTGACGCCCTTGTCGCGGTTGTTGGCGGTGGCGATGACGTTGAAGCCCTGCAGCGCCTGCACCTGCGTGTCGAGCTCGGGGACCGGCAGGGTCTTCTCCGACAGGATCGTGATGAGGGCGTCCTGCACGTCGGCGGGGATGCGGGTCAGCTCCTCGATGCGGACCAGCGCGCCGGTCTCCATGGCCCGCATGACCGGGCTCGGCACGAGCGCCGCCCGCGTGGGCCCCTGGGCGAGCAGGCGGGCGTAGTTCCAGCCGTAGCGCAGCGACTCCTCGGGGGTGCCGGCCGTGCCCTGGACGACGAGCGTCGACGACCCGCTGATGGCCGCCGCGAGGTGCTCGCCCACCCACGTCTTCGCGGTGCCGGGCACGCCGAGCAGCAGCAGCGCCCGGTCGGTCGCCAGTGACGCGACGGCGACCTCCATGAGGCGGCGCGACCCGAGGTACTTCGGCGTGACCTCGGTGCCGTCGTCGAGCGTGCCACCGAGGAGGTAGGTCGTGACGGCCCAGGGCGACAGGCGCCAGCGCGGCGGACGGGGGCGGTCGTCGGCGGCCACGAGGGCAGCCAGCTCGGCGGCGTACGCGTCCTCGGCGTGGGCCCGCAGGACGGTGGCGGCGGAAGGGGATTCGCTCATCTGAAGGCCTCGGTGATCGATCGCTTGACGGAGTGGAACTGGAGCAGGTTGCGCAGGTTGGTCGAGAGCATCTGGTCGCTGCCGGCCTCGGCCACCCAGCGCTCGAGCGGGTCGAGCGCGGCCGGGTGCAGGCCGGCGAGCAGGTGCGGCATCGTGGCGAGCACCATGGCCGATCCGACCTTGGAGGCGCGCAGGCGCGAGAGGAGCGCGACGCTGAAGTCGGGCGACCACGGCGGGTCGACCGCACCCACGACGGCGCCGAGCTCGTGCACCCGGTCGGTGGTCGCGTCGACACGCTGCAGGGCCACGCGCTCACGGGCCTCGCGCGGCAGCGCGGGCACGAGCGTCGCGTCCCAGCCGCGCTCGAGCAGGGCCGCCGCCCACACGGGGTCGCGTCGCGCCCGCACCGCACGGCGTATGCCGGCCAGGACGTCGGGCTGCTGCGCGTCGGTCAGTCGCTTCAGCGCGGTCGCCGGCTCGGCCCCGGTCAGCTCGGACCACACCTCGAGCGGTGCACCGGCGCAGAGCTGCTCGAGCCACCATCCGCGCGCCGACCGGCGGGGAGGTGGCTTGCCGAGACCGTCGCGCACCCCGGCCGGGTCGGGCTCGCCGGGGAGGGTGACGTCGACACCGCGCCCGAGCATGCCGGTGCGGTGGACAAGGGGTCGGAGCCGCTCGGCCATGCGCGCCGCTCGTCGCGAGCCGGGCAGGGCGTCGAGCAGCTCGGCAGCCACCTCGCGCACGGTTCCGGCGCGGTCGTCGAGGGCCGTCTCGAGCAGCGCCTCGTCATCGGCGCCGAGGCCGACGCGCAGGGCCTCGAGGTGGGAACGCCGGTCGCGGGCGGAGTCGGTCGACCACGTCGACTCGACGAGTGCGCGAGCCGCGGAGGCGTCGGCGGCCCGCGCCGAGGCCAGCACCGCGACCCGGTCGCTCGACGGCAGCCGCGCCCAGTCGTCGGCGGCGGGCACGGCACCCGAGGCCCGCGACGCCGTGCGCGCCTCGGCACCGGCGGTCGCCTCGGTCACCCAGGCCCACTCCTCACGCAGGGCCGCGAGCCAGCGCCCTCGCTCGCCGAGCACGGCCGCCGTCGGGCGCCGTAGCTCACGTGACGCGGTGGCCATGCCGAGCAGCAGCGGCAGCACGACGGGTGGCACCCGGCAACCGGCGTCGTCGGCCGTGCGCAGCCAGTGCACGAGCAGTCCCACGCGTTGGGCAGCCCCCGCCGGCGGCTGGGTCAGCACGAGCTCGAGCAGCTGCACGGCTCGTCGCGGCGCGACAGGACGCGTGTCGTCGGGGGCGGCCCCGGGGGGTGGTGCGTGGTCGAGCCGGCGACCGGCGCGGAGCGCCGCCCCGCCGAGCGCGGCCGCGTCGAGCAGCGCCTCCTCGCGCGGGCCGGGCACCCCACGGGGGCGCACCCCTGCAGGGCCGAGGTCGGGCAGGTCTGGCACGGGCCGCCGAGCGGTCCCGAGCAGCGCGGCGTTGCCGACCTCACGCCACCACGTGTCGACGTCGTTCATCCGATCGGTCACAGGCCCATCACCTCGCCGTCGACCACGACGGTCAGCGGCCGCAGCCGCGACTCCTCGAGCTCGCCGAAGAGGTGCGTGGCCCGGCCGCCCGTGACAGCGAGCAGCGACCACACGTCCGCGTCGTCGGCGAGGGCCACGGTGGCTCCGGCCGCGTCGACGACGCGGTCCAGGCCGACCCGGGCCTCGTCGAGGACCACCGGGCACCGCCGCGCCCACGGGTTGAGCCCCCAGGCGGCCGCGGCCGCGGACCGCGCCTCCTCGAGGGACGCACCCGGCGGCATACGCCCCGGCTCGTCGGCGACGACGGGCTCGTCGACGAAGAGCGCACGGCGCACGGCGGCGCCGGGGTAGCGGGCGAGCGTCGCGTCGAGGCTCGACCCGACGATGCGCGCGACGGGCAGCACCTGCCCGCCGGCCGCGAAGTCGAGCACCTGCACGGTCTCGCCCGTGGCCTGGCCGCGCAGCCAGGTGCGCTGCTGCTGGAGCCGGCCGTCGTCGGTGCGGTGGGCACCGAGCACGAGCCAGCGGTCGGTGACGGCGTCGGCCCGGCGCACCGACTCGGTGCTCACCGACCAGCCGAGGTAGGCGCGCAGGTCGCCGAGATGGTCGTCGCCGAGCGACCCGCGGGCCGCCCACGCCCGCGTCGCCGTCCACCAGCGTCCGAGCGCCACGAGCAGCCGCTCCGCCCAGTCGGGCCGCCCGCTCACGGCACCGCCGACCGAGCGCACGTCGTCGGCGAGCCCGGGCAGCTGTGCGTCGACGAGCCGGGCGGCGGCGCCGTCCCACCACGCGTAGGACTGCTGCCGTGCCGACGCCGTGCCGCTGCGCGCGAGGTCGGTGAGCCAGCGGGCGAAGTCGTCCATGCCGCCGTCCATGAGCGCCAGGCGTTCTTCGAGGCGCTTCGCCGCGGCGGCCGGGTCGGGCGTCCGCGTGGGGCGGGCCGCCTCGCCCGCTGCCTTGGCGCCCGCGCGCGCCGAGCGCTCGGCCGCCCACTCCTGCGCGAAGCCGGCCGCCTACGCGGCGTCGGCCCCCGACCCCGCGCCGTCGACCCAGAGCAGCAGCAGCGCGAGGCCGTGCTTGCACGGGCACTTGCGGCTCGGGCACGAGCCCCGGAACG